>CAIJKC010000032.1 GCA_903821145.1 uncultured Actinomycetes bacterium | reverse complement strand
GACCATCTCGGCGATCGCCCAGCGAACCGAGAAAGGAATAAGAGTTCCACCGAGTTCAACGGGGGCATCAATACGCCACCACTCGTTATCGATGAAGGTGCGATAGGACTTCTTAAAACTTGCCGGAAGGGTGACTGATCCGGTCGCCTTATCGAAGGAAGTTCCGATTCGATCGCCCTCAACAAAGCTCTCGGCGAGATCATTCTCAGCCATCCGCTTTACCTCATCGAGCATGCCCATGACGGTTTCGCGGTCTAACTCCTTATAGAGGGAGCTTCCCAAGATGCTCTCGCGGCCCAAAAGGTCGAAGAGACAGAATTCGATATCACGCAGGTTTGCAATGTAATGGCCCATGGCGCAATAATGCTACTGACCAGTAACTTATGCAAGAGGAGTCGAGGATATAAGGTCGGCGAGTGCTACTAAGTGACCGCGATATCCGTTCTGAAGTCGAGCTAGGCCGCGTCAAAGTCGAGCCATTCTCCGAAGCCATGATCCAGCCCTCCAGTGTCGATGTTCGCCTGGACCGCTTCTTTCGTGTCTTTGAAAACCACAAGTACTCAGTGATTGATCCCTCGATCGAGCAAGCAGAGCTCACCCGCGAGATCGCTGTCGAAGCAGACGAATTCTTCATCCTCCACCCAGGCGAGTTCGTGCTCGCAAGCACCTATGAAGTGATCACACTTCCCGATGACATCGCTGGCCGCCTAGAAGGCAAATCCTCTCTTGGCCGCCTAGGTCTCCTCACTCACTCGACCGCAGGGTTTATCGATCCTGGATTTAGCGGACATATCACCCTAGAACTCTCCAACGTCGCCAATCTTCCCGTGAAGCTCTTCCCCGGAATGAAGATCGGCCAACTTTGTCTCATCAAACTCTCATCCCCTGCTGAGCATCCTTACGGCTCCGCGCTCTATGGTTCGAGGTATCAAGGACAACGTGGACCGACGCCATCAAAGTCGTGGCTGAACTTCCACAAGTCTGAGATCAAGTAATTCATTTTCACCATGAGTAGATAGCGCGAAAGGGCGTAGAGTAAAAGTATGAAAATCGCATTGTTAGTCGTTCCCCTGCTTCTCATTCTGATCATCTGGGTAGTCGTTAGCTATAACGGACTGATCCGGATCAACATCGCAGCAGATGAAGCTTTCGCTCAAATCGAAGTGCAGCTCAAGCGCCGTGCCGATCTCATTCCAAATCTTGTGGAAACTGTTAAGGGCTATGCCACACATGAGAAGAGCACCCTTGATGCAGTGATCTCAGCTCGCGCCAAGGCCACATCAGCCACTGGCGTTGCAGATGTTGCTGCCGCAGATGGCCAACTCACCACAGCACTTCGCGGTCTGCTTGCAGTCGCTGAAAGCTATCCAGATCTCAAAGCATCAGCGAACTTCTTATCTCTCCAAGAGGAACTCTCAACAACAGAGAACAAAGTTGCCTTTGCTCGTCAGTTCTATAACGACACCATTCGCAGCCTCAATCAGGCTGTTAAAACCTTCCCATCAAGCCTCTTTGCGGGTATGGCAAAGGTAACAACCCGCGCCTTCTATGAAATTGAGAACCCAACAGATCGTAACGTTCCCAACGTAAAGTTCTAAGAGCACTTCTCTATGACGGATTCCTCAGTAAATTTCCGCAAACTTCAGGGCTCTAATCGCCGCAAGACCTTCGGCCTCTTGGCTGGAATGGGCGCACTTGTCTGGCTCGTAGTCTTTGCGGCGATGACCTATCTTGGAAAATCAACTACCTTGATTGTTCCGGTTGCGGTTGGCCTCGCACTCATCTCAGTCTGGGGCTCCTACTACTTCTCAGATTCTCTCGTGATGACGATGACTGGTGCACGTATTATCGAACGCGAAGATAATCCAGCCCTCTTCAATTTAATTGAAGAAGTCTGTATTGCATCAGGACTTAAACTTCCTAAAGTTGCAATCGTCAATGACAACGCCCCAAATGCCTTCGCAACCGGTCGCAATCCAGAGCATGCCGTGATTGCATTCACCACTCGTATTCTTGAGATTATGGATCGTGATGAACTTCAAGGCGTGATTGCTCACGAGATGAGCCATGTTGCCAATCGTGATACACTCGTCTCAGCGGTTGCGGCAACAACAGCTGGTGCGATCGCGATCTTGAGCGACATGATGATGCGCATGATGATCTTTGGTGGCATGAGCGATCGCGATGATCGGGAGAATAACCAGAACCCATTTGCCATTGTCATCTCACTGCTTGTCTTGATCCTCGCTCCACTCGCCGCCGTACTTCTTAAATCGGCGATCTCACGCAAACGTGAATCACTTGCTGATGCAACAGCTGTT
>CAIJKC010000031.1 GCA_903821145.1 uncultured Actinomycetes bacterium | reverse complement strand
TTCACATTCACCTATCAGCATTCACTTATCATGGATGCCATATATCTGATCGTGAGCGGTGCGATCGTTTCACTGCTCTTCAAGCGACGAGATGTATCTAACTAGAAGAATTTTTGCTAACTAGCTTCTATTACCCGCGATTTCACAGGCCCACGGCGTAAAATTCGGGGGAACCCAAGGAGCCTTACGAGTGAAAAAACGTCTGATTAGCGCTGCCCTTATAGGCACGTTGATTTTCGGGCTTACCTCCTCGGTTGCAGAATTTGCACACGCGAAAACTCCCAAGCCAACAAAGGCTCAAATCGATGCGGCAAAGGCCGCTGAAGCAGCAAAGCAAGCAGCAGCAAAAGCAGCTTCTTCAAAATTAAGCGCCGCGCAAGGAACACTCAGACAGCTCACCGCAGTCGCAGCTGCTGCGCAAGCAAAGTATGTGAAGGCACAGGCAGATTTAGTAGTCGCTACCAACCAAGCCAATGCTGCTGCAGCCCATGCTGCACTGACGGCAGCGGCAGTTGCCGCACAGAATCGTCAAATCGGTCGGATGGCACAAAATGCTTACATCATGGGATCTGGTTTCACAGATCTTGAATCTGTCCTGCGCGCAAAGGGTCCGCAAGATTTGATTGATCGACTTAACACTCTTAACCAAGTGGGTGCAAGCAATTCGACTGCGCTTCAGCGCTATCAAAGCGCGATGGTTGTTGCCAAAGCTGCCCAGGTTGAAGCAGATCGCACAAAGGCAGCCCAGGTTGTTGCAACGGCACAGGTGGCTGCAACGAAGAAGGCAGCCGATGATGCAAAGGCGATTCAACAGAAAGAAGTGAATCGACTTCTTGCGATTGAAAATCAATTAATGGCAGAGCTTGCTAAAGCTCGCAGTATTCGTTTAACGCTGGAGCAACAACTTCAACTCTCCACACTTGAAGAAGCAAACTCTGCGATTGCAACAACGACGAAGTATCAGGCGAAGATTTGGCCAGATAAAGGCTTTAAGGGACGATCAACAACGAGGTCAACAGAGGCGATGCGAGCAGCCGCAGTTGCCTTTGCCAAGGTTCAAGTTCTTGCCCGCAAGCCATATATCTGGGGCGCACAAGGACCAAGTGCCTTTGACTGTTCCGGGTTGGTCTATGCCGCTTATAATTCAGCGGGCTTGGGCTATCCGAACTGGTCTCGCCTCAATGCTGCGCTCTACTTTGTGGACACCAAGCGGGTGCCATTGTCTGAGCTGATCCCAGGTGACCTTCTCTTCTACTCCTTTGATGGCAGCGTTCAAAATATTCACCACATCACGATCTATGCCGGTGGCGGGATGATGTGGGAGGCGAACTCAAAGGGTAAGGGTCTGCTCTACTCCAATATCTACAGCATCCAGGGCCTCATGCCTTCTGGTGGACGGGTCTAACACTTACCGCTCTTTCTCTTTAAGATAAGACCATGAAGTCGACCCTTGTGATCAGACAAGCGGTACGGCCATGGCTGGAAAGTTGTGGTGCTGGCGAGAACATCTTGATCGCAGTCTCAGGTGGCGCAGATTCACTCGCTCTTGCCGCATGCCTTGCTCGTGAATCTCACGAGCTAGCAATCAATCTCATTCCCATCATCATCGATCACCGGCTGCAGCCAGGATCAGCGCAGGTTGCAGAGAGAACTGCTCAAACACTGACAACTCTTGGATTTCATCAGATTGAGATTCGCCCAGTGACTGTGGAGATCACGGATGGTCTAGAGAGTTCGGCACGTCGTGCCAGATATCGTGCCTTTGATGAAGCACTGAAAGAATTCAACGCCCCATCCATTTTCTTAGGACACACTCGTAACGATCAAGCTGAAACAGTGTTATTGGGTCTGGCACGTGGATCGGGCACGAGATCACTCAGTGGTATGGCAGCGGCAACACCAGATCACAAATATCTTCGACCACTCCTTGGTGTTGATCGTGCAACAACTGTTGCGGCCTGTGCTGAGTTAGAGATTGCATTTTGGTCTGATCCGCATAATGAGAATGAAGAGTTTGCGAGAGTGCGGATTAGAAAGAATATTTTGCCGATGATGCAGGCCCAGCTTGGACCTGGCATCGTCGAAGCGTTGGCCAGAGGAGCAAAGATTGCTCGGGAGGATGCCGATGCCTTAGATCAATTAGCGAGTGAATTTAGAGCAAGCCACCCCGATTTGATCGTGGCGGAGTTAGCAGCCCTGCCCACAGCGATCCGGGCCAGAGTTTTGAGAGCTGCTATCTATGAGGCGGGTTCCCCCCAGGGCACGCTCACAGCCGATCACTTAGCCCCGGTAGAGGCCTTGGTCACAGCGTGGGCGGGGCAAGGGGAGGTCTGCCTCCCTGGTGGTGTGAAGGTTTCCCGAATTTCGGGCAGACTTTCGCTCTTGCAGACCAAATAACCGACTCAGAGCAGATATCTAGTTAGAGGAGCACAGTGGATCTCACGACAGCCGGAACCGATATTGCCCGTGTAATTGTTCGCGGGGAAGAGATTAGCGCTCGCTTACAAGAACTCGCACGCAAGGTCGAAGCAGATTACGAAGGTCGTGACCTCCTCATCATTGGAATCCTCAAAGGCGCCGTGATGACGATGGCAGATTTCTCACGTGCCCTCAACCGCCACGTTGAGATGGATTGGATGGCGGTCTCAAGTTATGGATCTGGAACAAAATCCAGCGGTGTTGTTCGCATTCTGAAAGATCTCGATCGCGATATCACCGGCCGTGAAGTGTTGATCGTGGAAGATATCGTCGACACTGGGCTCACACTTGCCTGGCTTAAATCCAACCTTGAGTCACGTGGAACAAAGAGCGTAGAAATTCTCACAATGCTTCGCAAGCCCGAAGCTGCGAAGGTCGATGTCGATGTGAAGTATGTCGGTTTTGATATCCCCAAAGAGTTCGTTGTTGGGTATGGCCTTGATTACAACGAGAAGTATCGCAACCTAGATTTCATTGGCGTGCTCGCTGAGCATGTCTACTCCTAAGAGAGCGTCGAGGATTATTCATCGTGGCAGAGAAGAAAGCTAAGAGTCCTAATACGAGCCCTAAGAAGCGGATGCAACGTTGGGTTCGCACTCCACTTTTCTGGATCATTATTGCGATCGTTGTCATCAGCGCCTTTGGCCGCATTTCAAATTCTGGCCAAGCCTTCCTGAAGGTAAACACCTCAACAGTCTTGGCTGAACTCTCTGATAACAACGTTGATTCAGCGGTCATGGTCGATAAGGATCAACTGGTCCAAGTGATCCTCAAGAGCGGTGTTTACTACAAGGGTTCACAGAAGCTTGAAGCCAATTATGTCTCTAACCAAGAACCGCTGATTATTAGCCTTTTGACCAGCAATCCACCGCCAAAAGAGTGGAATGTGAAGATTCCAACGACCTCCTTCTTGGTCTCACTTCTCTATAGCTTTGGCCCATTCCTCCTTATTGGTTTCTTGTTGATGCTCTTTATGGGTAATGCGCAAGGTGGCAACAAGGTCTTCCAATTCGGTCGCTCCAAAGCAAAGCTCAATAATAAGGAGACGCCTACCAATACCTTCGCTGATGTCGCTGGCGCAGATGAAGCGGTCCAAGAACTTCGAGAGATTAAAGATTTCTTAGCTGATCCGAAGAAGTATCAAGATATCGGAGCCAAGATTCCTAAGGGCGTTCTTCTCTACGGTCCTCCGGGAACCGGTAAGACTCTTCTGGCACGTGCTGTTGCAGGTGAAGCCAATGCACCGTTCTATTCCATCTCAGGCTCTGACTTTGTTGAGATGTTTGTTGGCGTAGGAGCTGCGCGCGTTCGCGATCTCTTTGCGCAAGCAAAGGCAAATGCTCCTGCCATTATCTTTATCGATGAGATTGATGCCGTTGGTCGCCAACGCGGTGCAGGTCTTGGTGGCGGACATGATGAGCGCGAGCAGACACTTAACCAACTCCTGGTTGAGATGGATGGCTTTGAAGCAAATGGCCAAGTCATTTTGATCGCCGCATCCAATCGTCCTGACGTTCTCGATCCAGCGCTCTTGCGTCCTGGTCGCTTTGATCGTCAGATTCCTGTTGATCGTCCAGATCTCAAGGGTCGTACTGCAATTCTTGAAGTGCACGCCAAAGGTAAGCCGATGGCAAAGTCTGTTGATCTTTCAGATTTCGCAAAGCGCACACCAGGTTTTACTGGCGCAGACCTTGCCAATGTTTTGAATGAAGCAGCGCTGCTCACTGCACGTGAGAATGCCAAGGTCATCACTACCGAGGCGATGGATGAAGCGATCGATCGCGTTATGGCTGGCCCACAGCGTAAAACCCGCTTGATGACGGAGGAAGAGCGTCGTATTACCGCCTACCACGAGGGCGGCCACGCACTTGTTGCTGCAGCTCTTCCCCATACAGATCCCGTTCACAAGATCACGATCATGCCTCGTGGCCGCGCCCTCGGTTACACCATGGTCCTTCCGGATGAAGATCGCTACGCGACAACGCGTAATCAGATGCTTGATCAGTTGGCCTACTCACTCGGTGGCCGCGCTGCAGAAGAGTTAATCTTCCACGATCCAACTACTGGCGCATCCAACGATATTGAGAAGGCAACGAACCTCGCTCGCGCGATGGTTACTCAATATGGAATGACAGAACGCCTTGGCGCAATCAAACTGGGAACATCTGATGGCGAGCCATTCCTTGGCCGCGATTATGGACATCAACGCGATTACTCCGAAGAGGTCGCAGCAATTGTGGATGAAGAGATTCGTTCACTGATCGCAAATGCTCATCAAGAGGCCTTCGATATCTTGGTTGCAAACCGTGATGTACTCGATCAACTCGTGGTGGAACTTCTCGAGCGCGAGACACTTCTCAAAGATGATATTGCCAAGCTCTTCACAAAACTTAAGCGAGTCAAACCTCGTCCTGCATGGACTGGTTCGGCTGATCGCATTCCATCCAATCAACCACCCGTTGCTCTCTCACCTGCGAAATCACAGGTAGTAGAGGAAGTTTCGAAGGCTCCTGTGAAGCGCGCACGCAAGAAGGCTGCGCCAAAGAGTGAGTGATAACGAGATCAACCCAGTCTCAATGGGCCCACTAGATGGCAATGCCTCTGCTCACTTTGATCAAGCACGGGCAGAGGCTGCCGTGCGCGAACTCTTGCTTGCTATCGGAGAAGATCCAGATCGCGATGGGCTGCGTGAGACGCCAAAGCGTGTTGCCAAGGCCTATCACGAGAACTTTGCAGGGCTTTGGCAGAAGCCCACTGATGTCTTAACAACGACCTTTGATGCAGGCCACTCTGAGCTAGTTATTGTGAGAGATATAGAGGTCTTCTCTCATTGCGAACACCACCTCACACCTTTTCATGGGGTAGCCCATGTTGGTTATATCCCTGGTGCATCAGGTCAGATCACAGGGCTCTCCAAGATTGCACGCCTGGTGGATATGTATGCACGTCGACCACAAGTGCAAGAGCGGCTCACCACTCAGATCGCTGATGCGATGGTGGATGTGCTTGGCGCAGCAGGTGTCATTGTGATTATCGATTGCGAACACCTCTGCATGTCGATGCGCGGTGTTCGTAAGACCCAGGCTCGCACAGTAACCAGCGCGGTACGTGGTCAACTCCGTAACTCTGCAACACGTGCTGAAGCGATGGCACTGATTACCTCACATAAGAATTAAGGCAGCAGCGTCCGTGAGTGAGTTCAAGCCAAAAGATCGCCAGCGAACTCTTGTCATGGGCATCCTCAATGTCACACCAGACTCCTTTGCCGATGGCGGAGAGCACTTCTCCTTCTCGGATGCGATGAAGCATGGTCGCCTCTTGATTGAGGAGGGCGCAGATATCATCGATGTTGGGGGAGAGTCCACTCGTCCAGGCGCCGAACGCATCAGCATTGAAGAAGAGATGGATCGTGTGATCCCTGTGATCACAGAGTTACGTGAACTTGGCGCAGTGGTCAGCGTCGATACGATGCGATCAGAGGTTGCAAAGGCTGCGATCGGTGCCGGTGCAACGATAGTCAATGATGTGAGTGGTGGATTAGCTGATCCTTTGATGGCAAAGGTGATCGCAGGATCTCCTCAGATTCAATATATTGTGATGCATTGGCGCGGTCACTCAAAAGAGATGCAGAACTTGGCCAACTATGAGGATGTAGTCCGCGAAGTCAAAGATGAACTCGACGAGCGCGTCAGCGCCCTTCTTAAGGAAGGAATAGCGCCAGAACAGATTATTTTGGATCCTGGTATCGGATTTTCAAAGACAGCAGAACATAATTGGGCGCTGCTTCGAAGCCTTGAACGCCTTCAGCTCTTGGGCTATCCACTCTTAGTGGGCGTCTCCCGTAAACGCTTCTTGGGTGAACTTATTGGCGCAGATCTTCCCAAAGATCGCGATGGTGCAACCCTTGCTATCACAGCTGATCTTGCACGCAGAGAGATCTGGGGAGTTCGCACACATGCTGTGAAAGGCCACCGTGATGCCATCGAAGTGATCGAGGAGATGTATTACTAATGGATCAGATTCGTATCAGCGGTATCAGAGGTTTTGGTTTCCATGGCGTCTATCCAGAGGAGCGCCGCGAAGGTCAGCACTTCCTCGCAGATCTCATCCTCTATACCGATCTCTCATCGGCAGCGCTCAGTGATGATGTGAATGACTCAACGGATTACTCAAAAGTTGTGCCGGATGTGAAGAAGATCCTTGAGGGTGATCCAGTTAATTTGATTGAGAGTCTGGCCGATCGTGTAGTGAGAGAAGTGCTCAGAAAGTATCCACGGGTCGAGAGTGTTGAAGTGACGATCTACAAACCAGAGGCACCTGTTGAGGCAGCAGTAGCTGTTCATATTCGCCGCGACCGATGAAGGTCGTTATTGCGCTGGGATCTAACCTCGGCGATCGCAAGGGCACTCTGGATGAGGCAGTAGAAGAGCTTCGAAAGATCATCACCATCACGAAAGTCTCTTCCTACATAGAGACAGATCCGGTTGGGGGACCAGAGCAACCTGATTACCTCAATGCAGTGCTGATCGGTGAGAGCGAACTTTCGCCAACAGATCTCTTATCCACGATGCAGGAGATAGAGCTTGCTGCAGGTAGGGAACGCATCGAGCGATGGGGTGCTCGCACACTGGATCTTGATCTCATCGTCTATGGCGATCTTGTGATGGAGACCGAGTTTTTGACCCTGCCACATCCTCGTGCCCATGAGCGTCGCTTCGTCCTTGATCCCTGGCTTGAGGTAGAACCGGGCGCTTATTTGCCTGGTTTTGGCGAGGTAGGATTACTTCCCTAGCGTTCATACGGACGTGAAAGAACGTGAGAAAGCCTGGTACCCGCAGTGGACTGGAGCAGTAGATGAGCACACCAAGTAGTGCAAGTAAGGCCACTAAAGCCGCTAAGGCTTTTGTCCCCACCATGGGCGCACTTCATGCTGGCCACTTATCGCTCATCACTCTTGCAAAAAAATATTCTGATGATGTTGTCGTCAGCATCTTCGTCAATCCACTTCAATTTGAGAACCCCGATGATCTTGCGAAATATCCACGCGATAGTGATGGAGATTCTGCGGCGGCACGTGCTGCAGGTGCAACGCAGGTCTGGACACCTACAGTTGCTGAGATCTATCCATCCACTCCAGAGATCATCAGCGTTGGTGAGATCGGATCACGGTATGAGGGCGTGAATCGCCCAGGACACTTTGATGGTGTGGTGACAGTCGTTGATCGCCTCTTTAAAACCGTGCAACCAACACATGCAATCTTTGGTGAGAAAGATTTCCAGCAACTCTTCATCATTAAGAAGTGGGTTGCAGAAAATAATATCCCGGTTGAGATTATCTCTGCGCCATTGATTCGAGATAGTGATGGCTTGGCGCTCTCATCTCGCAACGTCAGACTCGGAGAGCAAGGACGATCTGATGCCCTCGTGATCTCGCGAGCACTCTTTGCAGCAGCCACCAGCAATGATCCAGATGCGACGTTGCGTGAGTTCTTGAGTGCTGCCCCCGGCTTCACGCTTGATTACGCCGTGGTGATCGATGAAGAGAGCTTTGAATTAGCGACATCCCAGACCTCACGCCGACGTGCGCTCGTCGCTGGTTGGGTAAATGGCGTGAGGTTGTTAGACAATATGGCGATGAAGGTGCGCGCATGAAGCTCTTAGCTGGAAAGCCAGGCTGGACAACGAAGGCTGATGTTGTCGTGATTGGATCTGGTGTCGCAGGGCTTACTACTGCGCTCAATGTTCGCGCAGCCGGTCTCTCTGTCTTGCTTGTCACCAAGGCAAAGGTGGATGAGGGCTCTACCAAGTGGGCGCAGGGCGGTATTGCTGCAGCACTTGGCCCTGGGGACACACCAGATCAACATCAATTAGATACCTTGGTGGCAGGTGCGGGACTCTGTGATCTTGCGGCGGTAAAAGTTCTAGTTACTGAAGGACCGGAGGCGGTGCGCAAATTGATTGCACGCGGGGCAGTCTTTGATACATCTGAATCTGGTGAGATCTCCTTTACACGTGAAGGTGGCCACCATCGCAATCGCATCTTGCATGCCGGTGGAGATGCAACAGGTGCTGAAGTTTCACGCGCTCTCCTTGAAGCGATCAAGGGCGACAGTGGCATTGAAG
This sequence comes from uncultured Actinomycetes bacterium, assembly GCA_903821145.1. Lineage (GTDB taxonomy): Bacteria > Actinomycetota > Actinomycetes > Nanopelagicales > Nanopelagicaceae > PALSA-747. The sequence goes on along the minus strand of CAIJKC010000031.1, from coordinate 1,508 downwards.
TGATTGAACAAGCACTTGCTATCGATGCCCTCCAGGATGCGCAGGGACAGGTGTGTGGTGTGACATTGCATGTGATCGGTGAAGGAAGCCGCGATGGTGTTGGTCAGGTCTTATCACGCGCTGTCGTTGTTGCAACAGGTGGTCTGGGTCAGGTCTACTCTCAAACAACAAATCCATCGGTCTCCACCGGTGATGGTGTTGCCCTTGCTCTTCGAGCAGGTGCTGAGGTTGCTGATGTTGAATTTATCCAATTTCACCCAACAGTCCTGTGGCGCGATACTGCCCAAGGTGGACAGCAACCACTGATCAGTGAAGCGGTGCGTGGTGAAGGAGCCTTCTTACTCAACCACAAGGGTGAGCGCTTCATGCAGAAAAAGCATGAGCTAGCAGATTTAGCACCGCGGGATATCGTTGCAAAAGAGATCTTCTCTCAGATGCGCCAATGGAATATTCCCCATGTCTGGCTTGATGCCACCGGCATCAAAGATTTTGATCTCCGCTTCCCAACGATCTTTGCCTCATGCATCGCAAATGGCATCGATCCTAGAAAGCAATTGATCCCGGTTGCTCCCGCCTCCCACTATGCATCAGGTGGAGTGCTCGTCGATCTCAATGGTCGCACCAGCGTAAAAGGCTTATATGTGTGCGGTGAGAGCGCCTGCACGGGGGCCCATGGTGCAAACCGCCTGGCATCAAACTCACTGCTTGAAGGATTGGTCTTTGGAGCGCGTATCGCATCCGATATTGCCGCAAACCTGCCAGAGCAATCCACACCGGTCGAAGATCAAAATGAGGGATTCTTATTGAGCCCGGCAATCAAGTTGCCGCTGCAGCTGTCGATGAGTGAAGGCGCAGGTGTGATGCGCTCTGAAGAGTCGTTGAAGGAGACCCTGGCAACGCTCACACAACTTTCCACTCGAACATCGAGTGAGCCACGCATCGAAGCGTGGGAGGCATCCAATCTTTATATCTTGGCAGTGGCAATCGTTCGAGGTGCACTTGAGCGGACCGAATCACGGGGCTCACACTGGCGCACTGATTACCCACTGACTGATCCACACTGGCAAAAGCGCGTCGTCCAGAAATATGATCTGAGCGGAAAATGGAGCGTCAGGTTCGTGGAGGTGACATCATGATTGAGATCGATTCTGCGATTGATGCGTTAATCGAGATGGCAATAGCTGAAGATCTTGCAGGTGGTGTGGACATCACCTCTGTTGCAACCATTGGTGCCGATCAAGTCGGTGTTGCAGAGTATCGCTTGCGCCAAAGTGGAGTCATCGCCGGTATTCCAGTCGCGGTGGCCGTCCTCAATAAGTGTGGGATTACAGATATCGATATTCCCGTTACCTGCGCTCATGAGAACGCTGCAGGAACTCTCGTTCTTGTTGCACGTGGAAGTGTGCGCTCACTGTTACTTGCTGAGCGAACATCGTTAAACTTCCTCACACACCTCAGTGGTATTGCAACTCTTACCAGGCGCTGGGTTGATGAAGTTGCAACAACTA
>CAIJKC010000030.1 GCA_903821145.1 uncultured Actinomycetes bacterium | reverse complement strand
TTCGCGCAAAAGTTCCACTCCTCCTTACGCTTCGCCGCCCCGGCCAGAAAAGATATCAAGGTCCCCACCATCTTCAATATCCTCGGGCCGTTGGCAAATCCTGCCCAACCAAAAGCAATTGCCTTGGGGGTTGCCAATCCCAAGATGATGGCGGTCATGGCTAAGGTCCTCATGGATCGTGGTTGCGAGGGCTTTATCTTCCGCGGGGACGATGGGCTCGATGAGATCTCACTTGAGACAACAACCACTGTTCTGCAAATCCATGAGGGCAAGATCCGAGAAGAGCGCTTTGACCCACGCAATCTCAACATTGATTCATCACCTATCTCAGCTCTGGTTGGCGGAGAAGCCGACTACAACGCATCTGTCGCTCGTCGCATCTTTGCTGGAGAACGAGGTGCGCCACGCGATGCAGTTCTTCTCAATGCAGCCGCGGGTATCTCCGCATTCAAGGGTGACTTCTCCCTCAGCGTTGAACAGCAATTTGCTAACGGTTTAGTGCTTGCAACTGCAGCTGTTGATTCTGGGAAAGCCACATCAGTGCTCGAAAATTGGGCTGCCATGACACATGAGATCGTTGCCAACCGAAGCAAGTAAAGAGATCCGTTAGAACTCTTCCTCTCGGGCTTTGTATTCAACAAATTCTTCTTTTATCTGCCAATGCACCTGGTGCTCGACATAGCGCGGACGTTTTATTTTCTTAGAGCCCGTCTTGATCAGAGATTCAATCGTTGTTACCCCCAGTGAGCCAAAGCGTTCAAAGAGGTGGTGGAGGATCTCGGTTGTCGTTTGGGCATCATCCAAAGCCCGATGTGTGGGCTTCACATCAGTATTAAAAAATAGGGCGAGTGTTCCAAGTTTGCAGTTGGGAACTTCATCCCGGCCAAGGACGATACGTGCAAGGCGAGCTGTGTCGATAACCCGGTAATCAGGCCAGGGCATCTCAATCTCCTCCGCTGCCGCCCGAAGAAAACCAAGGTCAAAGGGTGCATTGTGAGCGACGAGAACTGTCCCTAGATCGGAGCCGCAGAATTCGATGAATGCAGGCAACGCTTCGTCGATGATGGGTGAGGTTGCGACCATCTCATTGGTAATTCCCGTCAGTGAAGTGATGTATTCAGGGATGGGGGAGAGTGGATTTACAAAGGACTGAAATTCGCCAAGAAGTTCACCACCCCGAACCTTGACCGCGCCAATTTCGGTGATTGCGCAACCATTTCTAGGAGAGCCGCCTGTGGTTTCAAGATCGACAATGACGAAGGTCGTCGCTGCCAGACTCTGCTCATTCACTCGACAAAAGTAGCGGCTTTCGCTGACATACTCCTCCTATGCTCGCTGGACTCGCTCTCTTCTCAAGTCTGCTCTGGGGTACTTCTGACTTTTTGGGTGGAAGACTTGCGAAGAGATTTCCCTCCCTTGCGGTCACTGGAGCTTCACAGTTCATGGGTCTTATCGTTGGAGTTGGGCTGCTCTGCATAACGTCGGGATGGCGTACCCCAACCTTTGCTTTTAGTGGCTATTTGGCAAGCGGAGTAATTGCCGGCTTGGCCGGATTCATCGGATTAGTGAGTTACTACTCTGGTCTTTCGACAGGGAAGATGGGCGTGGTTGCCCCGATTACATCTCTTAGTGCGGTCATTCCCGTGATCTATGGATTCATGCAAGGCGAAAGGCCACAACCTCTGCAACTAGGTGGAATGGCGATTGCCTTGCTGGGTTGCTTCTTGGCATCGGGTCCTGAAATAAGAAGCGGCGTGAGTGCCAAGCCAATCGCCCTTGGTCTCCTTACTGCATTCATGTTTGGCATCACCTTGGTCTTTATGGCACGTGGGGCAAAAGTGGATTCGCTACTCACGATGACGACGATGCGGTGCACGACCGTAAGCGTCTGCCTTCTTATCGCTCTCCGCTTGAGAGGAGTGGGTGGATTCACAAGGAGAGATTTGCCAGCACTCATTCTCATTGGGGTTTCAGACTTCCTCGCAAATTACACTCTGGGAGTCGCTTCGACCAAGGGTCTTGTCTCTGTTGCGATGGTACTTGGTTCAGTCTTTCCTGTGGTCACCACGCTCTTGGCCTTTAAGTTCCTCCATGAACGGATGAAGAAGGTGCAGTATGCAGGAGCATTTTTGGCTCTGGTCGGCGTATGTTGCATTTCGATCGTCTAAGAACTCTTCATGACAAGCAGAAGGCCCCGAGAGAATTCCCGGGGCTTTCTGAAATTTCTCTTACTTGTTGGCGATAGCTGAGATTTCAAACTCAAGCTTGATGTTCTCTGAAACCAAGATTCCACCAGTTTCTAGTGCAGCATTCCAGACTAGGCCGTAATCCTTACGATTGATCTCTGCTTCGCCTTCTAGGCCAAAGCGGACGTTTCCGAATGGATCAGTGGCTGTACCGGTGTAATCAAAGGTGATGCTGATTGCCTTTGTAACATCCTTGATTGTGAGATTGCCATCTACAACGATCTGATCAGCTCCTGCATCCTTGATAGATGTCGAAGCAAATGTGATCTTTGGGAATGTTGCGGCATCGAAGAAATCAGGGGATTGGAGGTGGCCGTCGCGGTCAGCGCTGCGAGTATCGATTGAGGCGACGTTGATTTCAACATTTACTGAGGCGACGCCATCAGCAACTGTCGCTGTGCCTGTGTACTCGTTGAATGAACCGCGAACCTTTGTAACCATTGCATGGCGGGCGCTAAAACCAATGCGACTATGTGACCCATCAATGGTGAATGAACCTGCTGGAAGTGTTGATAGAACTGACATGTTTTTCCTTTTCTGGTGCTCTTGTTGAGGTTAATTGAACGATAGTGACTTTAACGAGTCAGGATGAAGAGTAGATGAATTTGATTGAAACTTCAACTAAATGGCTCTCGGGCACGTTATTGCAATCGGTTCGCGCCTTTCCTATGATCCCAACATGACTCAGCCTTCAGCTCTTAAGACATTCCTCTGGTTCCAAAATGACTTGGAAGAAGCACTTGCCTTCTATAGAGAGACCTTTAAGGATGTTGTCGTGCGAGAAGAGAATCGAATGGGGGAGGGCGCTCCTCTCTTTACCGCCGACTTCACGATTTTCGGGCATGAGTTCATTGGCATGTGCATCGAAGGCGGGCCGGCCTTCAACTCTGCTATCTCGCTCTCCATCCAGTGTGATGGCCAAGAAGAGACCGATCGCTTATGGGCAGCCATCAGGAAAGAGGGTGCCGAAGGCCAATGTGGTTGGTGTACTGATAAGTGGGGAGTCAGCTGGCAGATCACGCCAATGCAGATGCGTGACTTTTTAGGACATGAGGATCCGGAGAAGGCTCAGAAAAATTGGGAATCACTTCGGAGTATGGGAAAAATCCAACTCTCCGAGTTTGTATCTTAAGTTCCAACACGTGCTGGTGGACGATACTGGGATCGAACCAGTGACCCCCACAATGTCAATGTGGTGCTCTACCGCTGAGCCAATCGTCCTTGTAACTACGGTCTAACTCTTACTGCTGCGCTTACTCATCCATCTTGCTGATCCATCTTTGCAGAATGGAGGTCGGAACGGGATTTGAACCCGTGTGGCAGGATTTGCAGTCCTGAGCCTCGCCTCTCGGCCATCCGACCATTTTCCTGCGAGCGGACGACCGGGTTCGAACCGGCGACCTGAACCTTGGCAAGGTTCCGCGCTACCAACTGCGCTACGTCCGCATTCTGTCCAAGGTTGCCCTTGTGCAGAGGGTGAAATCTATCGCATTGACCCCACCGCACGCCAACCGTACCGAAGTGCCCCTTTTCGACTAGCGTTTTCGTTGTGAAAACCAGTGAGCCCCGGTTCTGGATGTTGGGCCGATCCGCCCGAGCCTTGGTGGAGATTTCTCACGACCCTTCACGCCTAGATGACGGGGGATTTTGGGCGGTCTCAGTCGATTACGAAGGTCGTTGGACATGTGCGAAATTTGCCGAACTCAGTGATGAAGAATTCGCGATGGATTCGGATTCGCCGTCTTGGCAAGGCACGCAGGATCCCTGGCAACAATCAATGAGCTCGAGTGAATACATTGACTATGTCGAAAGGATTAGATCGGCAATCGCGCAAGGTGAGCTCTATCAAGCAAATGCCTGCCTCACCTTTACGAGAAGAAATGAAGAGCCGCTGGATGCACTCTTTGCCACATTGTTAGCAAATAATCCGGCGCCCTTCGCAACCTACCTTTCTATTCCTGGTCTAGAGATCGCCTCTGCTTCACCAGAGCTCTTTCTTGAAATGAAAGCGGGGGTTGAAGGACGAGAGATTAAGACGTCACCAATTAAGGGAACCTCTAAATCAGAGGATTTTCTGGAGAAGGATTACCCCGAGAACATCATGATTGTTGATCTTATGCGCAATGATTTTGGTGCGATCTGTACGACAGGGAGTGTTGAGACCCCGAGGGTCTTAGCGACCGAAGCACATCCTGGACTCTTTCATCTTGTTTCAGATGTTACTGGGATATTGCGAGAGGGCATCTCCTGGTCAGATATATCTGGGGCATTACTTCCGGCCGGTTCAATCTCGGGAGCGCCGAAGAGCAGCGCTATTCGTATGATTAAAGAGAATGAAGGCGTACGTGGCGTCTATACAGGCTTGATTGGATGGGTGCAGGGTGAGCAATGTCAGCTCGCAGTCGCAATCCGAACATTCTGGCAAAGTGATGAGTATTTACACTTTGGAGCTGGCGCTGGTATTACCTGGGGAAGTGAAGGAAGATTAGAGTGGGAAGAGGTTCAACTAAAGGCTTCACGGTTCCTCGCAATTGCAGGAGGGGAGTGGGAACATGAGTGAATATTGGTCAGAAGGAACCCAGCCGCTTCCGTCACTTAACCATCCTTGGCTAAGGGCTGATGGTCTCTTTGAAACATTGAAGAGCGTAAAGGGCAGAACTTTTTTTCTTCACCGCCATCTCCAGCGCCTCTCAGATTCAGCTAACGAACTGCTGTTTACCTCGCCGAAAATTGATGAGATTGCGGTCAAGATCAATCAGATGGTGAGCCAAGATTGTTTTGATCGAGGGCGGCTTAGACTCACATACTTCTCCAATGGGCAGTATCTGATTACCCATCATCCGATCAATCTGAACCCTGATGAGAAATTTCGGCTTGGGCTCTCTCGATATCCCCGTTTTTCGCAGGGACTTCTCTCAGGCCACAAAACTCTCGCCTACACGCAGGCAAGCTTTGGGCTGAGAGTCGCAGAACTCGAAGGATATGACGACCTTCTCTACCTCAACGAGCGAGGTGAAGTTGTTGAGACTGGCCTTGCCAATATCGTGATCGAAATCAACAGCGAGCTCATCACTCCACCGCTTCATTCTGGTCCATTGCCGGGCATCGTTCGAGCAGTGTTGCTGGAGTGGTTTCCGCAGATTCAAGAACGCATGCTCCACCTTGACGAACTGAAAGAGGCCAGTGGTCTCTACCTCCTTTCAAGTATCCGAGAACTTCACCCTGTAGAGGCCTTCAATGACGGGCTCACTCTTGCGCACTTCGAAGAGTCGGATCAGGTGCGACAGATACGCTCGGAGTACCTGAAACGATCAGAATCAGATGCGGATTCTTGATAACCTGACCCTATGAGCGAATCCATCACAGTCACCGTCAACGGTGTAGCCAAGGAGATCGCTGCCGATCAACGCCCAACACACCTCTTCGCCGAGAGTAGTGATGTGGTCGTTGCACGCATTAATGGACAGATCCGTGACCTCTGGACTGAGCTGGCTTCAGGAGATGTAGTTGAGGCAGTATCGATTGATTCCAAAGATGGTTTAGCGGTACTTCGTCACTCTACGGCTCACGTCTTAGCTCAAGCCGTCCAGGAGGTTTTCCCAGAGACCAAACTTGGAATCGGGCCACCTATTACTGATGGTTTTTACTACGACTTCGACCCAGAGAAGCCCTTCACACCTGATGATCTGATCAAACTTGAAAGCGCTATGCGCAAGATCATTAAGGCCGGTCAACGCTTTCGCCGACGTGTTATCAGCGAAGCAGATGCTCTTATGGAACTGAAGAATGAGCCATACAAGTGTGAGCTTATTGGACTCAAATCTGGCCACGACGATGAGTCGAGTGTCGAAGTCGGTGGAGCAGAGCTCACCATCTACGACAATCTAGGTCGCGATGGTGAACCCGCATGGTCTGATCTCTGCAGAGGCCCACACTTGCCGTCCACAAAACATATCCCGGCTTTCAAGTTGATGCGTTCTGCTGGCGCTTACTGGCGCGGTTCTGAGAAGAACCCGATGCTCCAACGAATTTATGGCACAGCGTGGCCAACACAAGAGGCACTCGATGGCTATCTTCATTTACTGGAAGAGGCAGAGAAGCGTGATCATCGCCGCCTTGGTGCAGAGCTCGACCTCTTCTCCTTCCCAGAAGAAGTGGGAAGCGGCCTTGCGGTCTTTCATCCCAAAGGCGGAATCATCCGTCGTGCGATGGAAGATTATTCGCGCAAGCGTCATGAAGAAGAGAACTATCAGTTCGTCTACTCACCGCATCTAACCAAGGCAGCGCTCTTTGAGACCTCAGGCCATTTGGATTGGTACTCAGAAGGTATGTATCCACCGATGGTGATGGATGAGGAGTACCACGCTGATGGGACTGTGAAGCGGGCAGGACAGAAGTACTACATGAAGCCAATGAATTGTCCCTTCCATAACCTTATTTACAAGTCACGTTCACGTTCCTACCGAGAACTACCACTTCGCCTCTTTGAATTTGGAACGGTCTACCGATATGAAAAGTCTGGTGTTATTCATGGCATCACCCGTGCGCGTGGTTTCACCCAAGACGATGCTCATATTTATTGCACGAAGGATCAGATGCAGGGTGAGCTCGACTCCCTTCTGACATTCGTTCTCAACCTCCTTCGTGATTATGGTCTCGAGGATTTCTATCTAGAACTCTCCACTCGCAATCCAGCAAAGTCTGTTGGATCTGATGAGGACTGGGAAGCCGCAACAGATGCACTCCGAGTTGTAGCGGAAAAGCGCAATCTGCAATTAGTGGATGATCCTGAAGGCGCGGCTTTCTATGGGCCAAAGATTTCCGTTCAAGCCAAAGATGCAATCGGTCGTACCTGGCAGATGTCTACGATTCAAGTAGATTTCCAACTTCCACAGCGCTTTAATCTTGAGTATCAAGCAAGTGATGGCACAAAGAAGCAACCGGTGATGATCCACCGTGCGCTCTTTGGTTCGATCGAGAGATTCTTCGGGGTTCTCACCGAACACTATGCAGGCGCATTCCCTCCATGGCTAGCTCCGGTGCAGGTGCGTGCGATCCCTGTCGCAGACTCATTCTTGCCATATCTTGAAGATGTTGCTGCAAAAATGCGCAAGGCAGGTATCCGTATCGATATCGATACCGCTGATGAGCGCATGCAGAAGAAGATTCGTAACGCTCAGCTAGAGAAGATTCCGTTCATGATGATCGCCGGCGAAGAGGATCAACAGAAGGGCTCAGTCTCCTTCCGTTATCGCGATGGCGAGCAGCGCAACGGAATTCCTATTGATGAGGCCATTGCGGAGGTTCTTAAGGTAGTCAACGAACGAACCCAGGTTTAGCAGTGTCTGGCGATCACCTAGAAGGCGGAGCAGGGATGCCTGATTCGTGGTCCAGACTCTGGGCACCACATCGCATGAGTTATTTATCGGGGGAGAATCGCCCACTTCCTGGCAATGAAATTCCTTGCCCCTTTTGCCGGGTTCCAACCCTGGGTGATGAAGAAGGTTTGATTGTTCATCGTGGCGCGAGCGCATATGTCGTGATGAACCTCTATCCCTACAACGCTGGCCACTTATTGATCTGCACATACCGCCACATCTCAGATCTCACGGATCTCACAGATGAAGAACGTAACGAAGTATTTGCTTTGACCTCAGCGGCGATGAAAGTTCTCCGCAAAGTTTCTGACGCAAAAGGTTTCAATCTTGGAATGAATCAGGGAGCGATCTCGGGTGCCGGAGTTGCTGACCATATCCATCAACACGTGGTCCCTCGGTGGTCAGGAGATGCAAATTTCATGCCGATCATTGGCCAAACAAAAGTGCTCCCGCAATTGCTGGCAGAAACACGAGATGCGCTAGCGCGTGAGTGGAACTCGATTTAAGTAAAGCGCGATCTCGGCAAGGCCCAACCGCGAACCTTCTATCCAGGGAAGTGCCGGGTAGAGGAGAGCGTTCTCGAAGGCGTCATCCCCAGCGGCAAGGAGCGCTTCGGCATACTCCTCTCTAAATTCTGCAATCACTTCTTGATGCTCCAGATCGCTATCGCGAATCTCAATCTGACCGGTGCTGTAATCGATGATCTGTTGTGAGATGAGATCAATGAGGGCGATAGGGGTTGCATCGTCACGATGCAAGACAAGATAGGGAGTCACGACAGGGTCAAGGATCCGGCTTGCGATTGCCGCCATATCCTCAAAGTCAGTTTCGTTCTCTGCGGTGAGGTCTGTGATGACAACGATCGAAGGGATATAGAGCTCTCGGGCGAGGAGCCAGGTATCGGAATCGGCTCGGACGATCCCATCCTTTGCGCTCACCATGAAGATGGCGCAATCGGCTGATTCCAGAGGCACGCTCGAGATACCCAAGGCTTGTGCCAATTCAGTGCTTGCTCGCCCGATCAGGTGCACCGCGAGGCCGTGTGGGATTAGGTCTGCCATAGTCCCGAACTCTACGATGTGAACAATGCTTCAGCGATCAATTAAGGCACCTGTCACCCGTGTGATTACACCTCTATGCCGCGGGTTGATCAAGGCTGGGATCACTCCAAATCTCATGAGCGCATTCGGAGGAGTGGGGTCATCCCTTGCCGCGGTTCTCCTCTTTGGTTCGGGCCACTTCTTTGCCGCAGCGGTAGTCACAACCGCGCTCGTACTCTTTGATCTCCTTGATGGAACGATGGCACGGTTGAGTAACACGACCTCTCGATGGGGAGCGATGCTGGACTCGACCCTTGATCGCATATCGGATGCCGCAATTCTTGGATCTATCGCCTATTGGTTGAGCAAATCTCACGATCGAGCCCTCCCTCTCGTCCTCGCGCTCCTGATTCTTGGCTCACTCATCTCCTATATCAAGGCTCGTGCTGAAGCTCTCGATATCGCCTGCAACGGTGGAATCGCCGAGCGCACTGAACGACTCATTATTGTTCTGCTCACTGCTGGCCTTGACGGCATTCATGTTCACTATGCATTTGCAATCGGACTGTGGCTTCTCTTTGTATTGTCAGTGATCACGGTGATTCAGAGATTGGTGATTGTCTACCGAGGCGCACGATGATGGAAACGCTCTCATATTGGGCGTACGCAACCGCTTGGAAGATCACACGATCTTTGCCAGCATCATGGGCATATGCAATGTTCCAATTCTTTGGCGATCTCATCTACAAAAAGAACCCATCTCCAGTCCAGCGTTTGCGGAGCAATTACGCCCGAGTGAGACCTGAACTCTCTACCAGCGAACTTGAAACCCTTGTGAAGAAGGGCATGCGCTCCTATATGCGATATTGGTGCGACACCTTTCGATTACCGTCTTGGAGTAGCGCGCAGACGATGCGTACTGTGGTCGTTGAGAATGAACACTTTCTTCGTGACCCATTAGTAGCAGGTAGGGGAGTGATCGTTTCACTTCCCCATGCAGGCAATTGGGATCATGCCGGAGCTTACTTTTGCGCGAGCGGAGCACCGCTGGTTACCGTTGCAGAACATCTCAAGCCAGAGAAGCTATTTCGTAAGTTCCTTGCATATCGCGAAAGCATTGGTATGGAGGTTTTGGATGCCAGCGCCAGATCACTTGCCACACTCTCTCAACGTCTTCGCAATAATCGATTGATTGCCCTTGTTGCCGATCGCGATCTCTCTCGATCCGGAGTTGAAGTTGAGTTTCTTGGGGGACCTAGCCGTATGCCCGTTGGCCCTGCACTTCTCTCTCTGCAAACTGGGGCACCACTGATCACCGCCTTTGTGAAATATGAAGATGTTGGAATCCGCATTATCTTTGAAAGTGAGATCGCAATTCCAGAGTCAGGATCAGACTCCGAGAAGGTTGCCGCTATGACTCAGGTATGTGCTGATCGTTTTGGGCGCAAGATTCGAGAGAACACCGCTGATTGGCACATGTTGCAACGCATCTGGATCGATGGCGACTTTGTAGAGCGTGAATCATGACGCTGCCTCGCTCGAAAATTGGGATGGTCTGCCCCTACGGATGGGATACACCAGGCGGGGTTCAGATCCACATTAAAGAATTGGCCGAGTACTTCATTGCCAAGGGCCATGAGGTCTCAGTGATCGCTCCTGTGACAGACGAGAATTTTCTTACCGAGCCTTGGCTGGTATCTGCAGGTCGACCACTCGCTGTTCCATTCAATGGTTCGATCGCCCGTGTCGCCTTCGGGCCTGTTGCAACATCGCGCGTAAGGCAATGGATTGCCAGTAATGATTTTGATCTCCTGCACCTACATCAGCCGGAGATTCCTTCCTTATCTTTGATTGCATGTTGGTCAGGTCAAGGACCAATGGTCGGGACCTTTCATACAGCTGCTGCAAAACAACGGACCCTGGTGGCGGCCGGCCCAATCCTTGAGCCAGTCATTGAGAAGCTGACGGCTCGAATCGCAGTCTCTGAGATGGCACGAACAACCTTGCGGGAACATTTCCAAACAGATGCCGTGGTTATTCCTAATGGAATCGATAGCGCGAAGTATGCATCCGCGACCAAGAGAGCGGAATACAGCAGCCCGGTATCACTTGGTTTTCTTGGACGCTTTGAAGAGCCCCGAAAGGGTCTCAACCTTCTCATCAGCGCGCTACCAGCAATTGCTCGCTTCTTCCCAGATATTGAACTCATAGTCGCCGGACCAGGAAATATCGAGAGTATGCGAAAGAGCATCCCAAGTAATGTGCGGAGTCGAATTAGATTTGTTGGGATGTTGAGTGAAGCGCAGAAAGCAGATTTCTTGCGATCGGTTGATATTTATGTGGCACCCAACACCGGGGGAGAGTCCTTTGGCATCATCCTGATTGAGGCGATGGCAGCAGGAGCTGCGATCCTGGCAAGTGACATCCCTGCCTTTGCAGAAGTCTTACAAGGCGGGGAGTATGGAAATCTCTTCACATCCGAGAGCGCACAATCGCTAGCTCACAATGTAGTGAGCATGCTTAAGGATGCGCCATTGCGTCGGGTGAAGAGTGGCTGCGCATTAGCGGCATCCGAGCGATATGACTGGAAAAATGTAGCCTCGGAAATTTCTGATGTGTACGAGGTGGCACTCGCGTCAGGCCGCGGCGTCAGTTTAGGTTCAGACAATCGTGGATGGAAGAGGTTCAAATCTAATGACTAATTATCTCGTCATCGCCATTATCGTTCTCATCTTTGCCTGGTACCTCTCATTCTCTGCTTCAAGACTGGATCGACTTCACCATCGTGTGGAAACGTCGTGGGAACACTTGGATGCTCTCTTGCAACGGCGTGCAGCTCTTGCCTTAGAGATCGCCCATCAGAGTGATCTTGATCCAGCCCTTGATCTACTCCTCACCGCTTCAGCATATGAGAGCCGTGAGGCGCCTATGGCAGATCGCAATGAAGCCGAGTCCTTGCTCTCTGAGTCTCTGAAAGTTTTGCGTGAGTCTGCTGTGAGTGGTGAGATCACTATCAAGGTCGCACTTCTTGACCGGCTTGTCGATGTCACAGAGAAGATTAGAATCGCTATCGCTATCCATTTGGAATCAGTATCGGCGGTCGAAAACTTGCGCAAGAAGTTTGTCTTTAAGTTCTTCAAACTTGCAGGTCGAGCAAAGTTACCTTTCCACTACTCCTTTGAGGATGATCAACTTTGACCAAGAAGCCCTTTTCCCTGTTATTGGTAGTGCTTGCATCGACGCTCTTGATCACATCATGTGGCTCAGCAGGAGGTAAGTCGGCGAACAAGAATCCAGCGGTGGTGAAGAATCTCTACACCAATCTGTCAGGCGGTAATGGACCAATCCTCGTTGTAAAAATCGATGATACTCCGCCAGCTCATCCACAAATTAATCTGGATAAGGCAGATGTCGTCTATATAGAGCAGGTTGAGGGCGGCCTCAGTCGCATCGCTGCTCTCTTTTCAAATCCAAAAACGATGCCCGAACTCGTCGGACCTGTTCGATCAGCTCGTATCAGTGATCTCGATATTTTCGCCCAATATGGTCATATTGGCTTTGCATTTAGTGGCGCTCAGAGACTCTTTTATCCGAAGATCACAGCCGCCAATCTCGAGAACCTCTCGGCCGATCGCGAACCAGCCTCCATCTATTCTCGCGATTCCACAAGACAAGAGCCGACGAATTTGATTCTGCATCCAAAGCTCTTACTGACAAAGAGCATCGAGACTGAGAAGCGTCTCCTTGCTCTTCCTAAGGATCCTGGATGGAAGTTTGGAAAACTTCCTATTGGTGGTGTTGCGATCACAAGTGCATCGTTTAAGTGGCCTGCATCAAAGTACTCAGCCTTATGGTCTGCATCGCAGAAGCGTTGGCTGCTCTCCTATGAGGGTGCCCCTGATCTTGCAGCAGATGGAACCCAACTCGGTTCGCCAACGCTCATTATTCAAAAAGTGAGCATCACGGATTCGATTTATCACGACAAGGTCGGTGGCATCACCCCATTTAGTCAGACTGTCGGATCGGGCACTGCCTACCTGCTCCGAGATGGACGAGCGATCCCTATTTTTTGGAACCGTGCAAGTGCGCAGGTTGCAACGACCTGGAGCTTGAAGGATGGCTCTCCGGCCTACTTCGCCCCTGGCCAAATCTGGATTGCGCTGACCGATAACGACCCCGTTCTTACCCCCGTCGCCCAGCCTGCCGGTCAGGGGTCTGCCTCTGCATCCCCGACCCCAAAGAAGTAGACTTCACCCTCTTATACCGAAGACTTGGAGAGATCGATGAGCGAGAACACAAATAAGGTAACCGGTTCTGGACGCGTTAAGCGCGGCATGGCCGAGATGCTCAAAGGTGGAGTCATCATGGATGTCGTCAACGTCGAGCAGGCGAAGATTGCTGAAGAGGCTGGCGCAGTGGCAGTCATGGCACTTGAACGCGTGCCTGCAGATATCCGTGCCCAAGGCGGAGTCTCTCGTATGTCAGATCCCGATATGATCGAAGCAATTCAAGCAGCAGTATCGATTCCGGTCATGGCCAAGGCTCGTATCGGTCACTTTGTTGAAGCCCAGGTATTGCAATCCCTTGGCGTCGACTACATCGACGAATCTGAAGTTCTCACACCAGCAGATTATGAAAACCATATCGATAAGTGGAACTTCACTGTTCCCTTTGTTTGTGGTGCAACAAACCTTGGTGAAGCCCTCCGCCGTATCAATGAAGGCGCAGCGATGATCCGTTCCAAGGGTGAGGCTGGAACTGGAGATGTCTCCAACGCCACAACCCACATCCGAACCCTTTTACGTGAAATTCGTCGACTCTCATCCATGCGCGAAGATGAAATTTATGTTGCAGCCAAAGAGATGCAGGCACCCTATGAATTAGTGAGAGAAGTTGCTGAAACTGGCAAGCTCCCAGTGGTTCTCTTCACCGCCGGCGGAATTGCGACTCCAGCTGATGCTGCCATGATGATGCAGCTAGGCGCAGATGGTGTATTCGTTGGATCTGGAATCTTCAAATCTGGCAATCCAGCACAGCGTGCTGCAGCATGTGTGAAGGCAACGACATATTTCACTGATGCAAAGGTTGTCGCTGATGTCTCACGCGGGCTTGGCGAAGCAATGGTTGGCATCAACGTCGCAGATATTCCAGTTCCGCATCGCCTGGCTGAACGCGGTTGGTAATTGTCGGCATATCGAATCGGAGTCCTCTCACTTCAAGGTGATTTTAGAGAGCATATTCGAAGCGTTGAGGCGACGGGCCATAGTGGCTTCGGCGTAAACCGTGCGCAAGAGATTTCTACCCTCGACGCTCTGATCTTGCCTGGGGGAGAGTCAACGACCATTGCCAAGCTTGCACAGAGTTTTGGCCTCTTCAAACCCATTAAGGAGGCGATTGCAGGCGGACTTGCCGTCTACGGATCATGTGCGGGAATGATCTTGCTCGCTCGTGAGATAGAAGGAGCGGGCGTAGGACAAGAGAGCTTTGGCGGAATTGATATGAAAGTTCGCCGTAATGCCTTCGGAAGACAGGTCGACTCTTTTGAGACCGATATTGATTTCGCAGGAATTGAACCAGCGGTGCGAGGGGTATTTATCCGCGCCCCTTGGGTGGAGTCGGTTGGTGCCGGCGTTACTGTTTTAGCGAGCGTCTCCACTGATTCTGGCATGCATCCGGTCGCGGTGCGCCAAGGAAATCTCTTGGCAACCTCATTTCATCCAGAATTGACGCAGGATTCACGCGTGCACCGTTACTTCATCGAGGAGATTGTTGCTAAGACGAGACGCTAAACTTCTCCATAGTCACGAGTAGAGAAAAAGGGCGGGTGTTCCATGTCAGGCCATTCCAAATGGGCGACGACTAAGCACAAGAAGGCGATCATTGATTCGCGTCGTGCTAAGAATTTTGCAAAACTTATTAAGGGTATTGAAGTAGCGGCACGCAATGGTGGTGCTGATATGGATGGCAACCCGACTCTCTATGACGCAGTCACAAAAGCGAAGAAGAGTTCGGTGCCGGCGGACAACATCGATCGCGCGATCAAACGGGGAGCGGGTCTTGAATCAGGTGGCGCTGACTACCAAACGATTATGTATGAAGGTTACGGCCCTGGTGGCGTGGCACTGATGATTGAATGTCTTTCAGATAACCGCAATCGTGCAGCATCGGAAGTTCGTGTCGCCGTGACGCGCAATGGTGGAAATATGGCCGACCCAGGTTCGGTCGCCTACCTTTTCAACCGCAAAGGAACTGTTCTTCTCTCCAAGGCTGATGGAAAGGTCACCGAGGATAGTGTTCTTGAAGCAGTGCTCGAACATGGCGTAGAAGAGGTCAACGACTTCGGCGATAACTGGCAGGTAGTCTGTGAATCCTCAGATCTGGTCGCAGTCCGAACAGCTCTTGAGAGCGCTGGAATGGATTACGAATCTGCTGATTCCTCATTCTTGCCATCTATGACGATTCCACTCGATGCCGAGACTGCCGAGAAGGTCTTTAATTTGATCGATGCAATTGAAGAGCTCGATGATGTGCAGAACGTCTACGGTAACTTTGATGTCTCCGATGAGGTTATGGCGAGCCTGGGCTAGTCATATCAAAGACCCTCGCTAGGCTTATGCGGTGATAGTTCTCGGCGTTGATCCAGGCCTGACTCGATGTGGGCTGGGCGTTGTCGAAAGCAAGTCCCATCAGAATTTAGTAATGCGTGGTGTTGGAGTGATCACCACATCGAAAGAGTTGGATCTTGAGTATCGACTTTTAGAGTTAGAGACCCAATTAACCCTCTGGATTGATAGATATCAGCCCGATGTCATCGCCGTGGAACGAGTCTTCTCTCAGCTCAATGTAAAGACGGCGATGTCTACCGCACAAGCTGCAGGTGTGGCCCTTCTTCTTGCTGCAAGGCGTGCTATCCCAGTAGCTATGCATACGCCAACTGAAGTGAAGGCTTCTGTCACAGGCTCTGGTCGCGCGGATAAGCGTCAGGTTGCAACAATGGTTGTAAGTATTTTGAAGTTAGACGAGATCCCAAAGCCCGTGGATAGCACAGATGCATTAGCTCTTGCGATCTGCCACTTGTGGCGGGGGACTGGTAACACTCGAATGGCGGATGCACTTGCCAAGGAGAAGAAGAGATTGAAAGCGGTGGCAGGATGATTGCCTCCGTCACCGGAACAGTGCGCTCTATGAGTTCAACAACTGCGGTCATTGAAGTAGGGGGAGTTGGGTTACTCGTTCAGATTTCACCACGTTTTGCTTCCTCTCTTTCGGTTGGGCTCTCTGCTTCTCTGCATACATCACTCCTTGTGCGCGAAGATGCGCTCACTCTCTACGGTTTTGAGTCAGCTGAAGATCGCGCCCTCTTTGAACTCTTACAGACTGTCTCAGGGATTGGACCACGCGTCGCTCAATCGGCGCTCAACACCTTTGAGACTGCGCAATTGCTCTCGGCAATTTTCAGCGGTGATGCCTCAACCCTTGAGAAGATTGCTGGACTTGGTAAAAAGGGTGCACAGCGTCTGATCCTTGAACTCAAAGACAAAGTAACGCCAGGTGAAGGTCATTCTGTGATTGGTGTTTCACCATGGCGCGAGCAACTCAACGAAGCACTGATAAGTCTTGGTTTCTCAGCGAGAGAATCGATCGAAGTGATCGAAGGGGTTGCAGCAGAAAATTCATCCGCTTCCTCTGAAGCGATAGAAGATCTTCTCAAGCAAGCCCTTCAACTACGAGGACGCAAAAAGTGAGTATCGCTCAAGCATCAGCCGATGATGAAGAGCGCAATCAAGAGTTAGCGCTGCGCCCACAAGACCTGAATGAGTTTGTCGGTCAACAGCGCGTTGCCTCTCAAATTGATCTCTTGCTCAAAGCCGCTCGTGCGCGTGGGGCGGCGGCAGACCACGTCTTGCTCTCTGGTCCGCCAGGATTAGGTAAGACAACACTTGCGATGATCATCGCTACAGAAATGCAAGCACCCATTCGCGTGACCAGTGGGCCTGCTATCCAACACGCTGGAGACCTTGCAGCGATCCTCTCCTCATTGAGCGAGGGTGAGATTCTCTTTCTTGATGAAATTCATAGGATGTCTCGACCAGCCGAGGAGATGCTCTATCTGGCGATGGAGGATTTTAGAGTCGATGTGATTGTTGGGAAGGGAGTCGGGGCGACAGCGATTCCGCTTCAACTTCCACACTTCACCTTGATTGGGGCAACAACGAGGGCAGGACTTTTACCAAGCCCATTACGAGATCGCTTTGGATTCACTGCTCAACTCGATTATTACGAGAGCAATGAGCTCTCCAGAATTGTCGAACGCAGTGCTGGACTTCTTGGGATTGGCATCAGCACCGATGCCGTCAACGAGATTGGCTCCCGTTCGCGTGGCACCCCAAGAATTGCAAACAGGTTGCTGCGGCGAGTGCGGGATTACTCTGAAATTCACGGCAATGGTTCCATCACCATGGGTGATACGACTGCAGCTCTGGCGATGTATGAAGTTGATCAGATTGGCCTAGATCGCCTCGATCGAGCCTTCTTGGAAGTGCTGATCAAGAGATTTGGGGGAGGCCCAGTCGGGCTGACCACCCTTGCAATGTCGATCGGTGAGGAAACAGAGACGATTGAGACTCTGGCAGAACCCTTTCTTGTTCGAAGCGGCTTTATTGCCAGAACTCCGAGAGGCCGGGTGGCTACGGCTGCAGGCTGGAAGCATCTGGGGCTGACGCCTCCCGCCACGCTTGCCAGCGATCTTCCGAACCTTTTCGACACACCTGCCTTTGATGCCTAGACTTCCCTCTTATGTCCGCAAATATTTCTAAAGCCACAAAGAAGCCTGCCAAGTCTGGCCGGACCATCGCCGCACTCCTCGTCATCTTTATCGCCTTTGCCGCCCTTGCGATCTTTCAGGGTGATACAAAGCTAAAGCTTGGACTTGATCTGCGTGGTGGAACCAGCGTCACATTGGCACCGAAGGTAGCCGCTGGGGGAAAGGTTGATACTGCAGCAGTTGAACAAGCAGTGGCAATCATCCGCCAACGTGTGAACTCTTTAGGTGTGGCTGAGAGTGAAGTCTCCTCACAGAGTAACGGCGACATCATTGTCTCCGTTCCAGGAAATTCAAGTAGCCGCGTTGTCGATCTCGT
This sequence comes from uncultured Actinomycetes bacterium, assembly GCA_903821145.1. GTDB lineage: Bacteria > Actinomycetota > Actinomycetes > Nanopelagicales > Nanopelagicaceae > PALSA-747. The sequence goes on along the minus strand of CAIJKC010000030.1, from coordinate 13,223 downwards.
CGGCGCCACTGCTCAATTGCGTTTTAGACAAGTACTTGCCGTCGGTGCGGGAAATGCAGCAACAACTGCCTCACTGGCAACACCGGCTGCGACCAAGGCTGGCGCTAAGAAACCCGCTGCGACACCTGCAACGTTCCCTTCTGGTGTAACCATGGCATTGGACACTGCATTTAAGAATCTTGATTGCACAGTGCCGGCAAATCGCCAAGGTGGAGCTATCGATGATCCCAACCAGCCTTTGATCTCATGCTCACGCGATGGGTCATCCAAATACATTCTCGCTGCCGCAGAAGTAGAGGGTGATCAAGTATCAAAGGCGAGTGCCGTTTTGGATAACACAAACGGAAATGGCTGGATGGTCCTTCTCAACTTCAATGGCGCTGGAACCTCTGCCTTCGGAAAGATGACGACTCGAGTAACCTCGTTGGCCTCACCACAGAATCAAGCTGCAATCGTGCTGGACGGACTTGTTGTGAGTGCTCCTCGCATCAATGAAGCAATCAATACTGGCTCTGCTCAGATATCAGGCAGTTTCACTCAGACACTTGCCACAGATCTTGCAAATAAGTTGAAGTACGGAGCGCTTCCGCTCTCACTCAGTGTTCAAGAGATCAACCAAATCTCACCAACCCTTGGTTCTGACCAACTCCATGCCGGCTTGCTCGCTGGATTGATTGGCCTAATCCTCGTAGTCCTCTATTCACTCCTCTATTACCGTGGATTGGGTCTGGTCTCTGTTGGTTCACTCCTTGTTGCTGGCTCGATTACCTACCTCTCCTTCTTGCTCTTGGGCAAGTGGATCGGCTTCACATTGACGCTGGCGGGTATTGCTGGAGCAATTGTCTCCATCGGTATCACTGCAGACTCCTTTATTGTCTACTTTGAGCGCTTGCGTGATGAAGTGCGCGATGGTCGCTCACTGCGTACCGCAGTGCAGACTGGTTGGCTGCGCGCTCGTCGCACCATCCTGGTTGCTGACTTCGTATCCCTCATCGCAGCAGGATTGCTCTACTTCTTTGCCGTGGGCGGTGTAAGAGGTTTTGCATTCACCCTTGGCCTTACTACCTTCGTGGATCTGATCGTGGTCTTCTTCTTCACCAAGCCTCTTGTCACCATTCTTTCTAAGGTTGCCTTTTATTCAGAAGGAAATAACCTTTCAGGATTGTCGGCAAAGAGTTTGGGTGTTGTTGCTGTTACAGGAAAGGATGCCCTCTAATGGCACTATCAGGAATTGGTGGACGTCTGTATCGCGGCGACACCTCATTTAACTTCATTGCAAAGCGTCGTCGTTGGTTTGCTGCCTCCGGCTTGCTCATCATCATCTCAGCAATCGCGCTTGGAACCCAGGGTCTTAAATTGGGTATCGAATTCAAGGGTGGCTCGGTTCTCACAGTGAAGGCTGCTTCCGTCACGGTTGCAGATGGCCAGGCAGCGCTGAAGAGTGCTGGTGTTACCACGGAGTCGATCGTTCAGAAGATCGGCACCGACAAGCTTCGTCTTCAGACAACTGACCTTCCTCAGTCAACTATTTCGGCTGCTCGAACAGCACTTGCTGCGACATTTAAAGTTGATCCTTCTAATATTGATATCCAAACAGTTGGACCATCATGGGGTAAAGAGATCACTCATAAGGCGATCTATGGCCTGATTGGTTTCCTGATCGTCGTCATGCTCTATTTGGCCATGGCCTTTGAACCCAAGATGGCTCTGTCGGCAATTGTTGCGGTAATCCACGACGTCTTCATCACCGTTGGAATTTATGCATTAGTGGGCTTTGATGTTACGCCAGCGACTGTCATTGGCTTCCTGACAATTCTTGGATACTCCCTCTATGACACTGTGGTTGTTTTCGACAAGGTCCGAGAGAACACCAAGGGGATCACGGCTACCGCTAAGCAGACCTATTCGCAGGCGGCAAATCTTGCACTGAACCAGACCTTGGTCCGGTCTTTCAACACATCCTTGATCGCCCTTCTTCCAGTTGCCTCGATCCTCTTCGTTGGCGCTGGTTTGCTCGGTGCAGGAACGCTGAAGGATCTCTCCCTTGCACTCTTCATCGGTTTAGCTACTGGTACCTACTCATCCATCTTCGTTGCAACTCCTCTTCTGGCAACGCTGCATGAGCGCGAACCAGCTATGCAGGCTCTGGCCAAGCGTGTTTCAGCTCGCAGTGGAGGCGTTGAGTCAACTGTTGATAAGAACACAGCTGGCGTTGTTACCTCGACTCATTCAAAAGAGAGCCACGAGCGTGGACCTCGTAATCAACCAAAGCGAAAGCCCCGCCGTCGCTAAAACGGGCTGACCCATCATGGCTGGCAAAGAAGCTCGAGAGATTCTTGACCCACTTCTAGAGCCGCTTGCAGAAAAACTCTTACAGCACCATCCAGACTCCACACTTTCGGAGCTGGTTGGTGCTTTTGATCTTGCTAGCCTTAAACACCGGGGACAGATGAGAAAATCAGGTGATCCGTATATCACTCACCCAGTAGCAGTAGCGGTGATTCTGGCAGAGCTAGGTCTTGATCAACCCAGCATAATCGCGGCGCTATTGCACGACACTATCGAGGATACTGGCTACACCCTCTCCGAGATGGAGAAGGCCTTCGGAACTGAAGTGACGGCACTCGTTGACGGGGTAACCAAGCTCGACAAATTGACCTATGGTCCAGATGCCGAAGCTGAAACCCTACGTAAGATGGTTATTGCAATGTCGAAAGACGTTCGTGTGCTGGTTATCAAGTTGGCCGATCGACTACACAACGCCCGTACCTGGAAATTCGTTCCACCGGAGAGCGCGCTTCGCAAGGCCCGCGAAACTCTAGATATCTATGCCCCCCTTGCTCACCGCTTAGGTATGAATGCAATCAAGTGGGAGTTAGAAGATCTCTCCTTTGCAATATTGGAGCCGAAGAAGTTTGAGGAGATTGAACGACTTGTCATTGAACGTTCTCCATCCAGAGATGCCCTGACTGCTGAAGTGATTGCAGCGGTAAACGCTGATTTATTGGAAGAGTCGATTACTGCAAAAGTAACTGGCCGCCAGAAGCACTTCTATAGTGTTTACCAGAAGATGGTCCTTCGAGGCCGGGAATTCAATGACATCTACGACCTTGTTGGTATCCGCGTCTTGGTTGATGACGTTCGTGACTGTTACGCCGTGCTGGGATCAATCCATGCCAGATGGAATCCAATTCCCGGTCGCTTCAAGGATTACATCGCTATGCCAAAATTCAATCTCTATCAATCACTTCACACAACGGTGATTGGACCCAATGGCAAAGCAGTTGAGATTCAGATCAGAACCTTTGATATGCACTCACGGGCCGAATATGGAATTGCCGCTCACTGGAAGTACAAATCAAAGGTTGTGGATCCAGCGCATGGTCCGGAGATGTTATGGCTCAAACAATTGCATGAATGGCAGCAGGAGACAGAAGATGTGGGGGAGTTCCTGGACACCCTTCGCTATGACCTGCAAACGCCTGAGGTCTTTGTCTTCACTCCCAAGGGTTCGGTGATCGCTCTTCCTGCTGGATCAACGCCCATTGATTTTGCCTTCGCCGTCCATACCGAGGTTGGTTATCGCTGTGTCGGCGCAAAGGTGAACGGGAAATTGATTCCACTGGAGTCTGCGTTAGCTAACGGTGATGTGGTGGAAGTGGTCACGAACAAGAATCCGCAAGCTGCGCCAAGCCGAGATTGGCTTAATTTTGTTAAGTCACAGCGGGCAAGGTCAAAGATTAAGGCCTGGTTCTCGAAAGAGCGTCGCGAGGAAGCGATTGAGGCAGGACAGGAGTCGATAGCGCGTCAGATGCGTAAAGCAGGATTGCCGCTTCAGAAGATCCTCGCTGGCCAGGCACTCTTGGAACTCTCACATGAGCTTCACTATCCAGATATCGAATCACTCTATGCCTCAGTAGGAAATGGGCATGTCTCTTCCTCGTCGATCGTTGAGAAGTTGGAAAGTGCTCTGGGTGGTAACGACAGTTTTGCTCAAGAGCCAGAGGATGAAATCATCATCGCGCATTCTGGCACCTCACGACGGAGCACATCAGGAGTCGATGTGGAGGGCGTAGAGGATCTGTTGGTGAAGCTGGCACGTTGTTGCACCCCTGTTCCCGGGGACGCAATCACTGGATTCGTCACTCGCGGGAGCGGAGTATCCGTGCACCGCAGTGATTGCACCAACATCACCGACCTTCGGGAAAATCAAGGCGATCGACTCATCACGGTTAAGTGGAATTCAGCGACCAAGACGCTCTTCTTAGTGAACATTCAGGTTGAAGCGCTAGATCGCGCGAGGTTGCTCTCAGATCTGACTCGTACGCTCTCAGATCAGCATGTGAATATCTTGAATGCGGCTGTCAGCACAAGTAAGGATCGGACAGCTCTCTCACGGTTCACCTTTGAGATGGCAGATGCATCACACCTTGATGCGGTACTAAGCGCCGTGAGAAGTGTTGAAGGCGTCTATGACGTCTATCGAGTCACCAATAGCTAACTTACTTACCGAATTGAGTTAATCCCTTTTCAGCTTCGGCAAGCCAGGTGCGACGAGCAGCAGCGGCTTCACGCGCAACCATCGCCTTAGCGGCATTGCCAGCGGCTTCGGCCTTTTCAGCCTGCTTCTCATAATTTGCGATTGCATCCTGAAGGCCTGTGACCAAGCTATTTGCCTGAGCAATTGCGGTTGGATCAGTGCGACGCTCATGGCTCGCCTGCAACTCCGCAATCTCTGCTTCAACCTTTTCAAATCGTGCATCAAGTGCTGCTCGTTTGCTTCGCTCTGTCATTCCAATCTTGAACCACTTTTCAGAGAGTTCGCGGAAGGCGTTACGAGCACTCTTAAGGTCTGTGACTGGGGAGAGTGCTTCGATCTGAACAATGAGCTCTTCACGCTTCTTAAGATTCTCAGACATCGTTCCTTGGCGCTTCTCAAGATCGGCGTTCTTGGCAGCAAAGAAGGAATCCTGGGCGGCCTTAAACTGCTCCCACATCTTGGTATCAACATTGCGCTTACCGCGACCTGCCGCTTTCCATTCAGTCATCAGAGCCTTGAAGCGATTGGCGGTTGGTAACCACTCACGTGATGTCGCCAATTTGAGCGCTTCATTAATAATCTCTTGCTTTCGAGCGACGACGACTGCTGTGTCAGCTTCGAGTTTTGCAAAGTGAGTGCGGCGACGCTTATCAAACTTATTACGCGATGAGGAAAATCTCTTCCATAGTTCAGTATCGCTCTTCTTATCCAGGCGTGGCGCCGCCTTCCACTCATCAAGGAGAACCTTAAGACGCTCAGAAGTTGCCTTCCAATTCTCAGATAGAGCCAGTGATTCAGCCTCTACGACAAGCTTCTCTTTAATCTCAAGTGCGGCAGCGCGCTTAGCCTCTTTTGCAGCCTTCTCAGCGACTTGCTTGGCTTCATAGGCTGCTTTGTGACCTTCAATAAGGTTGGGAATCTGTTCAACAGATTGAGCCAGGGTGGCAAGGTCTCCGACGCCATTAAGGGTTGCGACATTTTCGCGTAGCTTTGCGACGGCAGCGAGCGCATCATCGGGAACCATCGCGCCACTTTTGATGCGAGCGGCGAGGAGTGCAACTTCTGAGGCTAACGCTTCAAATTTGCGAACAAAGTAGGAGAGTGCTTCTTCCGGGCTCTTGCCTGGATAGGAACCAACGGCGCGTTCACCTTCGGGGGTTCTGACATAGACCGTTCCATCTTCGCCAACTCGGCCAAATTGAGCCGGATCTCCAACGAGTGCAGATGCTGGGGTTGTAGGTAGGTCCATGATTACTCCTTCATGTTGCGCGTAGGTCTTCTCAGACTTTTCGTTATCGGGTGCGGTCGAATCTCGTAATCCGAGGATCTCGAGGGGGTTAAAGGTACCCTTAAACCTTCGATGGGCGAAAGTGCGCATCCACGCTCATGGCATAGAAAATCCAGAGGCAGGACGAAGAAACAGGGGTAGAGCATGATTCTTGAGGTAATCCCTGCCCAGGCCTTTGGGACAAATTGCTGGATCTTTGCGCCGAGCAAGAACTCTGAAGCCTTCATCGTGGATCCTGGGATCACCGCGCCCTCTATGGTTCCGGCTATCTCAGATCTCCTGCGTCGTTACAACCTTAAACCGATCGCAACCCTTATCACCCATGGCCATCTCGATCACACCTTCTCTGTTCTGCCCTTCGCCAAAGAGTATGGCGTTCCAACCTATATTCAGCAGCGTGATCGAAAGCTGTTGAAGAACCCGTTCTTGGCGTTAGAGAAAGATGATCAATCCTCGGCAATCATCGCTGCATTTGGGATCACGAGCTTTTCAGAGCCAGATGATGTGCGCGAGTTTCTTGGCGGAGAGCGCTTTGAGCTCGCTGGATTTACTATCGAGACGATTCATGCACCCGGCCACACAGGAGGATCGGCAATCTTTCTCGTCAATGATGAGTACCTGATTTCCGGCGATGTTCTCTTCAACAACGGGATCGGTCGAACGGATTTGCCTACAGGTTCGGCTGTGGCCATGGTGGATACGCTCATCAATAAAGTTCTCACACTCGATGATGGCCTAAATGTGCTCCCTGGCCACGGTCCGGTTACTACAATTGGGCGAGAGCGTAAGCAGAGTCCATATCTGCAGAGCGAATACCTTGAATCGATGCGAAAGGGTGGCAAACGTGGCTAAGTTCCAACCGCTGCAGGCACCCAAGGGAGTCAGTGAGTACTTCCCAGATCGCTCTGAAATCTTCGAGTTTGTCCGAGAGACCTTGATTGGGTCAGCTAAAGGTGCGGGCTATCAACTGATCGAATTGCCTGTCTTTGAAGATACTGAGCTCTTTAAGCGCGGCGTTGGGGAGTCCACAGATGTCGTCTCCAAGGAGATGTATACCTTTGAAGACCGCGGGGGTCGCTCCATCACTTTGCGTCCTGAAGGCACTGCCGGAGTGATGCGTTCGGTGATTGAACACAATCTTGATCGCGGGCAACTGCCGGTGAAGGTCTGGTATTCAGGTGCATTCTTTAGAGCAGAGCGTCCACAAGCTGGGAGATATCGTCAGTTCTATCAAGTGGGAATCGAGGCGATTGGTCTCAATGACCCTGAGATTGATGTGGAAGTGATCGCCGTGGCACAGCGTGCCTTCACCAATCTAGGGCTTAAGAATTATTCACTTGAGATTACATCTCTGGGGGATGCAGAGAGCCGTGCTCGATACACGAAAGATTTGCGTGAGTTCATTTCTACTCTCAATCTTGATGAGGAGACTGCACGCCGAGCAGATATCAACCCACTGCGCCTCTTTGATGATAAGCGGGATGAGATCAAAACTGCGATGAGTAGCGCACCGATCTTGTTGGAGTATCTCTCAGAGGAGAGTGCTGCTCACTTCGCACGTGTCCAAGAGCTTCTCACCGCGCTAGGCATCGCATATACCGTTAATAAGCGCATGGTGCGAGGTCTTGATTATTACACTGGTACCGCTTTTGAGTTTGTGCACCACGGATTAGGAGCCCAATCTGGAATTGGTGGCGGTGGCCGCTACGACGGGTTGATGGCACAACTGGGTGGTTCAGAACTCTCTGGTATTGGTTTTGGAATCGGTGTTGATCGTTGCGTCTTGGCTTGTGAGGCTGAAGGTATTGCCTTGCCTGATTCCAGTGCACTCGATCTCTTCATTGTCCCAATTTCATCCTCGGCAAAAGGTGGCGCTGTTCTACTGGCAGAGCGGTTACGTAGCGCCGGGCTTCAGGTCGATATCGCCTACGGGGATCGCTCTCTCAAGGGCGGCATGAAGGCTGCTGACAAGAGCCGCGCGAGATTTAGTCTGGTCTTGGGTGATGACGAAGTGACCAGCGATCTGGCTTCACTGAAAAATATGAAAACTGGTGAGAGCCGATCCGTTACCATATCTACTTTGCACGATAGTTCGCTAGCGATTTTTTGACCACGATGGGCCACACAGGGGAGAGCGTTTCATGTTAAGAACTCACGATGCCGGTAGTTTGCGTAAGGCAGATGCTGGGACAGAGGTCACTCTTGCTGGTTGGGTTGCTCGTCGCCGTGATCATGGCGGGGTCGCCTTTATCGACCTTCGTGATTCTTCAGGCAGTGTCCAAGTTGTGATCAAAGATGAGGTCGCGGGAGCCCTTCGTGCTGAATGGTGTGTATTGATCACCGGCACGGTTAAGGAGCGACCAGCGGGCAATGAAAATACAAACCTTCCTACCGGAGAGATCGAGATTGAGTGCGTCAAGCTTGTGGTGCTCAGTGAGGCAGCAGCCCTGCCCTTTCCTGTCGATAGCGGAGATACTTCACATATCTCAGAAGAGGTGCGTCTTAAGTATCGCTATCTAGATCTACGCCGTGAAGGCCCAGCACATAATCTTCGTCTGCGCTCCAAGGTGACATCTGCCATCCGTACCGTGATGGATGATCTGAATTTCCTTGAGATCGAGACTCCTTATCTCACTCGTTCCACTCCTGAGGGTGCGCGTGATTTCCTCGTTCCAGTCCGTTTGCAGCCTGGATCTTGGTACGCACTTCCGCAATCACCACAACTCTTTAAGCAACTCTTGATGGTTGCAGGTATGGAGCGTTACTACCAGATTGCGCGTTGCTTCCGCGATGAGGATTTCCGTGCAGATCGTCAACCAGAATTCACCCAACTTGATATTGAAATGTCCTTTGTCGACCAAGAGGATGTTTTGAAGGTTGCCGAGAAGGCCCTGACTACCGTTTTTAAGAAAGTTGTCGACTTCGATATTCCAATGCCAATTCCGCGCATGACCTATGCCGAATGTATGCGTCGATATGGCTCAGATAAGCCAGATCTTCGATTCGGTCTTGAACTCACAGATCTGACCGACTTCTTCAAAGAGACAACCTTTCGCGTTTTCCAAGCAGATTATGTTGGTGCTGTTGTGATGCCAGGCGGAGCATCCTCACCACGTCGTGAGTTAGATGCGTGGCAGGAGTGGGCGAAGGCGCGAGGGGCTAAGGGCCTTGCATATATTTTGGTTCAAGAAGATGGAACTCTTGGAGGACCTGTTGCTAAGAACCTCACGGAATCTGAAAGTTCTGGAATTGCAGCAGCAGCAGGTGCAAAAGTCGGAGATGCAATCTTCTTTGCAGCCGGAAATCGCACAGCCTCACAGAATCTTCTCGGCGCGGTTCGTATTGAGATTGGAACACGGTGCAACTTGATTACACCTGGGGAGTGGAAGTTCCTCTGGGTTGTCGATGCTCCAATGTTTGAGATGAATGATCCAGAAGATCTCAGTAAGGGTTGGACAGCAGTTCATCACCCATTCACTGGTCCCAAGCCTGAATTTGCCGCAACCTTTGATACCGATCCAGGAAGCGCACTTGCCTACGCCTATGACATCGTTCTCAACGGTAATGAGATCGGCGGTGGATCGATTCGTATCCATGAGCGCTCCGTCCAGCAACGCGTCTTTGAAACGATTGGATTAACGCCAGCAGAGGCCGAGAGTAAATTCGGCTTCCTCCTCGAGGCATTCAATTACGGGCCACCACCACATGGTGGAATCGCCCTAGGTATGGACCGCCTCTGCGCATTACTAGCCGGGGCCGAATCTATCCGCGAGGTAATCGCCTTTCCGAAGACAGCAAGCGGGGGAGATCCACTTACCGGTGCTCCAACTCCAATCACTGCCCCACAGCGCAAGGAAGCTGGCGTTGATTTCGTAGCCCCAAAACCGTAACCGCCAGCGCTAAATCGGAGAAAGTGAGCAGCGCTCTCTAGTAGGATTTAGATATGGGCCCAGGTGGAATTGCAACGATTATTGCAGCGGTCTCGCTGTTGGTGGTAGCTATTGCGATCGCCTACACCATTCTTCGCATCTCACGCCTTATCGATGAGGTTCAGAAGACCGTCCGCAGCGTAAATCGCATCACAACCACTGCTGAGAAGGCGACCGAGAAGATCAATGACGCCCTCGCAACACTAGTGGGCAAGAACTCCTCGATTCTCAAACTTATTACCGGCGCCGCTTCCACATTTATGGGACGCAAGCACTCCTCTAAGGATGACGAATAGTCCGTGGATTCCGCTGAAATTAGAGCGCGATGGCTGCGCTTCTTTGAGTCTGGCAATAGTCAGGGATTAACCCACACTGTTGTTCCTTCTGCCTCACTTGTGGCAGATGATCCAAACTTGCTCTTGGTCAACGCCGGCATGGTTCCCTTTAAGCCATTCTTCTTAGGTGAAGTGAAGGCTCCTTACGCTCGAGCAACGTCAGTGCAGAAATGTGTGAGAACGCTAGATATTGATGAGGTTGGAAAGACCACTCGTCATGCCTCATTCTTCCAAATGTGTGGAAACTTCTCCTTCGGTGATTACTTCAAAGAGGGTGCGATCGCACTCGCGTGGGAATTACTTACCAAGCCTGTCTCTGAAGGCGGCTATGGCTTTCCTGAAGAGAAGCTCTGGGTAACGGTCTACCTAGATGATGATGAAGCGGAAAATATTTGGCATAAGAAGATCGGCGTTCCACGCGAACGAATACAGCGACGAGATATGGCCGATAACTTTTGGTCTATGGGTGTGCCTGGTCCATGCGGTCCATGCTCTGAAATTTATTACGACCGAGGCCCCGCCTATGGCGCGGAGGGCGGTCCGATTGCAGATGAGAATCGTTACCTTGAGGTCTGGAATCTCGTCTTCATGCAGAATGTCCGTGGTGCAGGCGGGGATAAGAACAGCTACCCAATTTTGGGTGAGCTCCCTGCAAAGAACATCGATACTGGCCTTGGTCTAGAGCGTATGGCTGCACTTCTGCAGGGTGTCGAGAATATTTATGAGATCGATACCACGATGCAGATCTTGAGTAAGGCTTCAGAGATTTCAGGAACCCGCTATGGGGCGTTAGAAAAGTCTGATGTTGCACTGCGTGTAGTGGCCGACCATGCTCGGACTGCGATGATGCTGATTGGTGATGGGGTCCTGCCTGGCAATGAAGGCCGTGGGTATGTGCTGCGTCGGATGATGCGTCGCACGATCCGCAATATGCGAATTCTGGGAGCACCAGATCACAATCTCGCTGAACTCATTAAGGCTTCAATAGGCGCGATGGGACCTCAATATCCCGAGCTGATTGAAGGACAGAAGCGAATCATCGAAGTCTCTGAGTCTGAGGAGGAATCATTCCTCTCCACCCTCAAGAGCGGCACAGCAATTTTCGATCTTGCAGTCAGTGATGTGAAGAGCACGGCTAATCCATCTCTCACAGGAGATACAGTATTTAAATTGCATGACACCTTCGGATTCCCCTTTGATCTCACTCTCGAGATGGCCTCCGAACAAGGTCTTGCCATCGATGAGACTGGTTTCCGTAGACTCATGAAGGAGCAGAAGGATAGAGCTAAGGCCGATGCGCGTGCCAAGAAGTCAGGTCATACAGATCTAAGTGAGTATCGAAAGATTATTGATCGTGTTGGTGCAACCTCATTCATCGGCTATACCCATCAAGATTCAGAGAGTGCTGTTCGGGCAATCCTTGTCGATGGAAAAGAAGTACAGGAAGCTGCGATTGGATCTGAGGTTGAGATCGTTCTGGATCGAACCCCTTTCTATAGTGAGGCTGGCGGCCAACTCTCTGATGGCGGCTTCATCACACTCTCCAACGGTGCAGCCGTTGAAATTGACGATGTTCAAAGCCCGGTCCCTGGTCTCTACATCCATAGAGGTCGGATCACTGAAGGGTCGGTCGAGGTAGACCACAAGGCTTTTGCACGGATTGATAATGAGCGACGTATGGCTATCTCTCGAGCTCACACAGCCACCCACATGGTGCATAAAGCATTCCGTGAGGCGCTGGGGGAGAGCGCTACCCAAGCAGGTTCCGAAAATTCACCAGGGCGCTTCCGCTTTGATTTCCCTTCAACCGGTGCTGTACCAGTCTCAGTGTTACATGATGTTGAATCACGAGTGAACTCACTCCTTCTTGAAAATCTTGCGGTGAGCGCCCAGGAAATGACCCAACCCGAGGCAAAAGCTATTGGGGCAATGGCACTCTTCGGTGAGAAATATGGCGACCGAGTACGTGTTGTCTCTGTCGGAGATTGGGCTCGAGAGCTCTGCGGAGGTACCCACGTACGTTCATCGGGTGAGCTTGGCCTGGTAAAACTCTTGAGTGAAACCTCTATCGGTGCCGGCGTTCGTCGAGTCGAGGCACTTGTCGGAGTAGATGCCTTTAATTTCCTTGCTCGAGAGCATCTCTTGCTTAACTCCTTAACAGATCTGATCAAGGGTTCACGTGTTGAAGAACTGCCAGAGCGAATCTCCGATCTCTTAGAGAAGATGCGCGAGATTGAGAAGGAGCTGGCTGCGTTGCGATCGGCGCAAGCTCTCGCTTCAGCAGGAGCCCTCCTCTCCAAGGTCGAGAAGGTGAATGGCCTCTCTGTGATCTTCACTGAAGTTGAGGCGAATGTTTCAGGCGATGATCTTCGCACCATGGCACTTGACCTTCGCAACCGAATTTCAGATTCTGTGATCGCCCTTCTGTCTACCGCTGGTGATCGCGTCACACTGGTAGTCGCATCCTCAGATGCAGCGCGAAATGCTGGGGTTAAAGCCGGCTCGCTGGTGAAGATTGGTTCTACCGTTCTTGGCGGCGGCGGCGGCGGCAAGGATGATTTTGCCCAGGGTGGCGGCGTAGATGCCACGAAAATTTCCGAGGCGATCGCCCAAATGAAAGTTGCCCTCAGCGCAGCGTTGGATAAGTAATGCAACGCGGTCGCCGGATGGCCTTTGATTACGGTGATGTTCGGATAGGCGTAGCGGTATCAGATCGCGATTCAATCTTGGTAACGCCGTTGGCGGCTCTTTCAGCCCAATCTCCCACACTCATCGATGAGATCAGGGCATTGATAGAGGAGTATGAGCCAATCGTGTTGGTGGTCGGTGAGCCCCGCCATCTATCTGGGCGAGCGAGTTCCACCATGGAATCTGTTGAACGCTTTCTTCTCCAACTTCAATCGATCACCAACACACCGATCCGCTTGGTAGATGAACGATTATCGACGGTGAGTGCGGCAGGTAAGTTGCGCGCCGCTGGTAAGGATGCCAAATCAAGTAAATCTCTCATTGATTCTGCTGCTGCAGCTGAAATCTTAGAGTCGGCGATTAATGCAGAGCGCCACTCGGGGCCGTTAGATGAAGAGTAGTTTTCTTAAGAAAGTATCGATCGCAATTGTTCTTGTCTTACT
>CAIJKC010000029.1 GCA_903821145.1 uncultured Actinomycetes bacterium | reverse complement strand
GTCTTCGCATATGTCGAATCGAGTACTGCAACGGCAGAATTTGCATCAGTTGATTGGAAGTTTCTCCCGCTCTTCACTATTACCCCACTGAGTGGGCCAGTTGTTAGGGAAGAAGGGTCAACACCTTCGATACTTGTCATGTCGATATTGAAGTTACCGCCGCCGAAGCCACGGCCAGGTCCACCAGTGCTATCTCCACCGGGATTGCCAATACTCGGCTGTGTTGTTCCAGCCGCACTAGGGGTTGGCGCAGTTGTGGTTGAGGTGCTTCCCGCCGCAATAGTTCCTTTGAAGAGAACCTGTGAAAGCTTCAACGTACCCGCTGCCTTCGTTACACCTTTTGTGCCAGTGACTTGTGAAAGAGCTGCTTGATCAAAGGTTCCAGCAAAGCGAGCAACTTCTAATCGAGTTGTATTAATCGCGGTGCTACCTGTTGCCCCTTGACCCATTGGGCCAAAGTCAAAGCGTTGTCCATTTTGAGTCGGTAAGACAGTTTTCGTGACAGTGATATCTGTGCCGATTCCATATAGACCACTCAGGACCGTCTTCTGCGCATCACTAATTCCTGCAGATGCGGCACTGACGACAATCACCAAGCCGATCGATGTTCCTAATGCGAATGCCACCAATAGTGTTTGACGCAGACGCTGTCTTAGCTCTCGGCGTAGGTAGGTAAAGAACATGTGATCTCCAAGTCATTGTGGGGCAATGAAGGAAATATATGCGCGATTCCTCCTTTTGTCCGAGGTATTGGCTGGGAAGGCTCTGTGAGAATCCCACCAACTCGGTCATCATCTGAGCAAAGAAGAGAGCTTTCGCCTCATCTGGCTCGCTTGCTCGCGCTTGAATCACGCTACAGGTGACTTGATTTGGGATGAAAAGAAAAATGGAGGGCCCCTATGGGAGCCCTCCATTTTTGAATGCAGGAAGTGAGCTACCTCTTTAGGCAGTTTCTCCAGTGTTGGCAAAAGTCTTGCAGGTGATCTGCCAGCGGCCATCAAGTAGAGCAAGTGAGAAGTAATCAGTGAAGGCGAGTGTGCCCCAGAAACCAACTTCACGAAGTGTGGCTGTTGCAGCGCTTCCATCAATTTGAATATCGGTGATCTTGCACTGCATGACGCCAGTATCTCCTGGTGTTTCCACCATCAGACCAATGAAGGATTCCTTATCTAATGCGTAATCGACTCCGTGAACAGTTCCGAACCAATGCGCGCTGCTATGGAAGGCCTCATCAAGCTTCTTCGCATCGCCCTTTCCTGCACCATCAATATAGAGATTGATGAGTCGAACAATTTCAGTTAAATCCTTGGACATGTTCTGCCTTTCCGGGCTTTGGGTGGGTCAACTCAAGCAGGAGGCCAATGCGCCGTCAAGGGTTTTCCCTGATTGGAGGTGAGTAAATACTCGAGATAGGAGGGTGAGTGAAATAAAATATGCCCGTCGGGATAGTTTCCAAGCCATCATGAGAGGAAGAATATGAAAGTTCTGAATGTGAAAGTCTGGATGTGGATCTCAAGCGTCATCGTCACCCTCGCCGGTATTGCCTCATTTGTGGGCGCTCAGGCAGGAGCAAAGCTGGCCTACGGCTCAGCCATCTCAGGAAGCGAGCTCTATAACCTCACTACCGACCAAGCAGGCTGGTCGCTTGCAGTCTTAGCTACTGGTCTCACTCTTCTTGCGATAACAATGCTTACAAGTGGAACCACACGCGCCAAATTGGCATTCATCATCGGTCTCATCTTCACCCTTGAGACCGTTATCGCTGATATCTATGCCTCTGGCCGTCATGCACACAACCCAACGGCGTTCGTCATTCTTACCCTCATCATTCCAGCGCTGACTGGGCTTGCAGGGTGGGTTAACAGAAATAATAAGGATGCATAAGTAAAGATCTCTATCAGGGCCGGGGCTATCTGCCCCGGCCCTTTTTCATTCCAAAGGATTCTTCGACCTTTGTTCACCTGTCGTTAAACCAGAGCGCGGCCTCTGCGTAATCCTCGGGTGCCACTATGTACTCACCTTCCCCAAAGTAAGCACTTTGTCATGACCTAGGGAGGTAATTGTGCAGGTTGACTATCCAATGCCTGAGTGCAATTTTTGCCACTCAGAGAATCTTGAACTCTCTTACAGCCGGGCAACTGGCATTCTTGTTGAGTGTGGTGAGTGCGGCTATTGCGCACCAGCCACTAATGAGCATCTGGAGTCAGATGTCATTAACCTCAAAATAGCTGGCTAATGGCAACTACTCTGAGTATTTACCGAGAGGTGAACGCAGAGTAATTCTTCATGAAAAACTATTCCCTCAGTCAAGAAAAAGTCATACAGTGAAGGCACCATCAGGTGAGCCAGAGGAGCAAACCATGCAGGTCGCATCACTGATCATCGGCAAAGTTGCCGCAACCATAGGCCCAAGCGCATCGATAGAAGAGTTAGTCAATAAACTCAAAGATAACAATGTTGGCGCACTCGTCGTCACAACTGATGGCCACACAATCGAGGGAATCGTCTCTGAGCGAGATATCGTGCGAGCGATGCCAGGACAGACCGACTCTCTCTTTTCGCTGAAGGTTCGAGATCTCATGAGCACTCGAGTCTTCACCTGCTCCACCGAAACCTCTGTAGCCGAATTGATGCACTCCATGACTGAGAAGAGAATCAGGCATATCCCAGTCGTAGATGCTCTAGGAAACTTGCTCTCTATCGTTTCGATAGGAGATGTCGTGAAAATCTACCTAGAAGAGCTCATCAATGATCGCAACGCTTTGCAGGGTTACATCGTCGCAGGATAAGGATGTGACCGGCCTCGAGGTGGAGTTGGTGGGCGGTAGTCAGGTGCTGCCTGCTCAGATTACGAATTACTGAAAACTTTGATTGATCCACTGTAACAAGCGACCCAAGTAGTCGCCGTCTGGGCGTCGTAGGTGATGCCGATCGGGTGGATGCAGGGACTCACAGTTTGGATGATGCTCAAATCAGAGGTACTCACCTTAACGAGCGTATCGCTGTCGTAATTGACCACAAAGAGAGCGCTGCCGTCAGTTGAGATGGCAAGAGATCTCGCTCCTTCACCAGTCTTAACTGAGCCGATAGCTCTATTCTTCTTCAGATCCCAGGCGACAACTTTCCCTGCAGAGTTGAGAGTGACATACATCTTTGAATTATCAGGTGAGAGCACTACCGCACGGGGATTGAGCCCAACCGGAATCTTCTTCTGAGCGAAGGTAGAGAGATTGATTTCATGGACGCTGATGCCGCCCATTTCGGCGACGTAGGCCCGCTTTGAATCCGATGAGACGACAATGCCACGCGGGTAGGCACCAAGTTTGAGTTCTTTTACGCGCTTTTGTGTCGCGATTGAGATGACATCAACGGTATACGAACACCAATTAGCAACAAGCAAATATTTATTATCGGGTGAGATCGCAATTCCTTTGGGAACTGATCCCACCGGGTAGACAGCATCGATTGCGTATGAAGTGAGGTTGATGCGATAGGCAAAACTTGGATCAATGTCACTCGCGGGTGAGCAGACATCGGTTCCTTCCTCACCAAAGCCATTCCCATACATCGCATAATTTGTGACGTAGAGGTATTTGCCATCAGGGGAGAAGGCGCCTTCTACCGGTGATCCTTTATATGTGCCGGAGTATTGGGTATATCCAAAGTCGCTGAGCTTTACTGAATCAGATATGCGCTTGATGAGCTTCTGGGTCTTGGTGTTGTAGAGCGTCACAGAGTGCGTGTACATCATGTTCTGCGCGCTTATTAATCCGGTGCCAGATGAAGTGACAGATTTGGGGCTGATGCCACCAGTGATGGTCTTCACCAAAACCATCTGCTTCTGGCTTGAAGGTACGTCGGCGCTCGCAAAATAAGGGATGCCCACCGATAGGGCCATCACCACTGCAATCAACCGGCGCATATAGCGAGCGTATCCTGAATTAATGATCGAAGCCCCGAAAGAGAAAAGTGGGCAAGTAGATTCACTGGCCCGCGAGCTATTCCCATTCGATCCTCTGGAAACTAGACTTCTTACGTGAGTAGCAACGTGAGCGGTGAGGAGTGAGGTCCACGAAGTGATACGAACCCTCTCAAGACCTTCACGAATATCCTGGATGATTGCGGGAATCCTTCTCTCATTCGTTGCGACAACATTTTCAAATGCTGCCGGATTAGATGATGGCTATCCACCGGGTGAGGCGGCCCCAGGGAGAACCTGTTTGAGTGATGCCTTGGGACAGAAGACAGTTAGTTCTTACAGCGGAAAAGCTTTAACCTGCATCCTCGTCAATTCGGTGGCAACGTGGTGGGTAGATGGTGATCCTCTTCCAGCGATACCAGCACCCACTTCCAGCGCCTCAGCACCCACAGGAGTAAAGCCACCGGGAGCAGTTGCCACAAGCACCGCCTATCTCTGGGAGAAGAGCGCGAGCAGCGCAAAGGCTAAGGGAAGTAAATTCATAACGATTGCAGGAGATCGACATGCCCAAGTATTGATCCCGGGAACTTTGAAACCAAAGGTTGCCGCGCCGCTTGTTATTGCCCTTCATGGATTTACGGCCAGCCCAAGTGATCTAATCTCACTGATGGATCTATCGACAGAGGCGTATAAGCGCTCTGTTGTTTTGGCTATACCTTCAGGAACTAGAAATAATGATGGTTTTCCCTTTTGGAATGCGACGGGCTCCTGTTGCGATTTCAATAAGAGCGGCGTAGACGATGCTAAATATTTGATGGATCTTGTGAAGGCGATTAGCGCCAAGGTTGCCATTGACCAGAAGCGGATTTATTTTGTTGGCCACTCCAATGGTGGCTTTATGTCCTATACGCTCGCCTGCCAAAACTCCGAAAAAATTGCTGCAATCGTGAGCATCGAAGGCTCCACTTTTGCCGATTCCACATTATGCAACGCGAAAAGTCCAGTGAGTATCTTGCAGGTCAACGGCACTGCAGATGAACTCATTCATATCGCTGGTGGAAATGTCTTTGATGATCCAAAGCAGCCATATCCAAGCGTGAAAGATGAGCAAAGTTATTGGGCGGGCATAGATGGTTGTTCGGCTCTTGCCACCTCTTCGGCGCAGAAGTTCAATTATGAATCGGCCATCCCTGGATCTGAAACGAGCAAAGCCTCCTATAAATGCCCCAAGGGCCTTGCGGTTGAGTCGTGGACGATTTCAGCTGGCCACCATGTTCCCAAATTCAACGCCAACTTTATTTCAGCTATTTTTGATTTCCTGCTCGCTCACAAGAAATAGAGCGTAATGCAACGGGTGCGTTGTGAGGGACTCGCATTACATCCCATACTGGGCTTCAATATGAATCTATAAGATCCTTAACCACATCCTATTTTAGTAGGAATTGGGTTGAAATCAAGTTCTTTTGCCTTAAAACGGAAGATATTGCACCCATAAGTACCAAAAATACGCCTTGAAATGAATGTCAGTGGTTTATGAGAGTATGTGGATAATGGAAGAGATAGGCATAAAAATAGCCAAGAACAGCTTCCCTTCCCGCTTGAATATAAATATGTATTTAATTAATCATTATGTAGAAAAGGCTTTAAAGCCATTATTTTACGCCTACTTCAGAGCATAGGTACTTGACCTAACTGGCTAAGTTCTGATACACTCAGTCATGAAAGCAGTATAAAACACTGTTTTTAGCCCATAAAGAATGCACTCATAGAGTGACAACTTTGTGGGTTTTTCGTCTTTTAGGGCAAATGTAAAACTAATTAAGTTCACATCAAACCGAAGGAGGCAAAGCTGTAAATAACCAAAAGGGAGAAAAAATGAAAAACATAGTAAAAAAGGATAAAACGGACACATCGCAGATTCGCCTACGGTGCTTCTGCACTGAGGAAGAGCAGTGTGAGCCGTGTGCACTAAAAATGACCGCTGAATATGAGTGGTGGATGCTTCAAGATAGCTATGAGAGCGAACTGGAGGCGATAGAGACACGAAAAGCACTGAAAGAGCGTGAGCTTTTGCTTGACTTTTTTGGAGGACTATTTGGAGTCGCTCAGGTGAACGAACTTCAATCGGAATCTGAGGATCAGCTCTATGGGTACTAAACAGATTGATGGAGATGGCAAGCGGGATCGTTTGTATGAATATGCAGACTACATAGTCAAAGCCAAGTTAGATGGTGGAGCTAAAGGACTCTTATGGTTCTACGCATATCACTACAACTGGAAGCTAAACAGAAGATCCTTTTGGACGGAGG
>CAIJKC010000028.1 GCA_903821145.1 uncultured Actinomycetes bacterium | reverse complement strand
TCAAGAAGAATCACGCGATGAAGGCATACCTCTACTTGGGGCTGACCTTAGTGCTCGGTATTAGCGCGGCAGCCTTTGGAAACCAACTCTAACTTTTAGGCTAGAGAGCGCATCCACGCTTCAACATCATCGGCCTGGCTTGGGATGTGCTTACTCAACACTTCACAACCCGTTTCGGTGATGAGAACATCATCTTCAATACGAATACCAATGCCACGTAGGCGCTCTGGTGCATGCAGATCATCAGGGTGGAAGTAGAGGCCAGGTTCGACGGTAAGAATCATTCCTGCCTTGAGAACACCTTGGCTATATTCACTATCGCGCGCTGCGCCGCAGTCGTGCACATCAATACCAAGCATGTGACTTGTGCCGTGAATCGTCCAACGACGATGCAATCCACTATCTGGCTTCATGGACTCTTCAGCTGAAATAGGAAGAACACCAAGGGCAGCAAGGCCTTCAGCAAGGACTTGCTGGCTTGCGCGGTTGATATCGGCAAAGCGATTACCTGGTTTGCATGCTGCAAAACCCGCTTGCTGGGCACGCCATACAAGGTCATAGATATCGCGTTGTGCTTTGGTGAATTTTCCGTTGACCGGCAGCGTTCGAGTGATATCTGCGGTGTAAAGGGAATCAAGTTCGACGCCGGCATCGATCAAGATGAGATCACCTGTGCGAACATCACCATCATTGCGAATCCAATGGAGTACACAGGCATGTGCGCCACTTGCAACGATCGAGTCATAGCCCAACTCATTGCCATCAAGGCGAGCGCGACCAAAGAAGGCGCTCTCGATGATGCGTTCTCCACGTTCGACGCCAATGGCTGCTGGGAAAACTTTAATCATGTCATTGAAGCCACGACCGGTTGCATCAACTGCCGCTTGCATCTCGGCGACCTCAAATGAATCCTTAATCAGACGCAACTCAGAGAGAAAGGTGTCGAACTTCGCCTCCTTCTTCTTCTGCTTGGGGAGAATTGAATCAACGAGCGCATCCTGGCCTCGGACAGTGATCGCATCGCTGCCATCATCGAGGAACTTCTTCAGTCCTGCAATATCTTTCGTCTTCATCCCGTAACGGGTGGTGGTCTCATCGAGAGTCAGGCGTCGACCAATCCAGAACTCACCATGGACGCGATCGCGATAGAACTCTTCTGAATCACGAGGTGAGCGTGGGTGCACAAAGAGAATCGCTTCGTGTCCCTTCTTCTTTGGCTCAAGAACCAAGACAGATTCAGGAACGGTATCTTGCGCGCAGATGCCAGTGAGATGAGAGAAAGCGGAGTAGGCACGGAAGCGATAGTCGGTATCGTTGCTACGAACCTTGAGCGCGCCAGCTGGAATGACAAGTCTTACGCCTGGATACTCGCGAGAGAGAGTCTCACGACGAGCCTGGGTGAAGGCAAGCACTTTTGCCGCAGTAATTCCAACAAGGGGTGAAGGTGTCCATCCGGTGCCCATGAATGCGCTCCAGGCCTTTTGCGATGGTGCGTCGTACGAGTTTGTCTTTGGCTTTTTGCTCATAACCAAAGGGTAACGCGGGAGCAATAAGGGGGCAATAAGTCCCTGGCAACCCCATGAATGTCCCGCAGACATTGGGGTATCGTTGTTAAATGCGACAGGGAAGCACTCATCTTGCTGAAGTTGAGCACCGATACAGTGGTGAGAACCCTATTCGCACACTCCTGTATCTCTTTGAGGAGCAGAAATTTAGCGTAGCAGTCGCTTTCGTACTCTTTAGCATTAAGCATTCACCATCGTGGGTAATCCCACTCTTGACTGCAAATATCATCGACATCATCACATCGCATAAGAGTGCGACAGAGCTCTTCATCAATCTTGGAATTCTTGCTCTTGTCACTGTGCAAAACTGGCCGGTTAACGTCCTCTATGTTCGATTCCAGAGCAGGGCTATCCGTGAAGTGGAAAATAGGCTGCGCTCCGCGCTTGTTGAACGCATGCAACAACTGAGCATGGGTTTCTACTTGCGAACAAATGCTGGCGTATTACAGACCAAAGTGGTCCGCGATGTTGAGAATATTGAACAGATGGTACGAAATCTCTCTGATGGTGGATTTGTAGCGATCAATGGTGTGATTGGTGCAATCCTTATCACGGCCTTAAAAGTTCCCATGTTTCTACCCTTCTTCTTGATCCTTGCTCCCTGCAGTGCCTTTCTTATTATTAAGCTCCGCCAAAGGCTCAATAACCGCAATGAGGTATTTCGTAGCGAGATTGAGGATATGTCAG
>CAIJKC010000027.1 GCA_903821145.1 uncultured Actinomycetes bacterium | reverse complement strand
GATAGCCCCGGCAAGATCCACGCTCGGCCTGGTGACCTGGAAAATGACCCAATGCCATAAATAGATTCCATAGGAACGCTCACCAATCCATAAAAGCCATCGCGAACTCATGAGCGGTGCAAAGCGGGAAGCGGGGTGCACGAGTGAGGTAATAATCGCGCAGCCAAGTATCCCGGCAAGTGGGAATGCGATGCGATAGAGAGTTGGGTTGCTCTCATCGATAAAGAGGAATGCTGTGAGCAGACCTATGAGCCCTACAACACCGATTCCGTCAACAAAATCTTGTGCCCGTTGTGAGATGACAGAAGAGAGATTCTGTGGCACCCAACTCACGGCCAGAGCTGAGCCAAGGAAGAGCCCAATACTATGAGTATCTGTTCCGAAGTAGATATGACTGATCCTGTTGGCAGATGAAGAGGCATCGACAGTCAGAGAGAGGATGAAGAGCGCGGTTCCCGAAATAGCCGCAATAGAGAGTGCCACCTTCGCCAAGTTCTTCTTCCCGAAGTACTTGAGGGCGAAGATCAAGATCAATGGCCAGATGAGATAGAACTGGAATTCAACGCCGAGTGACCAGGTATGTTGAAGAAGGGGTGGGCGGCCTATCATTTCAAAGTAGTTGCGATGCTCGGCGACGAGATGCCAGTTATTTGTGCCAGTCAGGACATAGGGGATATCGCGCAGAAATCGGCTTATAGCTTCTGGTGCAAAAAGAGCGATGATGAATGTTGAGCCAACCATCATGAAAAGCAAGGCTGGGTAGAGTCGCCTGAGGCGGGCCAGGAAGAATTCACGAAGATCCAGCGCGCTAGATCGTTGGATCGAATCAAGAATTAATCGGGTAATAACATAACCGCTAATAACAAAGAAGAGATCTACTCCAAGAAATCCACCCGGAATCCAATTCACGCCAAGGTGGTAGAGCATGACTGCGAAGACAGCAAGAGCGCGCAAGCCATCTATCGAGGAGATGTACTTGGGACTCTTCTTGGGGGTCCGAGGTGACATTTACTTGCGAGTGCTCTTCTTTGCCACTTTCTTTACTGGCTTCTTGGCACTTTTCTTTGTGATCTTTTTAGCGGGCGCCTTCTTTGCAACCTTCTTCGTAGCTCTTTTTGCAGCTTTCTTAGCAACGATTTCAGTCGGGGCTGTTACGTCCTGTGAATTAACCCGAACAAACTCCTTTGTTGTGGGGGCGTTCTCTCCATCTAAGTTCGCATTGACATCATCGATGTGAGCCGTGAGGCGCTCGAAGGCATGAGCCAATCTCTGACGTGATTGGTCAATTGCCTGCTGCGCTGCCGAGAGGGATTGTGTCTGAATCTTGTAGAGGCGTTCAGATTCTGCAACAGCAGATACCAACCAACCTTTGTAGTCGGCGACATTCGCTTTGGCATCGGCGATCAGTGACTCTGCCTCGCTCTTGGCCAAAGATGTAATGCTGGATGCTTCACGTTTCTTGGTGGAGATGAGCTCTTCCACCTCTTGCGTCGTTGTTCGCTTGAGGCTCTCGACTTCACGCTTTGTTGCTTCAGCAAGGCCGCGGGCATCGCGCTCGGCGAGGGTCTTGATCTCACTGCCTTCAGATTCGGCTGTGGCGAGATATTTGCGGCCACGAGCTTCAGCTGCTGCAAGAATCGATTTTGCTTTAGATTCTGCGCTACTTGTTACCTCGACAGCTGCGGCTGAGCTTTCTGCCATGAGTTTGGAGGCCATACTTGTTGCGCTTTTTTCGCGCTGCTGGGCAGTTTTGACGAGATTCATCGCAGTCTCAGTTGCGAGGATCTCAAACTCTTCTCGGGTGAGAGAGGTAATATCTTTGCGAGAGCGCAGATCGGCTAATTGGCTCTCAAGTTCACGAATGCG
Source organism: uncultured Actinomycetes bacterium (assembly GCA_903821145.1). Taxonomy (GTDB): domain Bacteria; phylum Actinomycetota; class Actinomycetes; order Nanopelagicales; family Nanopelagicaceae; genus PALSA-747. Next base: position 7,560 of record CAIJKC010000027.1, on the reverse strand, counting down.
ATCGAGGGCGCCAGCGGTAGATGGTGCGGCAGGTGAGTTAGCTGAAGGATCGTGGGCATGGGATTGAGAGCTCTCACTCTTAAATCCAACCCACGAGAGAAAACCTTTTTGAGCCATAGCGACCTCAATCCAATCCAGATGTCGAGGTTGCGATTCTAGGGCAGGGCAAGCGCCTCGCGGAAGTCGGTCAGGGCGTTGGCTTCCCCTAGGCGTTAAGGAGTTGGGCTGAGTGAGGGGGTGTCGGTGGGTGTCGGAGTTGGGGTTGCAGATGGAGTTGGGGTTGCAGATGGAGTTGGGGTTGCAGATGGAGTTGGGGTTGCAGATGGAGTTGGGGTTGCAGATGGAAGAGGCGATGGGGCTGCAGGCCAGATAAACCACTTCGGATAGAGGAGTGTCTGCGCTGCGACGAAGATAAACGAGTGACCACCGGTGGGAGCATTTGTCACCACAGGAATCTTTAATGCAGCCAGTTTCTTACTCCAACTCGCCATCTGCCCTCGGATAGGTGTCGTGTAGTCATCACGTGCTTCAGCCATAAACCACCGTAATTTTTTTGCAGCTCCTAGAAAGTTGATAGGTGATTGATACGCAATCTTCACACTTCCCTTAAAGGCGGCAGTTAAGTCATCAACAATAAAGTATCCAGCAAGGGTGGCGACTTGCCCGTATAGATCTGGGTGATGGAGGGCGATCATGCCTGAGCCATATCCACCCATGGAGAAACCAACGATCGCGCGTTCATCTCGCGAACGAATTCTGGAACCTTCAACTGCAGTAATCGCGTTGGTAGTCAGCCAAGTCTCCACCATCGCCTTCCCATCACTACTGTCTGCCCACTCGGAGTCGAAATGAGTCTTGGCATTACCATCGGGGAAAGCGGCAATAAATGGCGTGGTGCCCGTCGCAAAATCTTTAACAAGACTCGGAACTACCCCGGCGATCATCGAAGATGGAGAGCCAGGCCAGCCGTGCAAGAAATAGACGACAGGCAAGGTGCTGGGATCTCGATTTACAAGAGGGGGTGTCCAGGTATAAATCGTGCGCATGGGATAATCTGCTTCGTGGGTTTGCACCTGTAATTCAACAAGGGTTCCTGTTAGATAGGTTCTACTTGAAAGGGTCTGAATCTTTGGTCCGGTTGTTACCCCCTGTGCTGAAGCCGCCTGTATTGCCGAGCCTGTGAAAAGTGAGAGAAGGATGACCAACATCGCTATTGCCAGCAAGACCGGCTCAAGGGGGCGCTCTCTTTGAAGCGGTGACCTGCGCATAATGAACTCTAACGCGCGAAAACGCCCAATTCATTACGGAATCCTGAGAATCTTGCCGAAGCGATCTCGTGCAATAATAGGAGGGTGAAGAAGTCAACTATTTCAGGTAAGAGAGTAATTCTCCATGCCTCGATACTTCTACTCTCTCTTTCTGTAGTTACTCCAGCTTCTTCGTATGCTTCATCACCTTCTGCCACACCTTCGGCTTCTGCACAAGCAACGCCGCCAATCCATCAGAAGTCACAGGATGATTCTTCATCTCATCCAAACCCAACCGCCACACATGGATTAACAAAAGTTCAAAAGGATGCTATCGCAGCCGCTCTAGTGATTTATAAGGCAGCTATTCAAGGAGCGCTCGATGGCGCAAATAAAGGAATCGCTGATGCACGAAGCATTCGTGACCAGGCACTTGCAGCTGCCCCTAGAGACAAAAATGTTCGCTCACTCGCCCTCGCGGATTTCCTCACAAGTTCACATCAGATTTGGAGCGCCTTCAAGACTTCAATTGCTGCAGCAAAATCTACTTTCGACGCAGCTGTTGCGGCAATTAAAGCTAACCACTAAATCCCATCAAGTGCTCGATCGCGAGTTGATCAAGAAGTTCATAGCCTGAACCGCGTAGTGCTGCGCTCTCTAGGTCAAAGCTTGGATCGGTAAGGTCGCGCCAACTCTCACCCTGTGCAAGTGTGGGAACCGCAAGCTGATCAAGACGAGCTACCTTCATCGCATCAATGACTCGAGGATCTGCCCGGAATGCCTTTGCACGTTCCCGAAGCCCGAGGTAGGTGCGCATGTTATTTGATGCCGATTGCCATACTCCAGCATCATCTTCGTTACGCATCGGCTTGTAATCAAAGTGCTTAGGACCCTGATAGTTATAGCGCTCTAAGAGATCCACCAAGAAGAAGGCGCTCTTTAGGTCGCCATGTCCGAAGACCAAATCTTGGTCAAACTTTGGCCCATGCTGTCCATTGAGATCGATATGGAAGAGCTTTCCTTGGAAGAGTGCTTGCGCAATTCCGTGGACGAAATTTAAGCCCGCCATCTGTTCGTGGCCGACCTCTGGATTAAGACCGACCATCTCTGGATGATCGAGAGTCTGAATAAAGCCGAGGGCATGGCCGATCGTTGGAAGATAGATATCTCCTCGTGGCTCGTTTGGCTTTGGCTCAATTGCAAATTTAAGGTTGTATCCATTATCGATCACGTATTGGCCCAAGATATTAAAACCTTCACGGTAACGCTCAAGTGCTGTAATCGGATCCTTACCTGCATCTGTCTCGGCTCCTTCACGCCCACCCCAACAGACATAAATCTCTGCACCAAGATCCACTGCAAGATCGATATTGCGCATCGCCTTGCGAATCGCGTAGCGACGAATATCGCGATCATTGGAAGTCAACGCACCATCTTTGAAGACAGGATGGGAGAAGAGATTCGTTGTGGCCATCGGAACCTTCATTCCGGTTTCGGCAAGCGCCTTCTTGAAGCGAAGGATTTGAGCATCACGGTCTGCCTCGCTTGACCCGAAGGGAATCAGATCGTCATCATGGAAGGTGACGCCATACGCTCCACGCTTTGCAAGCTCATTGACAGTCCGAATCGGATCGATAGGAGAACGTGTCGCTGCGCCAAATGGATCGGCCGCCTGCCAACCAACGGTCCAGAGTCCAAAGGTGAACTTATCGGAAGGCTGTGGCGTGAAGGTTGATGTTGTCATGTGCAGATTCTCCATCTATTTGGCTCGGTTTGGAAGAGTGGGTTTAATCGCCTAAACTGATCTCACTAACAAGCAACTTCTGTTAGTCGCTCGCGGGAGTGGTGAAATGGCAGACACGCAGGTCTTAGGAACCTGTGCTTCGGCGTGTGGGTTCAAGTCCCACCTTCCGCACCAGCACAGGGTTCTGGTTCTTAAGAAGAGCCCTTGCGTGAGAGAGCATCTACACCAGCTGAGACCAGCAGAACTAATCCAGTCACGATGTATTTAATTCCTGCCGCATAACCCAGCAGCCCCATTCCGTTATCAATCACCGCAACGACAAGTCCGCCCAAGATGGCATCGCGCATCTTTCCCTTGCCACCAAAGAGGGAAGTGCCTCCAATGACTGCCGCACCTACTGCATAGAGGAGAGTCGCATTTCCACCGGTTGTTGGGGAGACCGAGTTTGCACGTGAGACGAAGATCAAACCCGCAATAGCTGAAAGCGTCGAGCAGATGACAAAGGCCATAAGACGAACTCGCTTGACGTCAATACCAGAGCGGCGGGCTGCCTCGGCATTGCCACCAACTGCGTAAAGGTGACGCCCAAATGAGGTGCGACCCAAGAAGAAAGTTCCGACTACCAAGATAGCCAGAATCAAGACCACTACTTCGGGAATTCCCTTGAGCGATACGAGAGCGACATTGTTTGAACGCTCCAAATTGAGCGAGTAGACCGCACCCGCGCAAATGGCGAGTAGACCGAAAGTTTTCAGCGCCCACAGTTGAACCAGTTCACTCTTGAGGCCAGCTTTGCGACGCATTGCCATCTTCCGAAGACCAGAGAGGATATACAGCGCACTTGCGCCGAGATAGAAGGCCCAGCTAAGCAGTGGTGACATATTGCTATTTTCGATAGCAACAACAGTCTTATCAGTAATTGGAATTGTTCCACCCTCACCTGCAAGGAGAAGCAGAATTCCTTGGAAGGCCAAGAACATTGCCAGGGTAACTACGAAAGAGGGAACCCCAAGATATGAGACAAGAGACCCAATGACGAGGCCCATCACAATGCCAGCCACAATCGAGACGGCCAGCGCAGGCGCCCAACCCCAATGATGGTTCGTCACAAGAATGACGAGGATCGCGCCAGAAACACCTGCAGAGTAACCCGCAGAGAGATCAATATCGCCGAGCAGGAGCACAAAGATCAAGCCCATAGCGATGACAATGACACCAGCAGCTTGGGTGAGAAGGTTCGCGAAATTTCCAGGCGTGAGGAAGAAGGAGCTCATCGTGGTGAAGACTGCACAGAGCGCGATCAAGCCAAGAACTGCAGGGAGCGAACCAATATCACCTGATTTTACCCGGGACCAGTAGTCACCCATTGCGCTTTTTAGCGTTGGCGTAGGAGTATCGATAGACATTATTTCTTTGCCTCCGTCTTGGTCACGCCAGCAGATTTTCCTGTGGTGATGAGTTCAATAACTTGGTTGGTAGAAACTTCGCTGAGTTTTACTTGAGCAGCCATGGTGCCGAGATAGAGAGCGGCGATGTTATCTGCCACTTGGAAGACATCGGTGAGATTATGGGAGATGAGCACGACGGCAATTCCTGCATCTGCGAGGCGGCGTACTAAATGAAGCACTTGCTCAGTTTGGGAGACGCCAAGAGCCGCGGTCGGTTCATCCAAGATCACGACTTTGTTGTTCCATAACACGGCGCGGGCAATAGCCACTGTCTGCCGCTGACCACCGGAGAGCGATGAGACAGTTTGCCGAATAGATTTAACGGTACGAACACTTAAGCCATCGAGAGTCTGCCTGGCAAGTAGCTCCATGTGTGATTCATCGAGGGTCACGCCTTTTTTCTTCTCGCGCCCCAGAAACATGTTATGAACAATGTCGAGATTATCGCAGAGTGCAAGGTCTTGATACACAACTTCAATACCAAGAGCGGTGGCATCGCGGGGACCACTTACGGTTACCGGCTTCCCGTCAAAGTGATAGTCGCCGCTCTCTGGTGTGTAGATACCAGCAATACATTTAATAAGAGTGGACTTACCTGCGCCATTATCGCCAACAAGCGCGGTCACTTGGCCAGGGTAGATATCGAGGTCAACGCCTCGAAGTACGTGTACTGCACCAAAAGATTTATTGATATTCCGAAGTGAAAGAATCGGTTCAGACACCGTGACCCCTATCCATTGAGTGTTCGCACTTTACTTCAATTCATCCAACGAAAAAACCCACCTAACCGAGATTAGGTGGGTTTTTTCTTAAGGTTTTAAGCCCTTATAACTTCCTTTATGGGGTCGCTATTAGAACTTGTTTGCCTTACACACGGCTTCAGTTGCGATTGCGCAAATCTTTGCACGTGTTGTGAAGCCATCAGCAGTTACTGCGCTGACATTGGCCTTTGTGATTCCAACTGGTACGAGAAGTACTGATGGAACGTTCACTGTGCCATTGTTGACTGAACCCGTAGCTGCAGTTGCCTTCTGACCCTTGAAGAGTGAGACTGCAAGAGCTGCTGTTGCGTTAGCTTCAGCCTTGATCGCCTTGTAGACAGTGTTTGAGAGATCGCCTGTGAGGATCGCTGCGAGACCAGCATCAGATGCATCCTGACCAGATACGCAGACCTTGCCGTTGAGGTGGTTCTTCTTGAGAACAGCTACTGCTGCAAGTCCAAGACCTTCGTTAGCTGATACAACTGCATCAAGCTTTCCGCCAGCCTTTGTGAGCATCTGCTCGAAGATTGTTCCACCCTGGACGTTATCCCAACCTGGGACAGCCTGGTCAGCAATGACGGTTCCGCCATTAGCCTTGAGGTAAGGATCTACAACTGACTTGTATCCCTTTGCGAAGAGTGTTGCGTTGTTATCTGTTGGTGAACCATTGAGGTAAACAATGCGTGGGTTCTTAACGCTCTTAGCCTTCAAGCAGTTAACAATGCCTGTTCCCTGGAGAACACCAACTGCAGTGTTATCGAATGAAACGTAGTATGACTCTGAACCGTTAAGTGTGAGGCGGTCGTAGTCAATTGTTGGTACGCCCTGCTTCTTTGCCTTGTCCTGAACAGCCTTAGCTGATGCTGAATCAAGGTTAACCATGACGAGAACCTTTGCGCCCTGTGTGAGCATCTGGTCAGCGATAGTTGCGAATGCGGCCTTATCGCCATTTGCATTCTGAATCTTTGCTGTTACTCCAGCTGCCTTGAAAGCTGCTGTGAGGAATGGACGGTCAGCACTTTCCCAACGGTTTGATGACGCAGCATCTGGAAGGATGACGCCAACGAAACCTGCAGCAGCGTGTGCTGGGGTTGTTGCTACAAAACCTGTTACTGCGAGTGCTGCAGCAGCGAGTGCTGAGACCGCGTTACGGCGATTGAACATATGTGTATGTACCTTTCGAAAGGTGCTCAGAAATCGGGCCAAATCTTCATTGACCATGGGTTCGAATGATGAGCGCCCTAAATCTAGTCCGATGCAAACTTTTCGGCTAGGGGGAGTCCTGAGTTTTTTACTGTGCAGGCCCAGATCCGGTCGATCTAAAAGATAACGTTCTGGTAACGAAATGCGCTGCCGATTGCGGGTAAACTCCCGTCAATGAGCATTCAAGAGGAGCTAGAAGGCGCGATCCTTCGGGCCCTTGCCACGCTCGTATCAAATGGGAGCCTGCCGGCCCAGACAGTTCTGCCGACAACAATCACTCTTGAACGTCCTAAGAATCGCGACCATGGGGATTACGCAACCTCGATCGCCCTTGCTCTCACAAAATCAGCTGGTGTTCCACCGCGCGAGATCGCACAAGCTTTACAGAGCGCACTCTTGTCGGATGCAGAAGTTTCAAAAGATCTATCGGCGATCGATATTGCCGGTCCTGGTTTTCTCAATCTCACTCTTGCCAAAGCGAGCCAAGGCGGCGTTATTGCCACCATCTTGAACTCCGGTGCGGAATATGGAAAGAGTTCAACGCTCTCTGGCGTAAAGGTTAACCTCGAATTTGTTTCAGCAAATCCAACTGGGCCACTTCACCTTGGTCACACGCGTTGGGCTGCAGTAGGCGATGCGCTCGGTCGCGTCTTAAGCGCTGCTGGCGCTGATGTAACTCGCGAGTTCTATGTGAACGATCGCGGTGTTCAGATGGATCTCTTCGGTGAGTCAATTCGCACATCTGCGCTTGGCCTACCGCGCCCAGAGAACGGTTATCACGGACTCTATATTGATGATCTAGCGAAGGCGATTGTTGCGACCAATCCCGAATTTAAGGATCTCGACGCACAGGAGTCGATCGCTGCCTTCCGAGATGCTGGCTATGCCTTGCAGTTAGCTGATCAACAACGAGTTCTCGATGCGATGAATACTCACTTTGATATCTGGTTCTCAGAGCGATCTCTCTATGATGCTAATTTTTTCAATCACTGCCTCGAAACTCTCCGAAGCAAAGGCCATGTCTTTGAATTGGATGGCGCTATCTGGTTGCGAACGACAGATTTTGGCGATGATAAAGATCGCGTGATGATCAAATCAGATGGCTCTTTTGCCTACTTTGCTTCGGATTCGGCCTATTACATCTCCAAGCGTGAACG
>CAIJKC010000026.1 GCA_903821145.1 uncultured Actinomycetes bacterium | reverse complement strand
CACAAGATCTGCTGCAACAGCAGCTCCTGATCCAGAGGAGGAACCACCTGCGCTGTGCTTATGTATCCATGGGTTTGCAGTGAGGCCGCCCATGGCAGACCAACCGGATGTTGATTTCGTTGATCGGATATTTGCCCACTCGGAGAGATTGGTAGCACCAATGACGATGGCACCTGCATCTTTTAGCCGTGTAACGAGCGGTGAATCAGAGAGCACAGTTGCATCGGCAAGGGCGAGTGATCCAGCAGTGCCTGGAAGGCCCACTGCTTCAATATTGTCTTTGATCAGAATTGGTTGACCAGCAAGTGGCAAGTTCTTTCCCGCTTTGTCATAAGCATCTGCATCTGCAAGTGCTTCGCTGCGCACTGCGAGGACTGAGCGAAGCTCATACCCTGCGTGATCAATGGTGGCGATCTTATTGAGGGCGATTTCTACCTGTTCGCGTGAAGTCATAGCTGAAGAATAGGAGAGAATAGACCTATGCGAGCAATAGGACCCGAATGGAGAGTCTTCTGATGAAGAGCCTCTACCGCCGCACACTTAAGCTCTTCACCGACCGTCAGGTCTGGGTACGCCAGATCGCCGTGGCCTCAGCAGCATCAGGTACTGCCTGGCTCATAGGCAGCACCTTGATTAAGAGCGGTGGCATTGTTGCGGCCATTGTCTGTGCCCTCTCCATCCGCATGTCTCTCTATAAATCGGTCCGAGAAGGGTTTGGTCAGATTGTCGGAACGGCAATCGGAGCCAGCGTCGCCTTAGCAACTGTGGGAATCTTCCATCTTGGCTTTATCGCTGTGGCAGTAACAGTCCTTCTCTGCTCTGTTGTCGCACGCGCCCTGCACTTAGGTGAAGTCGCCTCCGTCAACGTTCCTGTCACAGCACTGATCGTTATCGGCCCTGGCATTAGTGGTAATACTGCAGTGCATCGCCTGCTCTCAACATTGGTTGGTGCCGGCATCGCAATCGTCTTCTCATACTTCTCACATGCCTCTACCCCAAAGGGACGGACTGAAGCGCAGATCGATCAGCTCGGTGAAGATTGCGCAGCGCTCCTGACTGAGATGGCTGAGGGAGTTGTCACTGGATACGATGAAGTCACATCAGGCAAGTGGTTGGCAAAGGGTCGCGTATTGATTGAAGAGATTCCAAAACTTCGTGCTCAGGCACTGGAGGCAAAGCGCTACGCCCGCTGGTCCCCACTGGAAGCACAAGATGTTGCAGATGCCCTCTATATCTCTGGTGTTGCCATCGAACACACCATCGTCCAAGTTCGCACCATCGCCAGAGCACTCTTTGATGCCGCCGTTGCTGGTGAGAACTTCATGTCTGGCTATGGCGAACTTGCAGAAGCACTCTTAGAGACCAGCTCTGCCATTCTTACCAAAATTGAATATATCGAGCTCCACAGCAACACCGATCAGATCGATAACGTCGCCCATGACTTGCGCCGTGGAAGTCGCTTGCTCGCCGAACACCTCTTTGAACTTGCCGGCAAGGTAAACCAAGATCAGTTAGTTCGCGCCGTCTCAATTGTCGGAAATATGGAGCGCATCGCAGATTCATTGGATGAGAGCAGCCCTGCCCTCAAGGGTGTTAAGACACCTGGTGAGCCTGTACATATGCAGATATTAGAAGTAAATCCACTCCAGCAAGGAAAACGCTGGCGCAAGAAGATCATCCGCCTTCTGAAAGTGATGACTGGGCGCAAGTAGTAAGTTATTCCTGCTCTTGTCTAATCTCATTAACTTCTTCTTCATCATCACGGCGACGACAAAAAACTATGAAGATAGCTCCTATTAAGAGTGCGAGCAAACCTATTAGAGCTAAGTTTGCGAGGGAACTCTGCTTTCCACCTACGGAATTTCCAGGCGTCTGACCGCTCGAACTTGGCGCGGTCGTGGAACTCATTCCAGGACATTTATTATTCCAATTAATTACCCCAGAAGGCATTTTACAAAATGCAACATCGTGACTACTCACAATCCCTTTCACATCAAGGATTTGAACAGTGACGATGTGATAGCCAGGCTTTGTTTTCTTAGGGATAACTAGTTCCAACTTCTCCGCTTGGCTCTTTGTTACTTTGAGAAGAATTACATTTGCACTTTGGCTAGTGGTCGAATCAACCGCAATTGCCGAGTTCGGCATGAGAGTGAAAAAACTAATGAGTACCAGAAGGATTTTCTTTATCATTTAGTTGCATCCTTAAGAATTACGCGAATAGTCTGCCCTGGCTTCAAATGTGTGAGATCTAATGCGATAGAGCCATTTTGATTCTTTGAAGTGGTCTTCCCTGAAGAGGAGTTCTTTGAGGGAACGATCGGGGCAAACTTTACAATCGTGGGTGCATTTGGACGCTGAGTAGTGTTTGGAGTGACTCTTAATGGAATTGAAGAGGCCTTCACGGTTGGGGTTGCCGATGGCTTAACAGTTGGTGTTGGGGTTGCCGATGGCTTAACAGTTGGTGTTGGGGTTGCCGATGGCTTAACAGTTGGTGTTGGGGTTGCCGATGGAGTTGGGTTTGGAGTAGCCGATGGAGTTGGGTTTGGCGTAGCCGATGGAGTTGGGTTT
>CAIJKC010000025.1 GCA_903821145.1 uncultured Actinomycetes bacterium | reverse complement strand
CAGAGGAGAGCATGTTCTCCAGCACGCTGCGTTCGAAATCCAAAGTTTCGTGCTCTTGGGCGTAGTAACCGATCTTCAAGCCATGACCAGGCAAGATCTCACCAGTATCTGATTCGAGCGCGCTACCCAAGATCTTCAGAAGTGTGGTCTTACCCGCACCGTTGAGTCCAAGAATGACAACGCGTGATGAGCGATCGATCGCAAGTGATACGTCAGTGAAGATTTCCAACGAGCCATATGATTTAGAGAGGCCTTCAGCCATAAGCGGTGTCTTGCCGCATGGGGCAGGTGTTGGGAAGCGAAGCTTGGCAACCTTGTCGGATTTGCGAACATCCTCAAGCCCTGAGAGAAGTCGCTCGGATCGCTTCAACATATTCTGAGCTGCGACAGCCTTGGAAGCCTTGGCGCGCATCTTCTCACCTTGCTTGGCGAGAATTGCTGCCTTCTTCTCCGCGTTGGCGCGTTCCTTTTTGCGACAATGCTCATCATCTTCGCGTTGCTGGAGATACTTCTTCCAGCCCATATTATAGACGTCGATCACGTTTCGATTGCCGTCGATATAGAAGACCTTATTCACAACTGTTTCGATCAGGTTCACATCGTGGGAGATAATGACGAGGCCGCCTGAATACTTAATGAGATATTCGCGGAGCCAGATAATGGAATCTGCATCCAAGTGGTTAGTAGGCTCATCGAGAATCAACGTCTCTGATCCTGCAAAGAGCAGGCGGGCAAGTTCGATCCGGCGGCGCTGACCACCAGAGAGTCCATCTAAAGTTTGCGTAAATATTCGCTCGGGGAGTCCAAGATTTGTGGCGATTGATTCTGCCTCGGCTTGAGCCGCATAACCACCTGCTGAATCAAATTCAGCGCTCACTCGGGTATATCTATCTAAAACCTTTTCGAGCTCTTCGGGAATGGCATTGGCCATCTCTTCTTCAACTTTGCTCATACGGATCGCGATTTGATCGAGCCCGCGAGCAGAGAGAACCCGATTGAGGACTAATTCACCTTGATCGCCGGTACGTGGATCTTGTGGCAGATAACCGATTGACCCTGTGCGAACTACTTGGCCGCCCGCGGGAAGAGTTTCACCAGCCAGTACCTTAGCCAACGTTGATTTGCCAGCACCATTTCGACCAACAAAGCCGATGCGATCACCGTGATTGATGCGAACGGTGACATCTTTTACGAGTAGGCGAGCCCCGGCACGAAGTTCAACACTCTGGGTCGCAATCACTAAGGCATTCTCGCACAGTGACTAGAGATTAAAGAAACCTTTGATAGCGGCGACAATCATCTCGACAGCGATGGCAGCGAGCAATAGACCGGCGATTCGAGCAAAGAGTGTGACCCCCGACTCCTTAATGAGGCCAAGGATCTTCGTCGAGAACATCAAGGTGACTCCAATAACCACGTGAGTGGCAGCGATCGCAAGGAAGAGCGATCCGATGCGAGCACTTCCGTGAGCGTAATTGGCATAGAGCATCGTTGTGACGATCGCCCCTGGTCCTGCGAGCAGGGGAGTCCCAAGTGGAACGAGTGCGACATTTCCCTTTGGGGCGTCCAGATCTGGGTTG
>CAIJKC010000024.1 GCA_903821145.1 uncultured Actinomycetes bacterium | reverse complement strand
TTGTCGAAGGCCAACGCGAGCGATTTGATGCGGCATGCAAGGAGTTAGTCGCTATCGGAAAGTCGGAATTCAACTGTGATGTCACGTATGGCGCAGTTCAAACCGGGCCTCAGGCCGGCTCTACGCGTTGAGGTGAGTGCTAGCACTCATCCATTCGTTGGAAATGCTCTTCTGGTGGTTCCTCAATAACGCGTGAGGTGATCTAAGCCTGTAGATACCCCATCGCATTCTTAACGATCTCCTTGCGTTTATTGATACCAAGAGAGATGTGACCTTCACCTGTTTCAAAGTGGAGCGTGGCTGATGGAATCTTGCTCGCTAGCCATTGGCCATGTGAGAGTGGAACCATCAGATCTTGATCGCCCTGCCATATCTCCACAGGCTTCTTAATCTGTGAAATATCAAAGCCCCATGCTCCAACAAAGGCGATGTCATCATCCATGATCCCGTAGTAGCCGTTCACCATTCCATGACGAAATCCACCGGCAGCTGTCGTTGCAACATCGAGTGTCACAGCCTTCTTGTCGGCTTCGCTGATCAACCCACCAAGTGCTTCGAGCAATTGCTCACCGGTAACCTCACCGAACCCACTCATATTCTCAATCATCCAACTCTCAAGAGCTTCCTCGCCTGCAATAGCAGCAGCAAATTCAACTTTGTTCTCTTCCCCCATGCCTTCTAGGTAATCCAAGTCCGCGCTCCCGTACTCTGCTACACCAGCAATACTGATCACGGCAACGTTCTGGACCAAGGTGGTGTCTGCAAGAGCATGTGGTCCACCACCTGATGCGCCGATGGAGACGAATCGATTCACTCCAAAGTGCTCAAGGATCGCTTGTGTATCTTCTGAGTTACGGATAACTGTGCGGCCGGTGTTACGAGAGCTCATCCCATATCCAGCACGCGAAAAGGTGATCACAAATCCACCCTCATCAGTAATAGAGGGTAACCACTTATCCCACGTCTTATAGGAGCCAGGTGTGCCATGATGAAAGAGGATGGCGCTCGACGAGGGAGTGCCAGATGTGACTACTTCAAGATTGCGACCATCAGGCAGTGTGAGATTATGTATTTCCATGCATTGATTAAAGCAGGGTTACTCTTATAAAAGAAGAGTTACCCTGCTTCATATCTATTTCTTCACTTACTTCTTGATGATGATCTCTGCGCATCGATTTAGAAGTACCGAACACTTGGCATTGACCTTATGTCCGAGGCCAAAGGCCTTGATTATCCAGGTTGGATGCAACTTCAAGAGCTCGACAGCATATGATCTTTAAAGGGATTATTCATGGCGAGACTAATCGCAAAATCGCAGAAGCGATTTTCCAGAGCGAGAAGACCGTTGAGGCTGAGATCAAGAAGATCTGCGGCATTCTCAATATTGCAGAAAAGAAGACTGAGCAGAACATTCGTGTGTTGATCGGGCAGAGATACGCGCAGCTAGTGGGAGTTCTCTAGCGAGGTAGCTGAGCTTTACCCGATAAACTCTCGGTCATGGGGAGGCCTACGGTATTGATGCTCGGAGATAGCATCACACACGGTACTGATTGGACAGAGCGCCTTCCTTTTCTTGAGATCACAAATCGCGCTATTCCTGGCTACAACACCGATGATCTCCTGGATCAGCTAGACAATCTAGACAATATTGACCTTGCATCCTTTGATCTGATCTCACTGCTGATCGGTACCAATGACTTTGGTGACCCACGCTTTGACCGTGCAGGAGATGATGTTGGTAAACGTATTTGTGATCTTTCTGCATTGATGGTGAGATCCTGTGGCCCAGCTCAATTGATCGTGAACTCGATTCTTCCGCGTGGCCACCACTTCTCCGACCGTATTCATGCCGCAAACACGATCATCCAAGCATCCCTTCCTGACGCTGTGATCTATCTTGATTGTTGGCCTGCACTATCTCTGGCCAACAGCTTGCGACCAGAGTTTTTATTGGAAGATGGGTTCGATGTGCACCTCTCTGAAGCAGGATATGACGCCTGGCAATCTATTCTTGAGCCTGTCATGATCGGTGTTGTGGGAGGTAAGTGATGGAGATAGTGGAGAAGTATCAGATACGTGGTGTACCGGGACATGCCAACCGAACAGAGTTTGATGGTCGACGCGTTGACTTCTGGTCCCCCGCCAACCCAACGCACCTCCTTGTTGCCCACGATGGTCAGAATATTCTTGATCGACGAACAGCAACCAGGCATAAGACCTGGGATATCGCGCGTACATCGATTCGTATTGCACAAGAGTGCGGTATTACACCACCAGCAATAATCGCTGTCTTTCATAGTCGCACAAAGGAAGATCCCAATGGTCGGTATAAAGATCTCACACCAGAGCGCCCCTATAAAGAAGGTGTGAAAGCGATTATTCCACCAGGGTATTCCCCTTTGGATCTTGATGAATTGCGCGGTGATGCCTACCAACGCCAGATTACTGAAAGCATCATCCCAACAATCACATCCTCACTCGACTTCACTCCAACACGCGATAGAGCAGCCCTCATGGGGTCGAGTATGGGTGGCCTTGCAACACTCTATGGCGTTGGCCTCTATCCAGAGGTTTACGGAACAGCTCTCTCTTTCAGTCCACACTGGGTGATCGGTGAGAATCCTTTGGTCGATGCGCTCCTTGACGCTCTTCCCGCACCTGATAGCACCAAACTGTGGATGAGCCGCGGGACCAAAGGCCTTGATGGAACATATGAGCCATTCCAAAGTTATGCAGATGCCCGAGCTAGAGCGCGCGGTTGGATCGATGGTGAGAATATGCTCACTCAGGTCTTTGAGCGCACCAGCCATAGTGAGAAATCATGGGCACGTTATGCCGATCAAGCGATGCGATTTTGGTTGGAGCAACGATAAAAGTTCTGACTATCCCTTTGTGGAGCCGGCAGTAAGTCCTGTGACAACATAGCGCTGCAAAAACATGAAGAGTGCAATGACAGGAACAGATGCCATCAGTGATCCGGCAGCAAAAGGTCCCCAGTTCTTCTGGTAGGCACTCGAGATAAAGCCCTGCATTCCAACAGCAACAGTCAAGTGGGATTGATTGCCATTGCCGATAATGATAGAAGTCAGAACGTATTCATTCATTGCACCAATAAAGGAGAGCAGGAAGATAACAGCGAGCACTGGTCGCACCAGTGGCAAGATAATCTGGAAGTAGATCTGAGCATGGCTTGCACCATCGATCTTGGCAGATTCATCCAGCTCTTGGGGGACGGTATCGAAGAAGCCTTTGAGCATCCAACAATTAACCCCTAGTGATCCGCCCACGAAGACCACGATAAGGGCTGAGATATTGCCAATATGCATAAATGGAATGCTCTTGCCAAGGTCAGCAAGAATCAGATAGATCGATGCGATAGCAAGTAGTTGTGGAAACATCTGAACAACCAAGATAGTCATCAGCGTTGTCTTGCGGCCTTTATAACGGAAGCGGCTGAGCGCATACGCCGCAGATGCAGCAACTGCTAATTGCAGGAAGGAGGTCACTGAGGCGATGATGACCGAGTTCTTAATCCAACTTGTGTAGGGATAGTTGGGATTGGAGAAGAGGATCTGAAAGTTATTAAAGCCTGGATGAGGGGGAATTAATTGCTGATTGCTGACGTCATTATCATTATTAAAAGCAGCAGAAGCCATCCAGAGGAATGGGAAGAGCGCGAAGGAGATGGCGAAGATGGCAACCGCATGGCGCCAGGCAAGAGTGCGCAGCCAGGTGCGAGCGCTCATTGGCTTATGCTTCTGGAGAGCGACCTTATCTTTCTTAGCCTTCTTCTCCTTCTTGGCTGCTTTTGGTTGTGGGTCTACGGCAAGAGTTGTCATTAGTTCATATTCTCCATTGTGCGAGACTTGCTAAACCCATACATCGAAAGGCTTGCGACGAGGATGAAGTTGAGGAAGGAAACGGTGCTTGCCAAGCCATAGTTAGCGCCTTCGCCAGTACTAAAGGCCAACTTGTAGGTATAGGAGATCAAGATATCGGTCGATCCAGCTAACCCACCGGAGTTCTGCATCAATGGACCACCTCCAGTAAGGAGATAGATCGCATTAAAGTTGGAGAAGTTATAGGCAAGGGATGCGATGAGTAATGGTGAGAGTGTGAGAAGCACCAGCGGCAACTTGATCTTGGTAAAGACTTGTCGAGGTGATGCACCATCAACTGATGCGGCCTCTAGGACCTCTGAAGGAAGTGCTTGGATAGCACCAGTTGCTATCAGGAACATATAAGGTGAACCGGCCCATAGTTGCTGGAGCAAGATTGCAGCCTTTGCCCACCAGGGGGAGGTAAG
This sequence comes from uncultured Actinomycetes bacterium, assembly GCA_903821145.1. Classification (GTDB taxonomy): domain Bacteria; phylum Actinomycetota; class Actinomycetes; order Nanopelagicales; family Nanopelagicaceae; genus PALSA-747. Next base: position 5,034 of record CAIJKC010000024.1, on the reverse strand, counting down.
CCAAGGAACGTGAATACCAAACATTCGATTAATGACACCAGTGTCTTGGTTATACATTCCCACCCAGACGAGAGCGGCAAGAACACCTGGCATCGCGTAAGGAATAATTAAGAGGGATCGATAGAGCTTCTTAGCGCGAAGCTTGGGGTGGTTCAGTGCTAAACCAAGAGCGAGGCCAGCAAAGAATGTTGTAGTGACGACGAGAATTGCAAAAGCAAAGGTCCACCAGAGAACTTGGAAGAGTGGCTGGCGGAAGTTCTTATCGTGAATGACATAACTAAAGTTTCGCCACCCAACAACCTGCGTCCAACCTGGCTGCAAAATTGTTCCCGCTGCACTCTTCATCTCACCATTTGAATCAGGCTTATATGTGGCTCCTGATTGAATGTCGGTGATCGTATCGGTCGCAGCATCATATTTCAGACTCTGGACCTCCTGTTGAGCGCTCTGTAAATCATTGGCCACATACACGGAGCCATTGGGCCCTGGGACTTTTAGTGCAGTGAGTGCATCGGTCTCGTTATTAGCCTGATCTGAGGTGAGAATCGTGTAGCCCTTGGCGGCAGTAATCACGCCTTTGGAGTCTTGTGTCACCGAGTCTGCAGCAAGTGGTGTGAGGCCTTTAGCATTTCCAGCTTCAGGGCCAACTTGTGGGAGCGTCAGAAGAAGAGTGAGTTCACCACTAGCTGCATCTTTTGCCACTGTCATCGGAATGGGTGTGGCATCACCGAGAGATTGATAGGAGTTAGCGACGATTTCGCTTACTGCCGTCTTCTTATCGATGATGTGTCCGGTGGAGTAGTTGGTGAAGGCTACATATCCGGTATAGATGGATGGATAGACCGAGAAGAGCATTAAGAGAAGTACGCCAGGAGCAATGTATTTGGCGGGAATAAATTTACGACGTGAGAAATACACAACGTCGAGAACAAATGTGGCAAAAATAAAGTATGCAGCGAACCCATAAGTGTGATTTCTCAGTAAGAGTGGGATTGCCCAGAGTGCGAAGCCATTGATCGATCCCATCGCAGCCAACTTCAAAAGAAGACCAAAGGTCTTCGATGGGGTCTTCACTGAAAAAATCTTCACGTTGCCTCTACCTAATGGTTATCTTGCATAAGGTCGGAATATCTGACTGGAGAAAGAATAACTGGCGGAGGTTCAGATGAAAACCCCCGCCAGTTATCCGACGAACTACTTTCTCTATAACTTAGCTACGTGAGCTAAATTAGCCAATCAACTTCTTGATATTGGCTGCTGCTTGTGTGAATGCAGCTGCAGTCTTGAGCTTTCCAGTCAAGACAGCGCCCCATGCATTACCAAAATCGGTCCATACTGAACCCATTTGTGGGATGTTAGGCATTGGAGTTGCACCAACACCAGCTGCAGCGAAGCCAGCTAGATCCTTATCGCCTGAGATCGCCTTGATCGCAGAGAGAAGGGCTGGTGGACGACCTTGGTCGTTGTAGAGACCGAGCTGGAATGTATCGGTTGATACGACCTGGTTGATGAACTGACGAGCCAAGAGGCGGTTAGTTGAGTAGTGACTCAAGTAAACACCCTGGTAGCCAGCGAATGGTGCTGCATTTCCAGTACCAAGTGGGTTAGGAATCATTGAGATCTGGTATGGAACGCCGCTCTTCTTAATATCTGCAAGCTCCCAAGGACCGGTGATCATGAATGGTGCCTTGTTTGTGAAGAATGTCTTGAAGCTGTAGTCATCTCCTGTTGCTGACTCCTTAGAGATCAAGCCTTCAGAGACCCACTTATCAACTAATCCTGCATTAGCAAGGAATGCCTTTGATGCAAGTCCGACATCCTTAGGGTTCAAGCGACCTGACTTGTTCTGGAAGACATATCCACCAAGACCAAAGTTCAAGAATGCGTGGTGATAAGGATCGCAGCTATTTGCTCCACCGCAAGGGATGAAGAGACCTGATGTGGTCTTTCCAGCAGCCTTGAGTGCGAGTGCTGTTGATTCCAAGCTAGCCCATGTTGTTGGGGCGCCAGCTGGAACGAGGTTAAGGTTTGTTACGAGTGCGATGTTCTCAGTACCGAATGGAACACCCCAGAGGCGACCATTGTATGAGAAGGCGCTGATTGAACCTGAGTCAAAGAGACCAGTTGAAACACCAGTCATTGGCTCGATCAAACCTGAAGCAGCGAGTGTGCCAGTCCAGTCGTGAGCACCAATGATGAGGTCTGGGCCAACACCCTTAGGTGCTGCAGCCTGGAAATTAGAGTTTGTATCTGTCTGTGAAACAACGTTCACTGTGACGTTATTTGCTGTCGCCCATGCAGCAACAAGCTTCTTAAGAACTGGTGTACGAGTTGAGTCAGCCCAAATCGTAAGTGTCTTTCCTGCAGCGTGTGCTGGGACTGCAAAGCCTGAAACGGCAAGTGCAGCTGCAGCAACAGCTGAAGCTAATGCGAAACGCTTTTTGCTCATCGCTATCCTTTTTCTAGTTTTTCTGAGGGAGTACTAACAGCAGCCTTCTGCCACTGTCTCGTGCTAGCCGTAAAATACCCGCTCTACGCGCGTAAAGAGGCAGGGATTGCCCTTTGCACGGGATCGTTACAGAACTGTTATTCCACTGCAAGAGTGCAAATCAATGATTACAAATTGTTATCAAAACTACGCGTAGATGAGCTCTACCCCTTTCTGCTCCATACGCCAGATGCCTCTGCAGCGAAGAGTGAGGTGTAGCCCTCAAGCCCGAAGTCATCGGGAGTAAGTGCTGCCTTCTTGAGAGTAGCCAGTGGCTTTCGACTTATAAGCACAAATACACTCTCGCCCTTTAATTCGCGCAAGAAAATAAAGTGCTCTTTCTCGATAGCGATAAAGCGCAAGCCGCCATCTGCCAAGGCAGGAGATGTTGATCGAATGGCAATTAACTCTTTCGTTGCTGCGAGAAATTCATGATCCCATGACTCTTGATGGTCCCATTGAATGGGGCGACGAGCATCTTCTCCCCATGCACCTTCCATACCAAGTTCATCGCCAGCAAAAATTGATGGCACACCTGGGTAGGTAAGCAGAAGTGTCATAGCTGCAAGGTGCAGAGTGCGATCTCCGCCCACAATGTTTCGCATACGTGCTGTGTCATGTGAATCTAAGAGGTTCATACTTGCAAGAAGTGAGCGCCATGGAATTCCACCATTGAACTCACGCATCGTGGTGACAAATTGTTCTGTGGAAATTACCGGCATATCAACGGGCATGCCTTGCCCACCGGGCTTAACATTTGCATTGTGGTTGATCCAACTCCACAGAGGGCGACAGAAGCCTTGGTAGTTCATCGTCCCATGCCAACTCGAACCATCCAGATCCTTCGGCTGCATATCTGCGTTCTCTGCAACTAGCCATGAGTTTGGACTTACAGTGTCCATGACTTCACGGATCTCGCATACAACCTCACCGTGATGATCTTCATCCCGATAGATACCTGTCATATTGCCAACATCGATACGCCAACCGTCAAGTGAGAATGGCGGACGAAGCCAGCGTTGTAGTGCTGATCTCTTCCCTCTATAGAGCTCATTGCGTAGTGCCTTGGAAGCAAAGTTCAATTTAGGTAGTGATGCCAGATCAAACCACCCGATATAACCAAAGGGGCTCTTCTTATCCCAGAAGAAGTAGCCACGCTCTTTAGCGCTCTTGGACTTCTTCGCCTTGGTAAACCAGGTGTGGCCTACACCCACATGATTAGTTGTGAGATCAATAATGATCTTGAGTTTGTGTTTGCGGGTCGCCTTTAAAAAGCTCTGGAATTCTTTATCTCCGCCAAGAAGTGGATCAACGAAATCAAAACTTGTTGCGTCATATCGATGAGCACTTCGCGATGGGAAGATCGGGGTGAAGTAGATACCGCCGACACCTAACTCTTTAATATAAGGAAGTTTAGATTCAATGCCAGCAAAATCGCCGCCATAGAGATCTTGGCCTCCGCTCTCATACTTACCGTGGAAGGCATCTTCCCAATTGCGGGCAGTAGCCCAGTCTGGAAGTTTGCGAGATTTTCCAGACGTTGCAAAGCGATCTGGGAAGATTTGATAGAGAACTCTCTGTGAAATCCACTCTGGATACTTTGGCTTTGCGATCAAATGAAAATCAGTATTGCTATTTGGTTCAAAGGAACGCATCCCTGCCGCGGTAAGCCAGGTGTAATCAGTACCGTTTGCAATCAAGAATCGATATGAATTGAAAACATTCATTATTTCGACTTTGACGCGCCACCAGCTCTCATCACTGCCTTTACTCAGAGCATCTTGCTTGAGCGGGAAGTAACGAGCCTCGCCATCGTGATAGATCCGCAGGTGTACTCCGGTGGCAGGATATGAATTCGGGATACGGACTGAGAGGATTACCTTCTCGCCTGGTTTTGGACCCGAGTTGCTGACATAAAGAGGACTGCCATCATGGTGTGGTTCTGAAATCCTCATTCTATAAACCCCGTCGTTTGATCAGTGGTTCGATCGTTGCATCGCGACCTCTGAAGTTGCGGAACATCTGCATGGTGTCGATCGAGCCTCCGCGACCTAGGAGCTCATGACGGAAGTGGTCACCATTGGCTCGAGTAAGCCCGCCCGACTCCTTAAACCAGTCAACAGTCTCAGCATCAAGGACCTCAGACCAGACATAGCCGTAATAGCCTGCCGAATAACCGTTGGAGAAGATGTGAGAGAAGTAGGTCGATCGATAGCGGGTAGGCACTGGTGAATAGAGCAGCCCGTAATCATCGAGTGCTTTGCGTTCAAACTCAAAGACATCTGCAATATCCACACCTGGGGTGAGTTGATGCCAGGCGAGATCCAAAACCGCCGCGGCCAGGTAACTTGTTGTGGCATGACCTTGATTAAAGGTCTCTGACTCTTTCAAGCTATCGCGCCATGCTTGTGGGAACTTCTCTCCCGTCACATAGTGGCGAGCATAATTATCGAGAACCTCTGGCCACATAATCCACATCTCATTGACTTGGGATGGGAACTCAACAAAGTCGCGTTCGACGCTTGTTCCTGATGTTCGTGGATATT
>CAIJKC010000023.1 GCA_903821145.1 uncultured Actinomycetes bacterium | reverse complement strand
GATCTGATGGAGGCTGCTTATGTGGACGGAGCAAACCACTTCACTGTATTTCGTCGGATTGTTCTTCCATTGTCGATTCCGGCAATCGCTGCCTTTGGAATCTTCCAATTCCTTTGGGTATGGAACGATCTCTTGGTTGCGCTTACTTTCTCTGGAGGAACTCAGTCCATATCACCGATCAATGCCAAACTGGCATCGTTAGTCGGTCAATGGGGAGCCCACTGGGAAATTCTCACTGCTGGTGCCTTCATTACGATTGCGGTACCGCTCGTGGTCTTCTTCTCTTTGCAGCGCTACTTTGTGCGTGGCCTACTGGCGGGATCTGTTAAGTAGTTTCACACAGTTCTAAGTGTCTAGAGTAGACACATCAGGATAAGACTGGCCGTTCCTACTTACCTGCAAAGTGAATATGCATCTTTGAATTCCAGGTCGAGCGGATTACTTCCAGGGCCTCACCTTCTTGGCTCATCGGAAAGACCGAACCAGTGACTTCTCCTCCTAAGGCCGCTAATTGATCCAAAAGTGTCCGATTCTTGGCGACATGTTCAAGGATTCCAGCAGGGGAGGTGAACTCCTCTACAGCCGTGCACTGTGTGCCATCAGCGCTGAAGAAAAGATCATATCGCAGAATAGATTGCTGCTCTTTGATGACTAGCAACATCTTTGCGGCAATCTCTTTGAAAGCTTCAAGATTTTCTGGGGCGATATATGGAAATGTTGCAACTGCTCTGATCGTCTCCATGAAGTTTCCTTACCGTAGGCGGTGAGCCCAATTATGTCGGCAAAAGCAGGTATTACGAAGCGATAGGAATCACGATCTCGTTGTAGTGGAGAAAGCCGGGTTTGAATGGTGGGTCAAAGCGGCAGATCCGAGTCTCTGCAGTGAGATGAATGCCTTGTAAGCGCGCAAAGGAGCGTAAGGCAGCCTCTTTACGCTCACAGACCTTGGTGGTCGCCCTACCCCGGAATGAGATTGCCAGACATTTTTCAGTTCCTATGGGGCGAAGCCTCACGTGAGATTGCTGTGGCAAGGGTAGATCAGAGAGCACAGAGCCAGCTGGCATGACAAAGGAGATATTCCACTCCCGTGAATCAATCGTTGCGAGAGTAGATGCGATGACAGGTGCGGTCATCGCGATCTTCTCCGATGAGGCGTTGTTACCAGAGATATACCGGAAGAGGCTTCCGAAGGCTTTTGACGTGGCACCGCTGTAGTCATCTTCAATTGCGACTTCAGCGATTACACAGGGTTCATATTCGCGAAGTTCAAAGTCAATGAAATTGCGTAGGATGACATACTTCTGACGCTGCGTCATTTCTCTCCCCTCACATCGATCTTACTTGGCCTTCTCTTTACAGATGCACTCTATTTGCTTACAGAAGAGACAACTCTTTTCTTGCCATAATTCTATTGTTGTACTCATGATAAAGCCTTCGATTCTAAGAATCGTACATAAAGTCACTTTGTCTTTACCTTTGTCACCATACTCCCACCCATTCGTGGAAGCGAGCGGTGGCGAGGAGAAGAGTGCGACCACTCGTGGAAGCGAGTGGTAGCACTGAGTGTTACTTTTCGAGAACTACCGTGGTTTGTGGCGGAACAGTCACCTTGCCACCTGTCACAGTAGAGAGCACTTTCGTACCTGCACTATTTCCGCTGACAACCACATTCCACTTACCGGAAGTTGGAAGCGCAATCACTTGAGCCTTCGTTGCAGCGTTGAATGCCACAACAATCGTTGCCCAAGAATCACCACTCTTTGTACCATCAAGTGAGAAGGCAATCTGACCCCGTAGCGTTGGCAAGAAAGCTAGGTTCGACTTAATCGCAGCGGCTGTGCTCATACGGAAGGCTGGATGAGCATTACGCAGTGCTAGAAGCCCCTTGTAGTAGTTATTTGTCGAGATGTTTGTAGGCAGGGTCTTCCATTTAAGTGAGTTCACATCATCGCCTGAGTTATAGCTATTTCCATTACCATTTTTTGATCGCAAGAACTCCTGACCAGCTTGAATGAATGGCACACCCTGAGAGAGATAGACAATTGCAGCTGCCATCTGATCCATCTTCACAAGGGTAGGAGCAGGCGTCTTGAAGACACTTGAACCAAGCTTGTCGAAGACCGTCTGGTTATCGTGTGATTCTACGTAGTTGATTGATTGTCCCGGATTAAGTGTCGTCCAATTATTTGTAAGGGTGTTGTCGTAAGCCGTCTGTCCAACGATTCCGGATTGAACATCACTTGCCCTTCCGAAGGAACCAGAGATGAATCCAGTCTCAGTCAGATTAAATACCGATCCCTTGACTCCATCGCGGATCTGGTCATTAAAGGCTCCAACTCCAGGAACCTTTTGAATGTTTTCCTGGGTTGCAGCGTTTGAACTTGAGAGCGAACTCTGCCCATACCAGCCCTCACCGAAGATCAAGATAGTTGGATCGATCGCTGTCATATCTTTACGCACTTGATTGATGGTGTTGATAGTCATCTGACCTAGCTGATCAATACGGAATCCATCCATATGGTATTCAGTGGCCCAGTATTTAAAGGAATCGGTCACAAACTTTGAAACCATGGAGCGCTCATCTGCCACATCGTTTCCACAGCCACTGCCGTTAGTGAGGCTTCCACTGGAATCTGTCCGGAAGAAGTAGCCAGGCACGATCAGGTTCTCGCTATAGGAACTGACATCGTAAACGTGGTGATAGACGACGTCCATAATGACGCGAAGGCCGAGGTTGTGCATCGACTGGATTGCACTTTTGAGCTCAATGATGCGTGCAGTCGGCTTCATGGGATCAGAGGAGTAGGAACCCTCTGGAACGTTGAAGTTCTGTGGGTCATACCCCCAGTTAAAGGATGGTTTGAGCTCATTGACTGACTGGAAGTCAAAGATTGGCAATAGTTCTACGTGGGTCACTCCCAGGCTCTTGATATGGGCTATTCCGGTTGCAACGCCCTTATAAGAGGTATTCGTGTCGGTAAATGCCAAGTACTTACCTTGATGGGCAGCTGGAACTCCACTGGAAGGGTCAATAGAGAGGTCACGAACATGGAGTTCATAGACAGAGGCGTCGGTAGGGTTACCGGAGAACTTTGGCTTCGTGGAATTCCAACCAGCCGGATTTGTCTTTGAGAGATCGACGACTACGCCCTTGGTTCCATTGACAGTTGTTGCGCGAACGTAGGGATCGACTGCGTCATTTGTATTTCCATCAACAGTAACTCGGTATTGGTAGGAGACGCCATTGAGATCTCCTGGCATGGTTGTGATCCAGGTGCCATTCACATCAGAGGTCATAGGCTTCTCCGTGGCGTCATTGGAGTTGAGCGTTGCAAAGGTAAGCAGTGAGACCTTGCTGGCAGTTGGTGCCCAGACCCGGAACTTCGTCTCTTTTGTTGAGTAGGTATTACCTAAGTCATTGCCGGTGTATGTGTACTTAGCAGCGAAATCTGGAGAGTCAAAGATTCGCGCCTGCTCAACAGCTGGATTAGTTGGGATCGCAGTTGTCGGCAGCGCTGGGTAGATCGTCACATCGCCTTGGCGAATCCACACTTCAGCATTGCCATTGCTATCAAAGGTTGTAATGAATCGATCGAGTGAGCCTTCTTTTTCAGCCCATGCGCCTCGTCGGATGATGATACCGATCTGATCAAAGGCCGCCGTTCCCGTAACGTCAATCTTTGCAATCTTGCCAAAGCTATCTTCGCTTTGGAATGGGAATCCTGCTGCACTTACCTCTTTATCATTTGCACTTCCTGGAAGATCTTTCCAGAGATAGACATTCCAGTCGGTGTAATCGGCATTCGTCCGCTGGTAATGGATCGTTAGGTGCACTGTATCTGGCAGAGCCGCCCGAACTGGCGCTAAGAAGAAGTTTGTCAAAGCCCCTGCTAGAAGAAGGACGAGGGCTGCTTTGAATGTGCGGGCACGAGAGATTTTCATGGTTGCAGGCTACCGAGGGGTCACCTCAGACAGTAGTGAAAGGTCTGCAAGAGCGATAACGTTATTGTTACTCGCTCGGGTAGGTAACGCCAATCTGTGTGCGCACGGCATCCATAACCTGCATGATCTCCACGCTTTCGCGAAGTGACATTACCGGGCTCTCAATAAGCCCCTCGCGCACACATTCTTCGACATGCATCGCCTGATACTGGCGGCCTTGACCTTCGATCTTGGTCTCATAGCGCTTGATAATTTCACCATCATGAGTGGTGACCCTAAAAGATGTTTGGGCGTAGAAGGATCCGTCGATATCAATACGAGCGAGTGTTCCAACGATAGAAGCTGTCACTGGCCCTGCACCAAGAAATGAGGTGGTCAAGCTCGCTTGCTTGCCACCGCGGTATTCAAAGATCATTGATGTCGTTGCATCAACCTTCTCATCTGTAAGGCGAGCCTTTGCAGTAATGGAATCTGGAGCACCAAAGATTCGGTGAGCCAAGGAGATTGGATAGATTCCAAGATCAAGGAGGGCGCCTCCACCGAGATCACGTTGGAGCAGACGAGGAACATGGGTGAGCGCCTGACTATGGTCTGCGATCAAGAGTTCGATCTCTCCCAGTGCCCCAGAATTAATGACATCAAAGATTGCATCCATCGATGGCACAAAGCGCGTCCACATCGCCTCCATTACAAAGAGGCCCTTAGAGGCTGCAACGCTACGGATTTCTTCTGCCTCACGGGCATTGATGGTGAATGGCTTCTCGACTAAGAGGTGCTTACCGCCAGCCAGTGCTAAGAGTGCATCGCGCTTGTGAAAGGGATGAATCGTCGAGACATAAATGATGTCGACCTCTGGATCTTGGACTAAGGCCTCATAACCCTGATGACGATTGGGAATAGCGAATCGATCCGCGAATTCATTGGCCTTGGCTAAATCCCGGGCTCCAACGGCTTGGATCGTAAGGCCGGCAATCTGGAAATCCTCAGCAACAGCACTGGCAATCCCGCCTGCGCTTAAAAACCCCCACCGTAACGCTCTGCTCATAGCGCTAACTTATAGGAAAAGGGGAAGAAAAAACCCGCCTCGATACTGAGGCGGGTTTACCCACAGGGGTAATTACCCCTTAGAAGACTTCTTCTCCTGCTTAGCAGCGCGCTTCTCCTTCAAAGAGAGCTTTGGCTCCTTCTTGGTATTTGCATTGCTCTTCTGCTCTTTATTAGCCATTTTCCTGTGCCTTTCCTGAGATGCCCTGTGAATCTAATGATACGGGTGAAATACCCCTTTACAATAGAGCTATGAATAAAACACTCGTAACAGTCGGAACACTATCACTCGCAGTTGGTCTAGCCCTAGGAAACACTGCGCAGGCAGCGACTCCAACAGCTAAGCCAACAATCTCCTCTACCAAGAAGCCAACAGTGACACCTACCAAGGCGGCTAAAGAAGGAACAGCCACTCACGAGATGTCAGAGGCCTCAACAGGAACTGGCGAAGAGGGAAGCAAGAAAGTTACTAAGGCAACGACAAGTGTCATCGTCAAGGAACCAACTCCAACACCTACAACAAAGCCAACCCCAAAACCTTCTGCAAAAGCAACGAAGTAATAATTTTCAATAAAAAACCCCGCAACCTTCTGGTTGCGGGGTTTTTGCTGTAGTTCTAGACTATTGAGAGCGTGAAGGCAGTGAGAACAGCAGCGATCGCACACCAGGTGAACCAGGATTGTGCTGTGCGCTGACGCCACACATCGAGCTCATGTGACACGTTCGTTGTGCGATTGCGAATCAAGATTCCAAGGGCAATAAATGCTCCAAGGAAGTAGTGGAAAATACCCGTACCGGCCATTAAGACCCAGTTCGAGGCGTATGCACCATTAAAAGTGACAACTCCACCATCATCTTTGAGCAAGAATGGCATATGCGCCATCTGCTTCCACTGAAGGTATCCACCAACGAGCAAGACAATAAGAGTGGCAATCGAGGTGAGATTGCGCCTCTCTTTATTCTCTTGACCAAGGCGGTGGCAGATCGCTGCGATCACAAATGGAATCGCAACCTGCCACGCAGAAGAAGGGGTGTAGTGCTTTACGCCCTTTGGTAACCAGTTACCGCCGGTATTGAGATTGCGTAGGTAGAAGTACGAGAAGATCATGCTGAAGAGGAAGGACCCGTCTGCAACGATGAGAAGTCTTACTCCCAGACGTTCGCGGCGACCTACAGCTGCATCTGAATCGTGATGGACGTGGAACTGCGTATCGTGACTCATCAGTTACTTCCCCTTTCCGTAGCCGTATGGATCACTTGTGATGACAGGAAGTTCATCAAAGTTGGTGAGCGGAACTGGATAAGGAACGGTCCATTCCAGCGTCTTTGCTCCCCATGGGTTCATCGGTGCAACCTTGCCGTGGCGTGATGAGTGAATCACAGCCCAGAGCAGAATGATCATTCCCGTACCGACGCTATATGCGCCGATTGTGGAGACGAGGTTGGAGTTCTTAAACATCGCCGCATAATCCATCACACGACGTGGTTGACCTTCAGCTCCTGCCATAAACATTCCAAAGAAGAGAACGTTGAAACCGATTTGAACGAACCAGAAGGAGATATATCCAGCCTTCTCATCGAGCATTCTGCCGGTCATCTTTGGGAACCAGTAAGCAAGGCCACCGATAGCACCAGTGAGCGCAGCGCCCATGAGCGTGAAGTGGAAGTGTGCTGTGACGAACATCGATCCATGCAAGTAGCCATCAGCAGGAACATCTGAGAGATAAATACCGGTGATTCCACCGATAAGGAAGTCCCAGATAAAGGCAAAGACTGAGAGCATCGGAAGTTTCATCCACGGTTTCCCGCGCCAGAGCGTTCCAATCAAGACCAAGAAGAGAAGTCCGGTAGGAATGGAGATCATCTCGGTAGTAACCATGAATGCGCCATTAAGCGAAGGTGCCCAACCAGCGATATACATATGGTGAGCCCATACCAAGATTGATAGGCCGGCGATGCCAGCAAATCCCATGATCGCTGCGTTATAAGAGAAGAGCGGCTTTCTTACGAAGACCGGCACAATCTCCATCAGCGCTGCAACACCAGGAATCAAAATCACATAAACCTCAGGATGGCCCATGATCCAGAAGAGGTTTGCATAGAGCCAACCACTTCCGCCCATATTCGCATCAAAGAAGCCAGTGTTATACGTGCGATCAAGGCCAGTCATGATCATTGCGACCATAAATGTTGGGAAGGCTGGAATAGCGAGTGCAACCGAGATTGTTGAACCAACAACAAAGATCGGAACGCGATTCCACTTCATACCCTTAGTACGCATGGCAATCACTGTCGTTGTGATATTCATACCAGCGACAGCTGTTGAGACTGCGAAAATGATGATGGTAGCTATGAATGCATTCATGCCAGGGCCTGCCTGCACACTCAGTGGCGCGTAGGCTGTCCAGCCAGTTGGAATTCCACCCAAGAACCAAGCGCTACAGAGCACTGGAATTGCTGTGAAGAGAACCCACCATGACAAGGCATTCAAGCGAGGGAAGGCCATATCGTAGGCACCGATCATGATCGGCATGACGTAGTTACCAAATGGGCCGGTAGCGACAATGATCATTGCAATGATCATTGTGATTCCGTGCAATCCAACGAGTGAGTTATAGACAGTTGCGGTAACGAAATGTCCACCTGGGCGAGCCAAGTTGGTACGAATCATCATCGCCATCGTTCCACCGACGCCAAGAAGGGTCATAACGCCTACTAAGTATTGAATACCAACGACTTTATGGTCGGTGCAATACTTGAAGTAACGCTTAACTCCCTGGCCATCTCCTGCCATATAGAGGATTTCTTCATCGGTGAGATCCTTGCCGATCAACCAACGCCACGGTCCAATAAAGGCACCGATACCAGCCATAAAACCGATCGACCAGGCAAACATGGTGCCAAGAAGAACGATGTTGTTGCTGTGTGGTTCGAGTGGATCAGCAACACCGTCTGTGTAGGTGAGAACTGAATGCTTGAGCAAGTAGTAAGCAATTGCGGCGATGATGATGCCGACAACTACTCCAGTGCCCATATGGAGGCGAGTAATTAAACTCCGCTTCGGATTTGGTACTGGACGTGTGCTTGTGTGTGCCTTATCTAAAGTGCTCATGCTTTATGTCCTCCCTGAGCAAGAACCCAAGCATCGAAGTCACTTTGTGACATCACCGCCCCGTCCGTCTCCATGTAAGCGTGATAGAGACCGCAAAGTTCTGCGCACTTCACGTCGATGGCACCAACTTTGGTTGGCGTCGTGTAAATCACTGTGGTTACTTGTGCATTGGCATCGACCTTCACGCCAAGCTGAACTGGCCAGAATGAGTGGTTCACATCTGCAGACTTCACATCGAAGATCACAGGAACACCCACAGGCAAATTAAGGTTGTGCGTTTCAATACCTTGGGCTGGATAGTTAAAGGTCCAGAGCCATTGCGAGCCGGTCACTTCGACTGTAATCGCACTCTTTGCATCTCTGGCAGCAGCTACAGCTTGTGAGTTCACTTCAATCAAGCCCCAGCCAATTGCGACAAGTGCGAAGACGAGTGAGCCAACAGTCCAGATTGCAACGATTGGGCCATGGGTGCGAATAGCAGGACCATCCTCTGGTGGAGTATCTCCGCGATGCATATTCATGAAGGAGTTACTGGCAATCGCAAGCACGATACCGGCGATAGGCGCTGAAATCACGGTGAACCAGATCATGATCGATTCAGCAGATTTCATCTCCTTCGACATGATCTCGGGCATCCAGCGTGGATAGTAGACAAGTCCAAGTACGACAAAGAGCGCTGTCCATAAGAAGAAGTGGATCGTCGTTCGACGGACATCCTTGCGCTTAAAGAAGTTCGTAAGACGCTCTCCAGGTGTAGGGGCCAGCACCTCAGGGGTGTGCTCTGATGAATTAGCCATTGACGACACTCACCTTTCCAGACATATAACCGTTCTGGCCCATAACGGCGCCGAACTTGGCGTAGGTGCCATCTCCGCATGGATATTCACAGTTCCAGACATATTCGCCTGCTCCACCAGTAACGAAGGAGAAGACAACGAGGTGGGAACCATTCTTCTCCATATCGGCATCTTGCACCTTAGGGAGTGGAACGTTGACGAAGAGTGGATCTTGTGTTGATGTTGGAAGGCCGTGGAGTGTGAAGGTGTGTTGCACCTCAGTTGGATCCAGTGATGAAACCTGCTGACCGTCGACGGTCATCATGTTGTCCACTGTTCCAACTACCTTGGCAAAGTAATCATGGTTGAGCTTCTCGCCGCCGTCATAGACGCGCAGGGTCATCGTGATGAGTGAGTGAGCCGGTAAGACGAGATGTTCATCGGTATAGAAGGGCCACGGGTGAGTATTGGTTCGATTCACATGGTTGGCTCGGGCCGTTGCATCATCGGGAAAGACACTCTCGGTGATAAATGCGTGGGGGAGAGTCTTACCATCGACGCTCGCGCTTCCATTCACTGTTGCGTACGTCTTCTTCTGCGAATCTGCAGAAACTGAGTGGAGCGTGTAGCCGACTGTTGCAACAACTGCGACGCCTAGAAAGAGGAAGGCGATGGCGCTTGTTAAGCGTTTGCCTCCCGACACTTCATTGTGTGTGGCGGTCTCCACTGGTCCTTCTTTCTTATGAGGGTAAAGCTCGCTCAAGGATGAGTGAACTTTCCGTGAGAAATTGCTTGGGCTCAGGGTACGCTCATCCTTACGCTAAATGAAGAATCTCTTAACTTTTTAATACTTTTCTTTCATACATTGCCTGAGAGGTGGGTGAGAGCGATGACGCTAAACCCCCTATGGGACATTGGCTTCGGGGCCACCTTGGTGACTGTGGTGTATTGGTATGCCGGCGCAAATAAAGCGCAAAAAAGCGTGGGAAAAGTCAGACAACTACTTTTTTACGTGGGCATTGGAGTGCTGGCACTCATGCTGGTGGGACCGCTCCCGCATGCGGCTATTAATACCTTCTGGATTCACATGATTCAGCACATCAGCATCATGATGCTGATCTCCCCACTGATTGTGTTGGGTTCTCCCTTCACTCTCCTTCTTGGAGCGCCACAATCACGAGCTG
Organism: uncultured Actinomycetes bacterium; assembly: GCA_903821145.1. GTDB lineage: Bacteria > Actinomycetota > Actinomycetes > Nanopelagicales > Nanopelagicaceae > PALSA-747. The sequence continues at coordinate 4,080 of CAIJKC010000023.1, read as the reverse complement.
GTCGAATCGCTTCACGCGTTGTTCAGAACCGACTCTTCCGGCAACTCTTTCGAGCAGAGGTTGGATTTCTCATTTTCTTGGCAGTCCTGATCCTCACCCACTTCTCACCCCTGGCAAATGCTGGAATGCGAAACCCGAATATCCACTCTCTTGAGTTGATCTTCTTCTTAGTGGGTGGACTTATCTATTACTACCCAGTGATGGAGGGAAATCCTCAGCCCTACCCGGTTCCTTACCCACAGCGCGTTCTCTCACTCTTTGCCATGATGGTTCCGGAGACGATGACCGGTTTCTTCCTCTACTCCGGCAACCGTGTTCTTCACTCCCTCCCCACGAAAACTTCTATGTCGATGGGCCTCTCTGATCAACATACGGGTGGGGCGATTATGTGGGCGATGGGGATGTTGATCGATTCAATGTGGATAGTCTTAGCCGCGCGTGATTGGTTTGAGAATGAACGTCAGTTAGCGGAGGCTGAAGATGAGTAAGAGATCAGAAGACTCGTCACCGACGCCTGAGCTCCAACCAGATCCCCATCGCAGATGGGTCTTATGGGGTGTGCCGCTCTGTGTGCTGATGGCCTTCTTTGAGTTAGATCGCGCACTCGGCGGAAATCATCGCAGTTGGGTCTATGTTGCTGAGTGGCCATTTTTTGCCATCTTCATCATCTACATGTATTGGAAGCTTTCACAGCCACAAGAAAAATATGATGATTCAGAGGATCCCAAGCGAGAGATTGATTAACTCACCTACCACGACTGATTAAGTGGCTTACCTTCTGCATATCCAGAGGATGATTGAATTCCCACGATAGCTTTTTCAAAGAAATCAGGAATGGATTTCGCGCCAGCATAGGTGCAGCTCGAGCGAACGCCAGAGATAATCTCATCGATCAAATCTTCAACACCTGGGCGAAGTGGATTGATATACATCCGTGATGAGGAGATGCCCTCTTCAAAGAGCGCCTTGCGAGCGCGATCAAAGGCACCATCACCTGCAGTTCGTGCAGCAACTGCGCGAGCAGATGCCATACCGAAAGATTCTTTATAGAGGCGACCATGGGTGTCACGATTGAGATCACTCGGTGATTCAAGAGTGCCAGCAAACCAAGAGCCAATCATGACCTGAGATGCACCTGCAGCAAGGGCGAGAGCGACATCGCGGGGATGCCTTACTCCGCCATCGGCCCATACGTGCTTACCGAATTTTGCAGCCTCTTCGGCGCATTCAAGCACAGCAGAAAATTGGGGACGGCCAACACCCGTCTGCATACGTGTTGTACACATCGCACCTGGTCCTACTCCCACTTTAATAATGTCAGCACCGGCTTCAATGAGATCCCGGGTACCTGCAGCAGTCACAACGTTTCCTGCGACGATTGGGATGATTGGATTGAGGGCGCGAATCGTTTTGATCGCCTCGATCATCTTTGTTTGATGGCCATGGGCGGTATCAACAACGAGAACGTCGGCGCCGGCTTCGATAAGGAACTTAGCTTTAGCTGTCACATCACCATTGATTCCAACGGCTGCAGCGATCCGCAATTTTCCTTGTGAATCAAGTGCTGGTGTGTAGAGGGTGGCGCGCAGTGCGCCAACCTTCGTCAAAATTCCAACGAGTGAACCATCGCTTCCAACAACAGGTGCCAATTTACGGCGATGGGTAGTTAAGAATTCAAATGCTTCACGTGGTTCAACCGAATCACTCACAGTCATGAGATCAGTTGCCATGATCTGATGAAGTTGAGTGAAGCGGTCAACGCGCTCACAATCTGCCTCTGTGACAATTCCAACGGGTTTGCCTGATTCAATAACGATGAGGGCGCCATGCGCACGCTTATTGATGAGATCTAGCGCGTCAGCAACGGTATCTGTAGGAGCAAGAGTGAGGGGTGTATCAAAGAAAGTGTGGCGAGATTTAACCCATGAGATCACCTGGGCAACAATCTCCAACGGAATATCTTGTGGAATAACGGCAATACCGCCTCGGCGGGCGATGGTCTCAGCCATACGACGGCCAGAGATCGCGGTCATGTTGGATACCACTAAGGGAATGGTGGTGCCGGTGCCATCTATGGAGGAGAGATCAACATCCATACGGCTTGCAATGTCAGAACGGCTTGGGGCGAGGAAGACATCCTCGTAGGTGAGGTCAAAAGACGGGCTAGTTATGAAACGCACGTGGAGTAATGATACCCGCATATTGTGAGTTCTTAGAAGGCTAGAATTACGCTCAAGTGGGTCGGTTAGCCCCGTGTCAGGAGGCTCATCCGATGATCATGCTGAAAGGTCTGCAGTGCTACTTCTCTCAAGTCTAAGCACCGAGATCTTCTTCTGGGTTGTTACGGCAAGTGCCATCATTCTCACGATCTTCTTCTGGCACACCCTCGCACCAAAAAAGCTCCGCCATATCGTTGCCCGATTTAGCGCGATCATTTTCATTCAACTCTTTGCTCTTGCATCTACCCTGATCACTATCAACCGCGCAGGTGAGTTTTATGCCAGCTGGGGTGATCTCTTTGGCAGTAAGAGTCAATTAGCCAAGATTGCAGTGCAGCCGGCGCTGCTTGCTCAAATTTCTGCAAAAGATATTGCTGGCGCGAAGAAAACTGCTGGTGGAAGTCTGATCTTTCGTGAGGTGATCGTCGGTGCAACATCGAAGATTGCCGATGTTGTCTTTGTTGTTTTACCACCAAAGATCGCTGCACAGATGCAAGCGAATCCATCTTCGCCAACGATCGGATCTGACTACCAAGTAGTAGAACTCTTCCCGGGTTATCCTGGCGTTCCGCAGACCTGGATTGGCAGTATGTCTGGAATCCAGACGCTGGAGAAACTAGAGAATGCCGGCACAGTGCAGAACACCATTGCAATTATTCCAGCGATTAATGTGGCCCCTGGCCAAGATACTGAGTGTTTGAATTTTGTAGGTGGGCCTTACGTCGAAACATGGATCACCACGGATATGCGCGCATTCGCCACAAAATTCATTGGCATAGATAATCGGCCTTGGACCTCATTTGGTTATTCAACGGGTGGATGGTGTGCTGCCGAGGTTGCGATCAGGCATCCAGATCTCTATAACAACGCAGTGTCACTTGCCGGGTACTTCAAACCGATCTTCTCACCCGGCATTAGCAAGCGTGAGAAGAATTTCCTGCTGGGCAAATATGACCTCATTACCGCTCTCAAGAAGGCACCAACAAGTGTGCATATGATGATTATTGCCAGCCAGAAAGATAAGTTCACCAACCTTGCCGCCAAAAACTTTATGAGCGCAGCCACCGGCTTGATTCCCATTCGATATGTTTCCATCCCACAGGGTGGCCATAACACCAATGTCTGGAAGCCCTTTGTTTCAACGGCCTTTGAGTGGATTAACGCCCAAAACCCAACCACATCAGTGGCGCCAACCCCATGAAACTTCTTAACTAGCTCTTAACAGCCTTACTTCTAAAGCTGCCGATAAATTGCTCAGCGCGAATTGCTGCCCAACCGATCTTGGCTATATCGGTTGCCTTTGGATAGACCAAGTAGCGGGTCTGCCACTCTGGATCAAATTTGGCATTGAAACGATAGAGGGATTCAACTTGAAAGAAGTTTGAGAAGAAGCGAATGAGATTTCGACTTCCTCGTGTGACAGGGCCGGCGCTAATTTTATCAGCGCGTTCAAAGAGCGAACGAAATGCTGCAAAGTTGAGTGAAATACTTTCAATTTTATTCTCGCGTGCCCACTCCACTGTTTGAACGATGAGGAGTTCGTTCACACCAGGATCTGTTCCACGTTCGCGTTGCATGCGATCAAGTGAGATTCCATCATTGGCCCAAGGAACGAAATACAGCAACCCCTTGATCTCATCACCGAGTGTTGCGATCGTAATGATGGTATCACCATCAATATCTTCACCAAAGCGATCCATCGACATAGAGAAACCACGTTCTGGAGTTCCATAGCGCCACTTCTTAGCTAACCCTCGAAGTTCGACTCGAATACTCACATCAAGGGCCGACCACTTCGTTGTGTAGGCGGAATATCCCTTGCGCTTAATGCGGTTCACCATCTGGCGAACATTTGCCATCG
>CAIJKC010000022.1 GCA_903821145.1 uncultured Actinomycetes bacterium | reverse complement strand
TCCACACGAAATGGTCGCGACTCAAATGCGCAGTACCTCGGAATTAAGCGTTTTGGTGGTCAGGTTGTAAAGGCCGGCGAGATCCTCGTTCGCCAGCGTGGAACTGTCTTCCACCCAGGTGCACAGGTTGGTATCGGCAAGGATGACACCTTGTTCGCACTATCTGCTGGTGTTGTTGAGTTTGGAAAAGCTCGCGGTCGCAAGGTCGTCAACATCGTTCCAGTTCCTGTCGCCTAAATAGCGGATTTATATTTAGCGGGTCCGCGCTCTGCGGGCCCGCTTTTTTATTGCTAGAACTAACTCGCAAGAACTAACTCGCAAGAACGAATAAGAAGGGAGAGGTAAGAGATGGCTTCATTTGTAGATCGCGTGACGCTCAATGCCTCTGCCGGTAATGGTGGCGATGGCTGCGTATCCATCCACCGTGAAAAGTTCGTTCCACTCGGCGGTCCAGATGGCGGCAATGGTGGACGCGGTGGCGACATCCTCCTTATCGTCGATACCGATGTCACAACACTCTTAGATTTCCACCACTCACCACATCGCAAGGCAACAGGCGGTCGTCCTGGTTATGGCGATTACTGCAATGGTGGCAATGGTGGGGACATGATCCTGAAGGTTCCTAATGGAACTGTGGTGAAGGACCTTGCCGGAAACACACTCGCAGATCTCGTTGGTCAAGGAACACGTTTTGTCGCTGCCCAAGGTGGCAAAGGTGGCCTTGGAAACGCTGCACTCTCCTCATCAAAGCGTCGTGCACCAGGCTTCGCCCTTCGCGGTGAACCAGGTGAAGAGCGCACACTCATCCTTGAATTAAAGTCAGTTGCAGATATTGGCCTCATTGGTTTCCCTAGTGCTGGGAAGTCATCGCTGATCGCATCGATCTCTGCTGCTCGTCCAAAGATCGCTGACTATCCCTTCACCACACTCGTTCCAAACCTTGGCGTTGTTCAAGCTGGCGATACTCGTTTCACCGTTGCAGATGTTCCAGGTCTGATTCCAGGTGCATCGCAAGGAAAGGGCCTTGGCCTTGAGTTCCTTCGTCACGTTGAACGATGTGAGGCGCTGGTTCAAGTTCTCGATTGCGGAACGTTAGAAACTGATCGCGACCCTGTGAAGGATTTTGACATCATTGAGGCAGAGCTTGCCGAATACGGCAATGGTCTCTCAGAGCGTCCTCGCATCATTGCCCTCAATAAGATCGATCTGCCAGATGGGAAGGCAATGGCCGATATGGTCCAGCCACTCTTTGAAGCACGTGGTTATGAGGTCTTCCAGATCTCAGCCGCAGCTCACATCGGCCTGACCGAGTTTATGTATGGAATGTCTCGGATTATTCAAGATGCTCGTAAGAATGCGAAGAAGGAAGAGAAGACTCGTATCGTCTTGCGCCCAACAGCGGTCAACGATGCTGGCTTTAAAGTTATCGCCAATGAAGATGGTTCATTTAGCGTGCATGGTGAAAAACCACTTCGCTTTGTTCGCCAGACTGACTTTAATAACCCGGAGGCAGTTGGCTATCTCGCAGATCGCCTTGCAGCACTTGGTGTTGAGAAGGAACTCTTTAAGAAGGGTGCGAAGGCGAAGGATGAAGTCCGTATTGGTTATGGCGATGATGCTGTGATCTTTGATTGGGAACCATCTATTGAAGCCGGCGCCGAACTCTTGGCTGGTGCACGTGGAACAGATCGCCGCCTCGAATCTCCATGGGCTGGTCGCTATATCGACGATGCAGTTGATCAACTCAATGATGATGAAATCTCCCTGCAATGGGAATATAACGTTGTAAATCCAAAGACCCCGGTGGTTGAGGAGTAAGCATGAGTCGCATCGATGTTCAAAGCGCTAAGCGCATCGTCATCAAGGTGGGTTCATCAACTCTTACAGGCTCGGCTGGCTCTGGTCTGAACTCAGAAGCTGTTGATTCACTCGTTGATGTCGTCGCCTCACTTCGTGCTGCTGGCAAAGAGGTAGTTCTCGTCTCATCTGGTGCCATCGCTGCTGGGCTCTCACCACTTGGTCTCATCGCTCGCCCAAAGGATCTAGCTACCCAACAAGCTGCAGCCTCTGTCGGCCAGGGTCGCTTAATCGCTGACTACAACAGATCTTTCTCCCGCCATTCACTGCTCTCATCACAGGTGCTCTTAACAATTGATGATGTGGTGCGCCGTTCGCACTACCAGAATGCCCAGCGCACTCTGCTCAAGTTGATTCAACTCGATGTCGTTCCAGTTATTAATGAGAATGATTCAGTAGGCGTGCAAGAGATCCGCTTTGGCGATAATGATCGCTTGGCGGCCCTGGTGGCAAACTTGGTCAATGCCGATCTCTTAGTTCTTGTCACCGATATTGATGGCCTCTATGACGCACCACCATCTCACCCACATGCTAAGCGCATCTCTGAAGTCAAAAATGTGAGCGTTATCGGAGATGTTGAAATTGGTGGAGTCGGTTCATCAGGTGTTGGAACAGGCGGCATGGTTACCAAGATCGAGGCAGCCCGTATCGCAACCGGTGCTGGTGTTGCCATGTTGCTCACCACTCTGACCGAACTTTCTGATGCCTTGGCTGGTGAAGATCGCGGAACGATCTTCCATGCGGTTCACGATAAGCGCCCATCACGTTTACTCTGGCTTGCTCATGCCGCCACACCTCATGGTCGACTTGTGTTAGACCACGGTGCAACGATCGCTATTAAAGAGCGCGGCGTCTCCTTGCTTCCTGCAGGAGTCACAGCAGTCGAGGGTGACTTCTTATCAGGGGATACCGTCGAACTTATCTCAGATAAAGGCGTGGTTATCGCTCGCGGCCTCGTTGCATTTGATTCAACAGAAATTCCTCGGATGCTTGGTCGATCAACGAAGGAACTCGCAGCTGAGTTCGGCGCTGAATATGAGCGCGAACTCGTGCATAGAGATGATTTGGTGCTTATTTAGCCTCTGTTTACTTCTGGGAAAGCTGATAGATCACGCGGGCTTCATCAACTTCTGGATCATTACCTGTTGGGTTATCACTGAGCTTGACGATCACAGTCTTGGTTGCTGGATTCATAAAGACAAATTGGCCGTGCAAACCGAGCATCAGGTTTGTTCCTGGGTATGGGTGCCACATATAGGCGCTATAGCCCCACCCATGATCGAGAGTTACAACTGGCGTGCTCAGGCGCTTGAGCCAATCGGCTGAGACGATATGTGATGCGGCAGTGCTGCCATTGTTAAGAAGCATCAAGCCAACCTTCGCATAATCTCGAGCACTGGCATTGAAGCAGCAGAAGGTCTTCTCCATGCCCCCAACATGATCAACATTCCAGGTTGCAGCTGTTGCTGCGCCAATAGGCTGCCAGACGTTCTTACTAAAGTAATCGGCGATCTTCATCCCTGTGATGCGATGAATGATGAGACCAAGTAGCTCAGGGTCAACGCTTCGATAGAGGGCTTTGCTATCTGGAGCGAAGGCCATCTTCCGGTTGTTCTTGATAAACCAATTCATATCCGTTGTTGCATACATCTGAGCAATTGCAACACCCCAACCCTGTGGACCGGTTGGGTAGTTATCGGAGACACCAACACCGCTTTGCATATCAAGAAGTGATTGAACAGTGATCTGGTCAAAGGATGTTCCAGTCTTGAGTTCTGGGAAGAAGTCCACGAACTTGTCGCTCTCTTTGAGCTTTCCTTGGGCGATGAGTTGGCCAGCGATAATCGAGGTCAAGGTCTTTGCAACAGAGTAAGAGGGGAGCTGAGTGGTCTGGGTGATCTTATTTTTGGCGTTGTAATACTCATAGGTGAGAACTCCATTGCGAACCACCAAGAAGGCATTGGTATGGGAAATATCTAAGAATTGCTGCCAGGTGATGGTCTTTCCTTGCCACTCAACAGTCGTTGGCATTGCCTCAGTAGAAGTCGGAAGTGAGATTGGAGTGCCCGATGGTGCGACTACATGCCACGGAAGCAGGGTTGGCGTCTTTGACGCTGGTGCAAGTCCTAGCTTTATTGCTGCGATCGGATTTGGATAGTGGACCACTTTGAAGAAGCCGGTAAGGGCTACCGCAAAGAGTACGAAGCCGATCAGAGTATTTCTCAGGATCTTCCATAAAAGGCGCATGAGTAGATGGTAATTGCCCGTAGGCTTAGATAGTGGATGCAGCCCAGATTATTTCCAGCCTCGCGGAGAGTGCACGCCTAGCTAACCGCACCCTGGTTGCGGCAAGTGATGCCCAGCGCTCTGCTGCGCTAAGCGCCATTGCTGACGCACTTATTGCTGACACTGATCGAATCTTGGCAGCCAATGCAGAAGATATGAAGCGCGCTGATGATTCCGATATGGCACCGTCGATGAAAGATCGCCTGCTACTAACCGCCGATCGTGTTGAGGCAATGGCAGATGGCCTGCGCCAGGTTGCCGCACTTGCCAATCCTCTCGGTCGCACCATCAATTCCCGCACACTTGCCAATGGTCTTGAGCTCACACAAAAATCTGTTCCCTTCGGTGTTGTGGGAATGGTCTATGAAGCTCGCCCAAATGTGACTGTCGATGCAGCAGCAATATTAGTGAAGTCAGGAAATTCAGCGCTGCTTCGTGGATCATCTTCGGCAGCATCAAGCAATGTCGTTCTCGTTGAGATCATGCGAGAAGTATTGGCGAAGAGTTCGATCTCACCTGATGTCATCCAATACATTCCATCCGATGATCGTTCAACTGTTACCGCGTTGCTTCATGCTCGCGGTCAGGTGGATCTGGTGATTCCACGAGGGAGTGCATCACTTATTCGTATGGTCGTTGATGAGGCGACAGTCCCAACGATCGAGACTGGCGCAGGTGTCTGCCACGTCTACATCGATGATGCAGCCGATCTTAAAAAGGCGCTGCCGATTCTTATCAACTCCAAGACTCATCGCCCAAGTGTCTGTAATGCAGCCGAGACTCTGCTTGTTCACGCAGCCGTGGCAGAAACATTTCTGCCTGACGCGCTCAGCGCCCTCAGCTCACATGGCGTCATCATTCATGCCGATAGTGCAACCCAGAAGATTGCAACCGCTCGTGGTATCGCTGTGAAGGTAGCTACTGAGGAGAATT
>CAIJKC010000021.1 GCA_903821145.1 uncultured Actinomycetes bacterium | reverse complement strand
TTCTAACTATGAATATAACTATGAAGTTATCTATGAATAAATAAAGAAGATAACTACATCATCCTGACGGATGACCAGAGGAATAACTTCCTCTGGCTACTCTAAATAAAGTTTCCCTAGAGAATCTATAAAGATTTTTAGCCATCTAATCTTTTAGATTTTTTAGGGAACCACCCGCTTGGCTAGTTTAGGAAAGGAGGAGAAATGGAGACTGATATGAATTTGAACGATCTTGGAAGCTTAGATGGGCATGAGTTGCGAAAATATATTGCAACCTTTCCAGATGACCACCCGTATGCAAAACTGCTCTCAGAACTGTTGTAGAGGCCGTTTTTGACCCACTTGCTGGGACTGCAATGACTGCACCATAAAGGCTATATTTTGTAGCTCTTTGATAGCACTAAAGACAGAACCCAAGCTTTGGTAAGCAGGTGATAGGTATGAGTCATCATTATTTTTGAAGTCTTCTAGAGTCAATTCTCCAGAATACTTTGGATTGATTTTGACCCATACCTGCATCTTCCCGCTTCCTAATCGTCCAGACTTGGAACAGTCGTAGTCTGCAACCACAGCAAAGTCATTCTTTTCTGCAACTCTTTTGCTACCAATATTGTCTACATCAATATGTAGCTCAACATATCTGAAATTTTCCATCACAAATGCTCTACTCACCATTAAGTCAGTCAAGAGGGTGCAAATCCCCTTAGAAGCATAAAGCGAACTTGTATAGTAACAAATCTGAATACCCAAAAAATCTTTAGCAGGTGAAAAAGTTATCACCCCAAGCATGTGTTCCTCATAAAAAGCACCAAATGCTTGATAGTAACCCTTAAGTTTGACATGACTTGCGATCCACTTGAGATGGTGTTTCATTTCCCACCTGCCAATGTCTTCGGCAAAGCCCAAGTAGTTTCCCAAATTATCTTTACTAGCCTCACACATCCGTTTATGTTTGAGTACATCGTACATTGTGATAGGTCTTAAAGTTATATCTTCTATATCAGACAATTTGTAAGGGTACTGACGAAACTTATTCCGATTTTTCTTTTTAGGCAATATTTCTTCCTACTCACATGAATTTTTCTAAGCGATTACCACTCTAAATCGTATTTCTTTCTACACCTAATTATAAGATGTGATTTACCTAAAGCATAAAATAGAAAAAAGTTCAGCGATAAAAAAATAAAGATCAGTTTCGTTTCACGCAACACAACAACATTGAATTTGATCAACATAAAGTGGAAACTTAAAGGCGTAGATTCTTCGGGCACACTATTTGCAATTTGAAAATTACTCGAGTGGCGATTGGATCACTTTTTAGACCTATTAACATATTTGGAAAATCCAAAATCATCTTAGATGATTTTCACTCCATTTAGTACAAATCAGAAAATCCGCTATCTATTTCCTTTGGACTGATTATGTGTACGGCAAAGCATTTGGCAATTTTCGGAAGTGCTTGCCCCACCTTTGCTCCATGCAGAGACGTGATCGGCATCCATCGCATCTAAGCTATATAGCTTATGCCTGTTTACCTCATGTCCTATCGCACAGTTTGGACAATTGGACAAACCAAGAATCTTCGCTTCTTTGGTTTGCTTTTCATAGACTACTCTTTTTGTGACATCATCAAAGAAGCGAATTTCAAGCAATTTTGAATCTGTCTTTTCGCCCAGTACGTATTCAAATATTCCTTTTCTATTTTGCACGTATGGATCCGAGTAGAGGCTGTGCACGGACTTGGATACTTCACTAGGGTTATATGATCTATGATGATACTTTTCATAAAATTTTCCCCAATCTAATCCTCGCATTTCCTTTTCCACGTCTACAAAAACCGTTGACACCCAATCCAGAACAGAATTAAAATAATTCTTTACTTCAAGAATATTATTATCAAAACGATGTGAACTCATATAGGCGTCTATATTGGATTTATCTCTACTTACCCAAGTCAGGGCACATTCCCAGAAGTCTTGCCGAATTGAACTTCCCGAAATATACCTACTCCATTTTTGAATATTAGCATTTTGACTATTACTAAACTCTTCTTTGCCTAACGTGACAAAAGGACCGGAATATACTGCATTTAATAATTCTTGATCGTTCAGGGGCACCCCTGCAGTATTGATTGTCTTGAACCATTGTTTTATTTCAGATTCAAGACCTTCACATTCGTATACTAAGATTTGGGAGTCTAAAATGGTCTGTTGTTGGTCTTTGGCGAGACCTGAAAATATTTGCTTCATTCCATTTTCATCATCAATAGCAAATTTTCCAGTTATGAATCTTCCGAAACTAGTAATACGTTGCTGACCGTCAAGAACTTCCAATCTACCCTCGCTGGTTTTATTGAAATAGAATAAGCCAAGTGGGTATTTGTTTAATAACGATAAAATCACGGCTGCATCTTTTTTACCATCTGCATATATATAGCTACGCTGGTATTCCGGTTGGATTGTTAACTTTCCTGACAATCCGAAGAGTCCTTTTCCTTCAAACTCATTGTAAACAAAACCATCAGACAATTCCCTAACAGTATAGGTTCTTAAATTGGTTTTCACGATTAGGGATTCCTATGCTTTATTGCAATCCGTTTGTAAACCTTTTTTCCCTCAAGATAAATCTTAGAGGCAAGAGAATATCCATCGGGGGCGTACGAACCCAAATTCCCAATGATCTCAAATTGCTCGGGTGAGTATTTGTCCAAGAAACTAATGGGTACTCCCATGATCTCAGAATAATCACTAGGAATTGCATCTGTAAAAGGCACGTCAAGAGCATCAAAATCGTCATATTTTCTGTAACCCACGTTTTGGATTTCTTCATGTTTGCTGTACTTAATATTATCGTCCATTGTCATTAATGGAAGTGGTTGGTGACGCCTACCATGTTCTATATTTGTGAACCATCTAACCCCTTTAACCCTTATAAATCTGTTGCCAACATCATCAATTCTCCAGCCCGCAGATTCAAGTGGATATGACTCTGGTACTTGGAATTCTCGGTCACCAGAGTGGATACTTTGACCTAGCCACAATTTGTTGTCTGCAATCAGAGGAAAAACTTCCTTGTAAGTCATTGCGTTCATATTTCCGATGATAACAAAATCTTTTTTTGCTTCTACTATCCAAGCAAGAAATTCTCGGAAGAGCGAAAAAGGCGGATTGGTCACGATAATATCGGCTTCATCTCGTAATTTTGAGATTTCCTTACTGCGAAAATCTCCATTGCCTTCTAAATAATCCCACTCAAGGTCACCTACGTCTATTCTCTTATCACCTGTCTTATCTCTAAACAGAGTGAAAATTTTTCCATTTGATTTAGTTTTTGTGGCATCAAATTGAGGGCTATCCAATTCAAATAGAGTAGGTTGGGAGATTAATTGGATTAACTTGCTATCAGTTGCAAAGCTTGTGCTTATTAACTTTTTAATTTCTAATTTTTCAAAGTTTTGTGCGAAGTATTTGGTGAAATTGCTCCATTCAGGATCATCGCATGGAAGGAGGATAACCTTATTTTTAAAGACGCTTGGGTTGAACTCAAGATAGGCATTCATTTCCTTTTCAATATCTGCATATTGAGTATAGAACTCATCACTTTTGGCTTGCTTAGCGACGCCTAACTTATCGTTCCCCATGACAGTATCTTATCCGTCGGAACCCATAAGTTTGACATTTCATAGAACGAGGCGCAACAGAAGCTTAAGAGTCAGAAATATTAAGAGTTTTATGTCTTTTTCAACCCTATATCAATCGGCATAATGTAATTTGAGAAATTGAGATTTTGCAAGGGACCCACCTAGGATTTCAACGAGTCCCGTACAATTCAATAATTAGGCGATAGTTAAAGGAAACATTATTACATTATCGGACTGTACTTTTTCTATAATTCTACTTGGAACGGAATTTTCTAAATCACGAGAATTCACTTGTACATAAACCTTCATTGTAGTTTCTATTTTTTTGTGTCGCATTTGACGCCTTACTACTTCAGGGCTGATCCCTCTTTTAATCATATCTGTGGCATACCAGTGGCGAAGCATGTGGGGATTAATTGGCTTCCCACCTGTTAGCTCTTTTGCACCCTTGAACCTTGAAATCTTGTAAATGGAACCTGAAACCATTTTTGTTGTCATGCCAATCTGCCAGCGATCTTCGGGTGCCATATTTCTCACTTCATCCGCTAGCCATTCAGGAAGTAGGACTCTCCCAACCGTTTTTGGACTTCCTAGATGAAGCCCATCTTGCGAATACGCTTCATCTACACGCAAATAGTTGCCCTCCAATTTGTTTGGAGTAACGGCACAAGCTTCTCCCACCCTTAAGCCACCATACATACACAGAAGTAACTGCAGGCGATATTTAGATTTATTTATTAGAAATTCCAAATGTTCTTGGGACGGGAACTGGTAAATTCTGGAAATTGATTCTAAGACAGGAAGATCCTGACATTTGTTTATGTCTTTGAATACAGATCTAGCTGTTATGTATAAACGCCTTCTAGAATTATGGTTACTTTGGCTATCTACTACGTCTCTTATGTAGGAAGAAGTGACATCCTCAATATCAAAGTCCCAAATCCCCATTTTCTTGATGTCCCTAATCAAGGTTTGCTTGTATGCATACTTATAGGGGCGATTTTGAATCAACTGATCAACATATTCTTTTACTAACATTTCATCCCATTTCCAATAATTAGTAGTTATTGGTTGGGATCTGCCTTATGCGGAAATCATCCCCGTATGGCACGTATTTCCGTACAAGATTCGGTGGAGATACAACCTGTTACAGAGGTATTTTCACCAATATAGGTACATATTGTGCGTTGTGAGGGACTCGAACCCCCGACCCGGTGATTAAGAGTCACCTGCTCTACCAACTGAGCTAACAACGCGGGATATATAAGTATTGAGTTGTACTTCTTCACTGCAAGAGCAGACCCTATCAGCGCCTACCCCTTAAGTGAAAACTAGCGGTCAGGCTTAGATTGCCTCTGATCCACGCTCATTTGTCCGCACTCGGACCACGGTATCGACCGGGGTGACCCAGACTTTTCCATCGCCGATTGCCCCGGTCCCTGCCGATTTTACGATCGTATCCAGGATTGATTCGACATCCGCATCCTCGACCAAGACCTCGACCCGAACTTTGGGGACCAAATCGATTGTGTATTCGGCGCCGCGGTAGACCTCGGTGTGACCCTTTTGACGACCAAAACCACTTACCTCTGAAACTGTCATTCCTCGAACACCTGCTGCCTGCAATGCATCTTTAATATCACCAACACGATGTGGCTTAACAATTGCAGTAATCAGTTTCATTAAATTAACTCGTGCTTTTCGTTGTAACGACGATATGAGTTATCAATCTCTTCTTGAGCTGCATCATGTCCGACCCAATCGCCGCCATGAACTTCCTTACCTGGCTCGAGAGTCTTATATACCTCGAAGAAGTGTTTGATTTCATCGAGTTCGTAGACCGGAACATCAGAGAGATCTTGGATTGCGTGCTTGCGGATATCTCCAGCTGCAACACAGAGGAGCTTGTCATCGCCGCCCTTTTCATCAGTCATACGGAACATTCCGACAACGCGACATGAGACGACACATCCTGGGAATGTCGGTTCATCGAGCATGATGAGTGCATCCAGGGGATCGCCATCGAGTGAGAGAGTGTTCTTTACGAAACCGTAATCGTGGGGGAATCGGGTAGCGGTGAAGAGCATGCGATCAAGGCGGACCTCACCAGTATCGTGATTGATCTCGTACTTGTTGCGGCTACCTGCTGGAATCTCTACGACCACATCGAAGATCATTGGCTTCATGCTGTTCTCTCCGTTGCTCGGGTTAATCGGGGTTGCTCTGGTTTATTTGGCTCTTACGGGAAAGATTGGGGTGATCGACGGGGCTCGAACCCGCGACATCTCGGACCACAACCGAGTGCTCTACCAGCTGAGCTACGACCACCATGTTTCTTGATTTCTTGTCTTGCTGGTTTTACTGCATCCACGCTTGCGCGCAGAGGGTAAGTGTAATGGGTTTAGGCAGGGAGAAAAATCTGAGTGCGGTAGTAATCGAGTTCATCGATCGAATCGCGGATATCGCCTAAGGCGCGGTGATTGCCGGTCTTCTTAGGGGCGCTGAAATAGGACTTTGGGTACCAGCGGCGGGCCAACTCCTTGATGGTGCTGACATCGATGGTCCGATAGTGCAGGTATGCGGCGAGCTCGGGTAGGTCGCGGTTGATGAAGCCCCGATCGACTGAGACAGAGTTGCCAGCCAAGGGGGATTTGCCTGCCCCTGGGGCATATTTAGTGAGGTAGGCGAGGATCTGGGTCTGGGCATCCTCGAGCTCGACCCCATGAGGGATCTCGGTGATCAGGCCGGAATCGGTATGCATCTGGCGGACAAAGTCGTTCATTCCGGCCAATTGCTCGATGCTTGCCCGAATAACCAGGTCGACGCCCTCGCCCAGGACATTGAGCTGGGAGTCGGTGACCAGGACGGCGATCTCGACCAGGACATCTCTATTGAGATCTAGCCCTGTCATTTCGCAGTCGATCCAGATCAGGTTGGGGGCATCATTACTCATATGTGGATAAGGGTAGGGCATTTCAGGGGATCTGGATCGCTGGGCCGATCTTCACCCCTCGTTCACCTTCTGTTCACCATCTGCACGCCTATTGGTGGCTGATTAGGGAGAGGATCTGCGAGTGAGTTCAACTCTTATTGAGCGGGTCCTGCCCGAAAAGCGCGCCCTGACGACCAAGCCTCGGCCATCAGATGTCGCATTCCGCACCGTCTTGAACGTGATGTCCTATTCATCTCTTCTCATTCTTGCGGCGATCGGTGGCTTCCTAGCATTCCGCGGCTTCGGTGCATTTAAAGAGAATGGTTTTGGCTTCATTACCCATGCTGAATGGTCTTCGATCGTTGGGGATAACGGTAAAGAGGTAAGTAGCTTTGGTATGGGTGCGATGATCACCGGAACCTTGATCATTGCAACGATCGCACTCTTTATTGGTGTGCCACTCTCAGTCCTTACTGCACTCTTCCTTACCTTCTATGCACCAGAACGACTCAAGCGCGCACTCGTCACCGTCGTCGACTTGATGGCTTCATTCCCATCGATCCTGTATGGCATCTGGGGCTTCATCGTCTTGGCGCCGATGGCGACCTATTGGGCAAAACTTGTTTACAAATATTTGGGTTGGATTCCATTCCTCTCCGTACCTTCACCTGCATTTGATCGATCACCATTCTTGGCGGGCATCGTTCTCTCAATCATGATTATTCCGATCGTCACATCTGTCTCACGTGAAATCTTTGCGCAGACGCCACTTGAGCGAATCCAAGCTGCCTATGCACTCGGTGCAACTCGTTGGGGAATGATCCGCGCAGTCGCACTTCCATTCGGAGCATCAGGTGTCGTCGGTGGCGCAATGCTTGGCCTTGGTCGCGCACTTGGTGAGACGGTTGCGGTCTACTCAGTCTTAAATATCGTCTTCAAAATCAACTGGCATATCCTCTATGGATACGGTGGCAATATCGCATCGATGATCGTGCAGAAGTTCGGTGAGGCATCATTTACTGAGAAGAAAGCGCTATTAGCCGCTGGTTTCGTCCTCTTCGTTATGACCCTGCTTGTGAACATGGTGGCAAATACCGTTGTCTCACGCGCTGTGAAATCAGGTAAGTAATGGCTACGACAACTGTGCTACCTCGCAAGCCATGGAAGGCCACAAAGGCTGATCTATTCCCAGTATTTGGTGCGCTCGCTCTTGCTGCAATCCTTGATTTCGTCGTCGTCGCCGTGACTCCGATGAAGGGCAAGATTGCCTACGTTCTCTTGTTCTTTATCTTCGGTGCCGGATTCCAGATGGCGCTGAAGTGGCGCAACCTTGGAAAGCGCGCCGCGATCGATTCACTTGCTGGATCAGTCGCGATCGCAGGTGCAACTATCGCCTTCACACCGGTTCTCTCGCTTCTTGCAACAACGATCGTCAAAGGCGCGAAGGGTCTCTACCCAGGATTCTTCTTCCACGATATGTCAGTTGCTAATTACCAGAGCCCACTCAATCAAGGTGGCGTGATCCAGGCGATCGTCGGAACTTTGTATCTGATCATTCTCGCAACTCTAATTTCATTGCCACTCTCAGTACTGACCGCGCTCTATCTCACTGAAATCCGCGGTAAGGCATCTGGCTTTATCCAATTTTTAGTCCAAGCGATGTCAGGTATTCCATCTGTTGTCGCAGGTATCTTTATTTATTCTGCTCTCTTGCTCACGACATCACTTCGTGGATCAACCATCATGGCAGCACTCGCTTTAGCTATCTTGATGATTCCAACCGTGACTCGTACCGCGCAAGAAGTTCTCTTGTTAGTCCCACAAGATTTGCGTGAGGCAGGACTTGCACTCGGTGCAACCCAGTGGAAGACCGTCGCAACGATCGTCGTCCCAGCAGCCCGCAATGGTTTGATCACAGCGGTCATCTTGGGCGTTGCCCGTATCGCCGGTGAGACAGCGCCGCTGCTCTTCACCTTGGGCGTCAGCAACAAGATCAACTGGAACCCATTTAGCGGGGGACAGTCAGCCTTGCCGTATTACGTATGGAGTGGTTTGGGAGATGGCACCGAACTCGGTATCGATCGCGCCTGGAGCGGTATCCTTGTGCTGTTGATGCTAGTTCTCACCCTCTTTGTTGTTGCACGTGTCTTTGGAACAAGAAAAGTGAAGATCAAGTAATGGAAGCGAGATCAATAATGAGCACAGAGAATACGCCTCAGCCCAATTCACTGGCTGGTGTAGCAGCAGCGCGTGTGCGCGAACCTGGTAACGCCCCGCTTGGCTCTGGCCTTGAAGCTCGCGGCGTCCATGCCTGGTTCGGTAGCCACCTCGCACTCGAGAATGTCTCCCTTGATTTCGC
This sequence comes from uncultured Actinomycetes bacterium, assembly GCA_903821145.1. Lineage (GTDB taxonomy): Bacteria > Actinomycetota > Actinomycetes > Nanopelagicales > Nanopelagicaceae > PALSA-747. The sequence goes on along the minus strand of CAIJKC010000021.1, from coordinate 4,732 downwards.
CGCTGGCACAGTCACCGCGCTCATCGGTCCATCTGGTTGCGGTAAGTCGACCTTCATCCGCACACTCAACCGTATGCACGAATTCATTCCATCAGCTGCGATGGCTGGTGAAGTCTTACTCGATGGAAAAGATATTTACGCATCAGGAACCGATGTCACTCGCATTCGTCTTCAGATCGGTATGGTCTTCCAGAAGCCAAATCCATTCCCATCGATGACAATCGGTGAGAACGTTCTTGCTGGTCTCAAGCTTGCTCAGATTAAGTACGACGGTAATAAAGATGACCTGATGGAGGAGACTCTCACCCGCGCTGGTCTCTGGAACGAAGTGAAGGATCGCCTCAGTGCACATGCTGGCGGCCTCTCTGGTGGACAGCAGCAGCGTCTCTGTATCGCCCGATCACTTGCCGTAAATCCAAAGGTCCTCTTGATGGATGAGCCTTGCTCGGCTCTTGATCCAGGATCAACCCTTCGTATCGAAGATACGATCTCTCAACTTTCTAAGACCATGACGATCGTCATCGTTACTCACAATATGCAGCAGGCTGCTCGTGTCTCTGATTACACAGCATTCTTCTTGGCAGATGGTGGCCCTGGTCAGATGATCGAAGTTGGCCCAACCAATGAGATGTTCTCTCGTCCAAAGGATCAGCGGACCGAGAACTACGTCTCTGGCCGTTTTGGTTAAGCCGTTCACGATGAAATAAAGCTGGCTTTTCCAAGTTTTTCCAGGCTTTTCAGCCCCTGTTCTACCTCGGTAGCCCAGGGGCTGTTTACTTTCTGTTCACCTTGGGTTCACGCCGTGTTGGGGCCTAGTAAGCCCCTAGTTTCCGCCCCAATTTAGAGTTCGACTACGCACCAAACCCGTATCAATCCCTTATCCATTTATCGAAAGGTTGTTCATGAAGCTTTCACGCTCATTGACACTTGTAACAGCAGTTGCATCAGCAGCTGTTATTGCAATCGCACCATCAGCTTTTGCTGCAACAACACTCACAGTTGGCGGCGCATCATCAGTAAAGAGCGTTGTAAACGCTTGCGTACCAACACTTCCATCATCAGTAACTTTTGCTTATGACTCACAGTCATCAGGCGTCGGTCAGTCAAACATGGAGACCGGTAAGTACGATTTCGCTTTCTCAGATTCAGCGCACACAACATCACAGTCAGGTACTGCGATCAACGCATCTGAAATCCACGTTCCATCATATGTATGGCCAATCGGAGTTCAGTACAACCTCAACACATCAAAGCAGGTTTCAATCTCTGCAGTAAACGTTGCAAAGATCTTCGCAGGAAAGATCACCATGTGGAACGATCCAGCACTTGTTGCTGATAACAACCGTTCAGTTTCAGTTGTTAACTACCGCAAGGATGCAAAGGGCAATGTTGTAAAGGATGCAAAGGGCAACCCAATCGTTCTCTCAACACGCACAGTCGTGAACAAGGTTGTTATGCCTGCTCAGCCAATCACAGTTATCTACCGTTCTGATTCATCAGGTACATCAGATAACTTCACAACAGCCTTCACAAAGATTGATCCAACTGACTGGGCATCACATGCCAAGGTCTTCGCTTCAATCAACCCAAAGACTGTCACATCTGATCCAATCCACTTCCAGGGCGCTTCAGGCTCTGCTGGTGTTGCAGCTCTTGCTGGCAAGATCAAGTACTCAATCACCTATGCAGAGACCAGCTTTGCTGCTGCAAACGGTTTGAAGCTCGCTGCTGTTATCAACAACGGTGACCTCGTTCTTCCAACATCTGATGCAGCTAACGGCTTCATCGCGACACAGAAGATCGATTCAAACTCAGGTATCGTCACATACGACTACTTGAACGCTAACCACGGTGTCTATCCATTCACAGTTGTCACTTATGCACTTGCTCTTACAAAGTATGGCAATGCAGATAAGGCAGCAGCAGTGAAGGCAGCGATCAACTACCTCACATTCTCTTGCACAAAGAATGCTGATTATGGGTTCACAACAATTGATCCAACTTCACCACTAGGTAAAGTTGCAACAGCCCAGATCGCAAAGCTCGGCGCATAATTAACTAGCCCCCTAGTTAATGAGTTAACCCGTAAAGAGAAAGACCCCGCCATTCGAGGGACTGGCGGGGTTTTTTCATGCCCGGATACTTGTGGCTCCCGGATGTTTGCGATGAGAGGCGTGAAGAGTGGAGTACTTGTGCGCCCGGCTGGAATCGAACCAGCGGCCTACCGCTTAGAAGGCGGTTGCTCTATCCGACTGAGCTACGGGCACCTGAGAACCTTGAATTGCTGGATTAATTCTACTTGTAACTCAGACCATGCATCTAACACGATAGAGTTCCGCACTATGGCTGAGTTCATTTATACGATGAAGAAGGCGCGTAAAGCGCATGGTGAGAAAGTCATCCTTGATGATGTGACCCTCGCCTTCTACCCTGGCGCAAAGATCGGCGTCGTAGGGCCCAATGGTGCTGGTAAATCGACCGTCCTACAGATCATGGCTGGCCTTCAGACCGCCTCAAACGGTGAAGCCTTCCTCTCACCTGGCTATAGCGTCGGCATCCTCTTGCAAGAGCCACACCTGGATGAGACGAAGACTGTTCTTGAGAATGTCCAGATGGGCGTCGGCGAGACGATCGAGATGATGAACCGCTTCAATGCGATCTCAGAAGAGATGGCGAACCCCGATGCAGATTACGACAAGCTGTTGGCTGAGATGGGCGCTCTTCAAGAGCAACTCGATCACCGCAATGCTTGGGACCTTGATTCACAACTCGAACAGGCAATGGATGCTCTGCGTTGCCCGCCACCTGATGCTGATGTGAAGGTTCTCTCTGGTGGCGAGAAGCGTCGCGTCGCACTCTGCAAACTTCTCCTTGAAGCACCAGATCTCTTACTTCTTGATGAACCTACTAACCATTTAGATGCCGAATCTGTCTTGTGGCTCGAACAACATCTGTCGAAGTATCCGGGCACCGTTGTTGCGATCACGCACGATAGATATTTCTTGGACAATGTTGCAGAGTGGATCCTCGAGCTCGACCGTGGTCGTGCCTATCCTTATGAAGGAAATTACTCCACCTATCTTGAGACCAAGTCAACGCGTCTGAAGATCGAAGGACAGAAAGATGCCAAGCGCGCAAAGCGGTTGACTGAGGAACTCGAATGGGTTCGCATGAACTCCAAGGGTCGCCAGACCAAGTCGAAGGCTCGTCTTGCCCGCTATGAAGAGATGGCAGCTGAGGCCGATAAGACCCGTAAGTTAGATTTCGAAGAGATTCAGATTCCACCTGGGCCACGCCTTGGCAATATCGTCGTTGAGGTCGAGAACTTGAAGAAGGGCTTTGGCGATCGTCTCTTGATCGATGACCTCTCCTTTACCTTGCCTCGTAACGGCATTGTCGGCGTCATCGGACCTAACGGTGCCGGTAAGACCACACTCTTTAAGACGATCTTGGGACTAGAAGCTCCTGATTCAGGATCGGTAAAGATCGGTGAGACGGTAAAGATCGCATACGTTGATCAGAGCCGTGCTGGTATTGATCCCAATAAGAGCCTCTGGGAAGTAGTTTCTGATGGCCTTGATTACATGAAGGTCGGCAATGTCGAGATGCCAAGCCGTGCCTATGTGTCAGCCTTTGGCTTCAAGGGTCCTGATCAACAGAAGCCTGCTGGAGTCTTATCCGGTGGTGAGAGAAACCGTTTGAATCTTGCGCTCACTCTCAAGCAAGGTGGAAACCTCTTGCTCTTGGATGAACCAACAAACGATCTCGATGTTGAAACTCTTGGTTCCCTTGAAAATGCTCTCCTTGAATTTCCAGGATGCGCTGTGGTGATCTCCCACGATCGTTGGTTCTTGGATCGCATCGCAACCCACATCCTCGCCTATGAAGGTGACTCACAGTGGTTCTGGTTTGAAGGTAACTTCGAATCCTATGAAGAGAACAAGATCAAGCGACTCGGAGCAGAGGCAGCGCGTCCTCATCGCGTTACCTATCGAAAGCTCACTCGCTAATGCGTTACACCGCCACCACCCACGTTCGCTGGGATGATCTAGATGCCATGGGCCATGTGAACAATGCAAAGTACTTGACCTATGTTCAAGAGGCTCGAGTAGAGATGCTCTGGCGCGCACGCACTGATGCCGGCCTTGAACCGATCCTCTCGGATATGGTCGTAGCTCACGCAGAGGTCGATTACCTATTGCCAATCTACGAAGGTGCGATCAACATTGATTGCGATATCTGGGTCGGGCGAATCGGCGGCGCATCCTTTGATATGTTCTATGAACTTCGCAGCCCGGCAGGTTTGCACGCAAAGATTAAGACGGTTCAAGTTGGCGTCGATGTCGTGACAAAGAAATCACGCCGCTTAAGTGATGCAGAGCGGGAGTACCTGATCCAATACCATGAACTCGATGACCCAACCATCTAAACCTCGCCGGATTCATCCAGCCTGGTATGCCTTTGGAGTTACTTTCTTAACCCTGGCAGCTAGTGCTGGTTATCGATCAGCCCCATCCGTACTCATCATCCCGCTCCAAGATGCCTTTGGTTGGTCACGGTCCACCATCGCTGCGGCAATCAGTATCAATACGCTGCTCTTTGGCCTTACCGCGCCATTCGCAGCCGCACTTATGGAACGTTTTACCGTCCGCAAGGTCGTGATGTCGGCTCTCACCACTGTCGGTATTGGTTCGATCTCCACCATCTTTATCACCCGACCATGGCACTTAAT
>CAIJKC010000020.1 GCA_903821145.1 uncultured Actinomycetes bacterium | reverse complement strand
TGCTTTCATTTATTCTCCTTATCGAGGGACCGCAGTGAAGTGGACCTAGCTAGAGACCACCACGGTCTGCGGTAGTGGGGGAAGTCTGCACTATATGTCCGATTCTGAGCAACACTTTGACGTAATGTAACGAAAACTTAACCTTGCCCCACGCTGAGGAGAGTGGCTTGGGGCCCTAAACAGCGCTCTCGCGAGCTGCTTGCAACTTGGCGCTGGTAAAGGAGTTTCGGACCACGAGCCAGTTGATCAAGCCAATGGCCCCAGCCACCAAGAAGGGCACCCGAAGGGCCAATTCGCGGTCAATGTGGTGGGCCAGGATCGAGACCAACAGCCCACCGGTGATAGACCCAAGTGGCATCGAGCCCCAGCCAAAGAAGCGATAGCCGCTATTGACCCGGCCCAGCATTCCAGGCGGAATGATCGTCTGGCGAAAACTCACCGTCACGACGTTCCACAGCACCGAGAGAAAGGTCTCAAGAAAGATCGCCAAATAAAGGATGTACCAGGCATGGATGAAGAAGCAGAGCGCGGTGATCACCGGCATTCCAATGAGCGCGCAGGTGAGAGCCCTTCCATCGCCAATCTTCTTAATGATCTTCGGGCTAACCAATCCCCCAAGGAACCCACCAGCAGCTCCTGCCGTACCAAGGGCAGCAAAGATGAAGACAGATACATGCAATACCTCTTGCACATAGAGAATGTATGAGGCGAAAGCGATCTGACTGAAGAAGTTCAAAGTTCCTAATGTGAACGCCATCGGCCGCAATATCTCGTGGCCCATGAGCCAGGTGAAACCCTCTTTCAGCTCTGCAATAAAAGCCGAGGCGCCTTTGAGATCTGCATCGTTCTTACTTTTAACAATCGCTCTTGCTTGAACCGAAATGAGCGAGATCAGTGCGGCCGAGATAAAGAAGGAGCCAGCATCAAAGAGGAAAGGCAAATAGATCACAACGCCAAGTAAGAGCGAACCAAGTGCTGGCCCGATAAAACTATTCGTTAGATACTCAGCCGACCACATCTGGCCATTTCCTTTGGCGAGATCTTCGGCCGGTAGAACATCTGGCATGAATGTTTGGGATGAGTTATTTCCCAACACCTCTGCCGACCCAAGCAAGAAACTGGCGATCATCATGGTTGCAAGGATGAGATGGGTTGAAGATCCCTGATGGGCATCGAGTGGATTCTTCACGTGGCTAAATTCATTGCGATGAATGACTAGAACGACGGTGGCCAATAAAGTAACAACTCCCCGCACGACATCTGTTGCCACGATGATCTTCGTTCGATCTAACCGATCAGTGATGACGCCAGCTGGAAGAGTAAAGAGCAGCCATGGCAGTTGGCTCATTAGTCCAACAATGGCGATAGTGAGTGGAGATCTCGTGAGTGCAGAGGCGAGCCAGGGGAAGGCAATGGCGCTTACCCCGTTACCGATATTGGAGATGAAGGTGGCGCTCCAGAGCTTCCAATAGTTAAGAGGCAAGCGTGCTTTCGACATAAAGGTAGAGTAACCCGAGTGAGCGCCCAATCCCAGAACTCTTTTTCCTACACACAAAAGATTCAACTCGATGGCGCCTTGGGTCGTACCGGTGAGATCACCACTCCCCACGGAACTATTCAGACTCCAGCATTCATTCCTGTTGGCACCAAAGCAACAGTAAAAGCTGTTCTTCCAGAGACGATGGGTGAGCTTGGAGCGCAGGCACTTCTAGCAAATGCCTACCATCTCTATTTACAACCAGGTCCAGAGATTGTCGATGAGGCAGGTGGCCTCGGAAAGTTCATGAACTGGTCTGGCCCGACCTTCACCGATAGCGGTGGCTTCCAAGTTCTCTCACTCGGAGTCGGCTTTAAAAAGGTTATTGCGATGAATGAAGATACCTTCCGCGATGATCAAGTAATAGCCGATGGTAAAGATCGCTTGGCCCACGTTGATGACGATGGCGTTACCTTCAAATCTCACTTAGATGGATCGATGCATCGCTTTACTCCCGAAGTGTCGATTGGAATTCAACACCAACTCGGCGCCGACATCATGTTTGCCTTCGACGAATGCACAACTCTTCACAACACTCGTGGGTATCAACAGAAATCACTGGAGCGAACACGGCTCTGGGCAAAGCGTTGTTTGGTTGAACATGGCCGACTTACCGAACTGCGATCAGATAAGCCCTATCAAGCCCTCTTCGGCGTCTTGCAAGGCGCCCAATATGAAGATCTCCGTCGTAAGGCTGCAAAAGATTTATCAGGTCTCAATGAAGATGGCATCACCTTTGATGGCTTTGGACTTGGTGGCGCGCTCGATAAAGAGAAGCTCGGCACCATTGTGAGCTGGCTCTGCGAAGAACTACCAGATAACAAGCCACGTCACCTGCTCGGTATTGGCGAACCTGATGATCTCTTTGTTGGCGTCGAAAATGGCGCAGATACCTTTGACTGCGTAGCGCCATCTCGCCAAGCTCGCACCAGTGCAGTCTTTACCCAGGATGGCCGTGTGAACCTGACAAATAGTAAGTATCAACGCCAGTTCTCCCCCATTGATGAGAGCTGTGATTGCTATACCTGCACCCACTACACCGCGGCTTATCTCAACCATCTCTTTAAAGCTAAAGAGATGCTCGCATCAACCTTGGCCACCATTCACAACGAGCGATTTATTGTGAGGTTAGTTGATCAGATGCGCGATGCCATCACCACCGGTGAGTTCTACAACTTAAAGACGGAGTTTCTGGGACGCTTCTACAGCGCCAAAATCTAAGAACCGTTAGACAACCTGGAATGAGCGCTTGCTCAGCCCCATCCAATATCCATCGATCGTTATCTCTGGCGCAACGTCAGCAACTGCGGCGGCACCGAGTGTGATGAAGATCGGCGCAAAGTGTTCGACCGTGGGATGCGCATATGGCATCCCTGGTGCAAGCGATTTGTAATTCATGAGTTCATCTACTGCCCCACGACCTAAAGCTTCTGCAGCCCAAAGATCAAACTCTTTCGACCAGCCAGGTGGTGTGGCATTGATAGACCAATCCCTCAGAAATGGCAGGCCATGAGTCATAAAGCCGCTACCGATAATCATGACTCCTTCATCGCGAAGCGGGGCTAACTTCTTGCCAAGTGCGAAGAGTTTCTCTGGATCAAAAGTAGGGATCGACATCTGAATAACAGGGACATCGGCCTCTGGATAAAGCTTCATCAGTGGGACATATGCGCCATGGTCTAGCCCGCGGCGATGTTCGACCACTGGCTCACCAACAATCGCTTTAATTCGCGCCGCTAACTCTGGCGCAACAGGCGCTGGGTATTGCAATTGGTAATAGCGCGGAGCGAAGCCACCAAAATCATAGATAAGCGGAACTCCAGGTTCGGTAGCACTCAAAGATAACGGCTCTGATTCCCAGTGGGCGCTCACGATCAAGATCGCCTTCGGCTTTACGAGTTGCTTGCTCCACGATGAAAGTTCGCCACCCCAGATCTCATCATCAAGAAGTGGAGGTGCGCCGTGGCTCAGATAGAGCGCTGCAGCTCGTGATGTACTGCCTTGGGTCTCACTCATGATCAGAGGGTAATACTATTTAGTTGAATATTCAACTAAATCACAGAACCCGCTATCCGCGCTATCCGTTCGCGCGCAACCTGTTGGCTTGGTGATTCCTTACCTAGGGTCCACGAGAGCAGTGCTAAAAGCGTCGAGGTTGCAACTACCCAGCCTTTGCTCACCTGCTTGAGTCCCAAAATTTCCCGCTGCTTCGGTGTTAAGGAGTAGACCGCTGACTTCGCCAAGAATCGATAGAAGAGCAATGGCGCACTTCCAAGCGGTGGCTTCATAATAAATCTCACAACATTTGCCGTGTGCGTAGATGGTGCCAACTCCCTCTTTGCAAAATCATCCATCACAGATTTCAACTCCGACATGCTCCGCGGTGCGTTAGTGAGTCCAAGACCTATTGCGCTCTTTGACCACTGCTTCACATATTCATCACCATCGGCGAACTCGGGGTGAAATTCAAGATGAGTCTGCAGAAATGAATCGGTAAATGCGCAATGGACCCAGAGTAAATATCGTGGGTCAGAGGCTTTATAGGAAGAGGTGCTCCCCTGCTTTGTGGTGTAGTCACCTGTTACTCGCTTGTGCATCTCGTTTACTCGCGCTGCTTCTCTGGCAATCGCCTCGGTTGATCCAAACGTTGTGATCGTGAGCCACCGTGAAGTTCCGGCTAATCGTCCAAGTGGATCAGTTTCGTAGCGGGAATGTTCGGCAACACCAGTGAGCGCTGCAGGGTGGGCAGCTTGTAAGAGCAATGCGCGTACGCCACCCACAAGGGTTGCAATATCGCCATGAACTTTCCATACGGGACTATCTACGCCAAAGAGGCCAACGTCATCGCCGATCGCAATCTGTTTTACCCAATCGGGTCGACCATCTGGCGATCCGGAGACAATCTGCCGAAATCGATTAGCTATCCGATTCTTCATAGAAAGTGAGCGTTGCAGCGATTAGAGCGTTGCAAAGCCAGCTTCAAGAACATCGAGTGCATCACGAAGAAGTTCTTCGGTAATGACTACGGGTGGCAAGAAGCGAATCACATTCGCGTACGTTCCTGCAGTAAGAATGAGTACCCCATTTTGCTGGCAGTACTTAATGACCTTAGCCATCGCCTCAGGATTTGGCTCCTTCGAGCCTGGCTTAACAAGCTCAATTGCCTGCATAGCGCCACGGCCACGGACTTCACCGATCACTGAATACTTCGACTTAATCTCATTAAGACGGGTGGTGAGGATCTCACCAATCATGCGGGAGCGAGCCACAAGGCCTTCGGCTTCAATCGTCTCAAAGACACCTAGTGCAGCAGCACATGCAAGTGGATTTCCGCCATACGTTCCGCCAAGACCTGCGACATGGCTTGAATCCATGACATCAGCTCGGCCTGTGACAGCAGCAAGTGGTAACCCACCACCAATGCCCTTTGCAGTTGTGACGAGATCTGGGACAACGCCTTCCTCTTCGCACGCGAAGAGATGGCCAGTGCGAGCAAAACCTGATTGCACTTCATCAGCAATAAAGAGAATCCCATTCTCATTTGCATACTTCTGAAGACCTGGAAGGAATCCCTTTGGCGGAACAATGAATCCACCTTCGCCAAGAATAGGTTCGATCAGAATGGCTGCAACATTCTTTGCGCCAATCTCCTTCTCAATCTTATGATTGATGTGATCGAGTGACTCGGCAGTGATATTGGCGAGGTCGCCTTCATAACGATACGGATATGGCATTGGCATGCGATAGATCTCGGGCGCGAATGGACCGAAGCCATCCTTGTAAGGCATGTTCTTTGCAGTAAGTGCCATGGTGAGATTTGTGCGACCGTGATAGGCATGCTCGAAGACAACGATCGCCTGACGCTTTGTGAAATGGCGAGCTATCTTGATGGCATTCTCAACAGCTTCCGCTCCTGAGTTCACGAGTACTGACTTCTTTGCAAAAGTTCCGGGCGTATTCTTATTGAGCCATTCGCAGACTTCGATGTAGTTCTCGTATGGCGCGGTGGTGAAATTTGTATGTGTGAATTCGCGGACCTGCTTGATGACGCGCTCGACTACGCGAGGCGCGCTATTGCCAACAGTGGTAACACCAATACCAGCACCAAGATCGATGATCTGATTGCCATCGATATCGAGAATGATCGCATCATGCGCCTTTTCAACGATGACAGGAATAGCCATGCCGAGTCCTCCAGAAGTCGCTTCTGTGCGTCGCTTGAGCACTTCGGCTGACTTTGGACCAGGAATCGCAGTGACTACACGGCGGACCTGCGGGAGGGCATCTGTATCGATCATGGGTAAAGTCTAAAGCCATGGGGGTCGTGCAGCGCACCGAGAAAAGTGAAGTTAGGCTTAACCTTATGAACCCGTTACGAGCGAGCGCACCACTGCTGGATGCCTACCTCTCCTACTTCGAGGGCCAGCACCTGCCCTTCACTATCCCCGGGCATAAGCAGAAGGCTGCGCGCTTGGATGCTGGGCTTGGTGCACTCGTTGATGGCGATATACCTCTCTACGGTGGCCTCGATGAGATCAAGTTAACCAACCAAGTTCTTCGCAAGGCCGAAGGCCTCGCTGCGCAACTCTGGGGCGCTGAGTACGCACGCTTTTCTACAGGGGGATCCACCCATGCCAACCAAGCGATCATCTTGGCCCTGGGTAAACCTGGTGACGCAGTTGCCGTCTCTCGCACCGCCCACCGCTCTGTTCTCTCTGCTCTCGTTCTTGCCGGCCTTGAACCGATCTGGCTCTCCCCTGAGATTGATGAAGCAACAGGAGTCCCAACAGGCATAGCGCTCTCAGAACTCCAACGTGTTATCGATCAGAAGCCAATCGCTCTCCTCCTTACCGAGCCTGGTTACCTTGGCACACTCTCTGATCTGCCAGCTCTCATCGCAGAAGCGCACTCACACTCTATTCCCGTCATCATTGATGCAGCGTGGGGCGGCCACTTTGGTTTCCACAATGATCTACCTCGTCACTGCTTGCAGCTTGGCGCCGATGCGCTCATCACCAGTGTTCACAAGGCGCTCCCTGGTTATAGCGCGAGCGCACTCTTGATTGCTCAAGGAAAATACCTCAACCTCGATCGCATCGAACAATCTTTTGAGACAACGCATACGACTTCCCCTGCTGGAGCTCCTCTCGCATCCATCGATGCGGTGCGCGCTCTTCTTGAAACTCGTGGGCAAGAACTACTCGCGGCACTCCTTGCTAACATCTCATCGTTCACATCAAAAGTTGCAGCCGAGTTCTCTCTCCCCATTTTCCTGACCGCCAGTGATTTTCCAGCAGGTCGCTTTGATCCATCAAAGATCGTCTTACGCGCCAACCAATTAGGCGCATCTGGTGTCGAGATCGAACAGGCGCTGGGTAAGGCAGGAATCCGAGTAGAGATGGCTGATCGCGACACCGTCGTCTTCCTAGCCACCCTCGCCGATTCATCAGCGGATTTCGATCAACTCGCCGACGTACTCATTCCTATTCTTAAGAGTCAAGAACAAGCCCCGAGAGCCTCTGCCACAGCGCTGAGTTGGTCTGTTGTTCCACAGCGCGGTATCTCCATGCGCGATGCCTACTTTGCGCAGACCGAAATGGTGGATTCTGCGAAGGCACGTGGTCGCATCTCAGCCGATCTCATTGCTCCTTACCCACCAGGTGTTGCAGTCGTCGCACCCGGTGAGGTGCTGACTGAGCAGATCATTGATGGACTCGCTGCATCAAAGGCAGCCGGAGTTCGAATCGCTTATGCAACCGACTCCACCCTCGCCACCTATCGAGTAGTTAAGTAGGATCATTTCATGGCTTATATCGGCAATATGTATGGACCAGCATTTACCTTCCTAGGCATCCCTTCGTGTGATCTTGAGATTGCTGAGAGTTATGCCGGCGCAGATGTTGTGATCATCGGAGCTCCCATTGACTCTGGAACATCATTTCGATCAGGCGCAAAGTTTGGACCACAAGCAATTCGTGGCACTGATTATCTTCCTCATGATGGCGAACGTCCTCACATGGCACTTCGCACCGATGGCCTCAAAGATCTCAAGGTTGTTGATGCCGGCGATCTCCTTATGCCACCAGATGACTTAGTGAAGGCGCTGAAGGTATTAGAGGAAGCAACGGAGAAGATCACCGCAAGTGGTGCGATCCCGCTCATTCTTGGTGGAGATCACTCCATCACCTCTGCCGATGTTGTCGGTATCGCCAACAAAATTGGCTGGGGCAAAGTCTCGATGATTCACTTCGATGCCCATGCAGACACTGGTGAGACTCAGAACGGATCACTTGTAGGACATGGCACACCGATGCGTCGCTTGATTGAATCAGGTGCGGTGCGCGGGGATCGCTTCCTTCAACTTGGCCTTCGTGGCTATTGGCCCGAGCCTGCAACTCTTGATTGGATGCGCGATCAGAAGATGCGCTCCTATGAGATGACTGAGATTCACCATCGTGGCCTTACAGCAGTGCTCGATGAATCATTTGCCACCCTCACCGATGGATGTGATGGCGTCTTCCTCTCGGTCGATATCGATGTTGTTGATCCTGGTATGGCACCTGGCACTGGCACACCAGAGCCTGGTGGCATGACCTCTCGAGAACTCCTTGAAGCGGTACGTCGCATCTGCCTCGAACTTCCTATCGTCGGCATCGATGTTGTGGAAGTAGCACCAGCCTTTGATAGCTCAGATATCACGGCGATGCTGGCAAACCGAGTTGTCCTTGAGGCACTGAGTGCGATCGCGCTTCGTCGCAAGGGTGGGAGATACTCCCCTGTTCGCAATCTCCTCGATCGATAAGTAAAAGCTGCTTATAGGGTCGCGAGGATCGCTTCGATATCGCTGACTTGTGTCCAAGGATTCACAATTGCGAATCGCAAAATTGGTTGACCATTGTGGGCAGATGGCGTAACAAAACCAATCTGATCTGCCAGCAACTTATCGCTCCATGCCTGATAAGCGGCGGCATCCCAACCAGGGCGAGTGAAGGCAACGATCGAAAGATTTGGCTCGACGAGAAGCTCAAGGCGCGGATGGGCTTTAATGAGATCTGCCGCAGCTCGTGCAACAGCCATCGTCTTATTCATCGCTTCGGCATAGGCATCTGTTCCATGTGTTGCTAACGAGAACCAGAGTGGTAGTCCACGTGATCTGCGCGTGAGTTGAATGGCGTAGTCAGATGGATTCCATTCACCATCATCATTGAGGGTGTCAAGATATTCCGCGTGCTGCAGATGGGCTCTCTTGGCAAGTGATGGATTGCGATAGATGAGTGCGCAGGCATCAAAGGGTGCGAAGAGCCACTTGTGTGGATCAACGATCAGAGAATCTGCCTTTTCAACGCCATCAAACTTTGGCTTCACATCGGGTGAGCAGAGCGCTGCAAGACCATAGGCGCCATCGACATGGAACCAGATACCGCGCGAATTCGCGTAATCGGCGATGCCATGGAGATCATCAATAATGCCAAGGTTTGTTGTTCCAGCCGTCGCCACAATCGCGAAGACTCGATGGCCGGCATGGCTTGATTCATATGCCTCAATCGCAGATTGTGCTGCGGCGCCTTGCATGATGCCATCGCGATCAGTCGCAACTTTAAGAAGTTCAATATCCATCACATCGGCGGCAGCCTTAATCGATGAGTGTGCCTCTCCGCTACATGCCACTACCCACCGCGTCACATCGCTAAACAGGCTTCGAGCATGATTGCGGGCTGTGACAAGTGCTGAGAGGTTGCCGATCGTTCCGCCTTGAACAAAGACACCACCGGCAGATTCGGGAAGTCCTGCGAGATCACTGATCCAACGAAGTGCTTGGTTCTCGGCAAAGACAGCTCCCGCGCCCTCTAGCCACGAGCCACCGTAAAGAGCGCTTGCTCCCACAACCAAGTCAAAGAGGTTTGCCGCCTCTGTTGGTGCAGAAGGAATAAAGGCTAAGTAGCGAGGGTGATCAGTGGAAATGCAGGCAGGTGCCAAAACATCTTTGAAGATGGAGAGTGCAGCGCTACCACCAAGGCCACCAGCTGTGATGGTGTTACCAACTAAGGCGAAGAGTTCTTCAACGCTCTTGGGACCATCCAGTGGTGGATTATCTTTGAGGCGAATAAGTGAGTAATCGAGAATCTCTTGTGCAAGGGATTCGACCTCAGGTGTGAACTCATGCATGGTGCGAGTCTGTCACGTTTATCATGAAGCACGCCAGCAGTACCAAGCGACAACGCTGCGCATCCCAGAAAATTGTTCACCAAGATCATGGAGCGCCTTCGGTTTGATGGGATCTACATTCTTATGAAGCATGTCCCATCCCCTTCGAACTGCAAGATCTCCGACAGGCCAGATATCAAGGCGGCCAAGTTGAAAGATCAGAAACATCTCTACGGTCCATTGACCGATACCAAAGAGTGGCACAAGTTCAGCGACAATTTCATGGTCAGACATATGGGGAAACCTCTTAAAATTCACGTCACCTGCGAGCGTGGCCTGAGTCAGCTCATCAATTGTTCGCACCTTTGCCCCCGTCAGCCCTACAGCCTGCAACTGCTTGGGAGAGAGTGCACCCACCTTTGCTGCAGTGATCGAACCCCCGCACCGCTCTTGAAGCCTGCCACCGATCGTGCGCGCCGCAGCCGAACTCACCTGTTGAGCAATCACTGCGCGAATCAATGATTGGTAGTGAGTTTGTTTAGGTTTTTCAAGACCGAAGGTGCATGGCGCAAGGCGTTTGATGGGATCGGCAAAGACTGGGTCAATCTTTGGAATCCTTCGTTTGATTGCAGAGAGTTCTTTACTGCGGTCAATCATGATCGATCACCATCACTGCGTGCGGTGAACCTTATGATTTGCAGCTTGCGCGATAGGCCTGATGACCATCGAATCCACGTTGAAGTGAGAGGGAAGCATGACCGACCAGCGGATTGCTTCCGCAACATCTTCGGCGACAAGTGGCGCCGCTACTCCCTTATAGACATTCTCAGCCTTTTGCGCATCACCGAGTCTGACAAGTGAGAACTCATCAGTCTTCACCATGCCTGGTGCAATCTCTGTGACGCGAATAGGTTCACCATTGAGTTCAAGTCGAAGAGTGCGAGCAAGAGATGTCTCGGCATGCTTTGCAGCCACATAACTTCCGCCGTTTTCATAGGCAGTATGCCCAGCGGTCGAGGAGATGATGACGATATGTCCTTCACCATTCTTTCGAAGAACCGGCGTTAGCGCCTTCACAACGCGAACCGTGCCAATCACATTCACGTCATAGGTCTTCTGCCAAATTGCCGGGTCAGAATCCAAGACAGAGGAGGCATCAAAGGCGCCCCCTGCGCAGTTCACCAAGAGATCCAAAGATCGCTCGGCAAAGAGTGCGGCAAGTAGATCAACACTTGATTGGTCTGTGACATCCAGAGCAATCGTTTCGATATGTGCATTCTTCGCAGCAAGCTCGGCCAGGCGATCAATTCGACGAGCGGCGGCAATGACGTGGTAACCATGTTCGGCCAGGAGGAGCGCTGTGGCAGCACCAATCCCACTGCTTGCACCAGTGACAACTGCGGTTGGATTCTTGCTCATGGGGTAATCATAAGCGCGTCAACGATCCTCTGGTGATCGGCGGTGAGCCCCTTATATTCAATAGTTTCAGGTGTCATGGAGTGAAGGGTTGCGGCAAAGGCCTTAGCTTCATCGGGTCTGGCCATAATCCACGAGAGGGGTTCGGCTCGATTACGAATCGTAAAGAGGATCGATTCTGACTCGGCGCTTCGGGTGAGGGTCTGGCGTTCAGTGCGCCACCAATACTTCTGCGGCTCTACCTCTTCGTGAATAGATTCTGGTTGATGCAGATCACTTGTTGAGTGCAGTGACCAATTCTTTCGCCATACCGCGCGATCGGAAGTGATCTTGTCAAAGGTCGGCGTCATATAGGGGGCAAGGCCTGCGGTGTAACCAGGGACGGGAGTATGAATCTGATCAAGATCTTTGCCAAGCTTCTCAGAGAGCTTCCATCGTGATGGGAAGAGCACTGCGCCAGCCACCAAGGTCCACGCACCATCAATCTTCTTGAGCACACAGAGATCTTCGGCGATCACTCGGGTAAGTTCAAGAAGTGGATCTTCCGAATTTAGAACGGCAACATATCCACTCACCTTATGGGTGATCGAACTCTCTGATATTTCATACTCCCCCGAGTGAAAACTTCTGAGATTTTCACGGATCAACTGGGTGAAATATTTAATCTCGCTCTCATATCCCGAGACTTTTCCATAAATAAGAGGACGGCTCTCCCTGATCAGCTCATCTCGCTCCTGAAGTTGCCGGGTAAGATCTGCTCCACCTTCTAGCCATGCTGAAGGGTCAAGAGATCGCAAGCCCATCGCCAACTTAAAGGGCTTGGCATCCACTGGTGGCCCATAGATAAAGTCACTCACTCGGTAATCATCTCCTATTGATGGGGCTAAAGGTAGGCTCACCAGATGTTGATCTTGCTACCGCCGAGTGAAGGTAAGAAGACCCCGGAGAGTGGCAAGCAACTTCATCTTAAGAAACTTGTCGCAGGTGAAGAATTAGGTGAAGTACGCACACTCGCCTTAGCCCACCACCCGACGCTAGATCTCACGCGCTGCCTTCCCGCCCACCAGATCTATAGCGGGGTGCTCTATCAAGGTCTGGATTGGCACTCTTTATCTGCCACCGCAAAGTCCCACGGTGAGAACTCAGTTCTCATTATCTCTGCACTCTTTGGTCTGGTTGGAATAAATGATCACATCCCCACCTATAAAGCGAAGATGAAGAATTCGCTCTGGAAAGAGGCGGTTGGTGGCTTTCTTGTAAAGAGAGGAGATGACCTGATCGTTGATGCCAGATCCTCTACCTATCAAGGAGTCTGGACTCCACCACCTGGGAAGACGGTCGCAGTTCGTGTCTTTCAGATTAAAGGTGGCAAGAAGAGTGTCATCACCCACATGTCGAAGAAATATCGTGGTGAGTTGGTGCGATTACTCCTTCAGAAGAAAGCTCCCACCACACCAGAGGAGCTCTATGCCATCGCAAAGATTGGCTTTAGTTGTGACTTGATACCCGCTAAGAAAAATGATCCATGGTTTCTCGATCTCTTAATCCAGATTCCTTAGAGAACAACTACGCCTTTACTGCGCTCTCGCACGTGCATCGTTGCTCATCGGTAAAGGGCGCTAACGCCTCTTCAATATGTTGGCCGCAGCCTTCCCAGGTTGCCTTGCCACACTTTTGACATCGCACAGCGCTACACATTCTTACTCCGCCTTCGCTTCAGTAACAGGTTGTCCATCCCAGATCCAGGAGAGTATTCCCTCTTCCAGGTGGTGAACACTGCTAAACCCTTCACTCTCCATCAACGCAATCGCTCCCAAGGAGCGCTTTCCGCTTCGGCAATACACAGCATATGTCAGGCTGCGATCTAGCTCGGCAACATGTGCGGGGAAAGTGGGATCGTTGTAATCAATGAGTGTTGCCCCCGCAATATGACCCTCGTGAAACTCTTCAGGAGTTCTCACATCTAAGAGAAATACTCTCCCCGATGCAAGCGTCTCCGAAAAAGCTTTGGGATCTTCGTTAATCATCTGGTTAGCGTATCGAATCGCGAATCATGTGGATGTAGAAGAGTCCAGGCCGACTTGTGCTGGGCTGAGGCTCCCCCGCACGTGTAAAGCCCAGGGCACTATAGGCCTTGATTGCAGCATCGTTATCGCGCCAGACGCCCAATCCTTGCCGCATCCACCCGCGGGTAGAAGCATGCTGGTCCAGATAATCAAAGAGTGCGCGAAAGGAGCCGCTTCCTCGTACAGCCGGATCACTCCAGCACCCACCAATCCAGCATGTGCTTCCGTGATCTCCGTTGAGCACTTCCACAGTCATCACCGCCACATCGACCCCGCCCCGCGAAGCAACGAGTGCATCAAACTTTTTCATCTGCTCACGCCACTGCTCCTCTGACCAGAGCGATTCAACCTCGTGCTTACCACCAAAGGCCTCAGGATTAATCTCGAGTGAGCGAAGTCGAATATCTCGATACCGTTGCCAATCATCGCCAGAGAGAGAATCAACACGTGTTGCGTCAATCATTGAGACCCTTGCCAGCCAAGATCTTTGGTGCACATTTTTCAATACGGGCCAGACGAGTCGCCTCTTGTTTTGCAGAGGTGAAATGAAGAAGATAGGCCCGTTGCCGCCCGGGCGTGAGCTTCTTGAAAGCCGGAAGTAGCCCTGTGGTCTTCTTGAGAACTTTTGAGATCTCCTCTGGAATTGCGAAATCAGCGGCCTTCTTCATCGGAACCTGCACGCCAGATTCTTCAATGGCTATTGCCTCATTGAGATATTTCTTGATCGTTGAAGCCGAACTCTTTATCTCGGCAAGTGAGGTGAAGCGAATTTGGCGAGCTGATTGCACATTCTCAGTCTGTTGGATCAAAATCTTCTTTGGATCTTTCATCAGTGCACCTTTCATAAAAAGGATCGCACAATAATTTTTAAAGCTATGGATCAGGAAGACATTCTTCCCATCCAGGGCGTAGCACGGCTGCCCCCACTTGAGTTCTTCTGTCAGACCAGAGTCAAGGGCAATCTTGCGAAGAGCTTTCGTTTCAGCTTGCCACTTTGTTAATTGGCTAATAGCAACATCGACCCGCTTGTTCATGCCTTCAGTTTACGCAAAGTGAGGCGAAATTATGCCAAGAGTTCGGAGAGGAGCTTCTCGACCCGTCCCTTGATGTCATCGCGTACCACGCGAACAAACTCAAGATCTTGACCTGCTGGATCTTCAAGAACCCAATCTTCATATCGCTTGCCCGGGAAGAATGGGCAGGCATCGCCACACCCCATGGTGATCACCGCATCTGATTCAATGACCGCTTCCGTTGTGAGAATCTTTGGCTGTTGGCCAGTGATATCGATACCAACTTCTGCCATTGCCGCTACCGCTACCGGATTGATCGAATCCTTGGGAGCAGATCCTGCAGAGAGGACCTCTACGCGATCGCCACCGATCTGGCGCATAAAGCCAGCTGCCATCTGTGAACGACCTGCATTGTGTACACAAACAAAGAGAACGGTTGGCTTCTTTACGGTTTCCATGGTTAAAGCGTAGAGCAGCCATAAGATCCTCTTATGAGTCAGGATGAAGGTCAGATGAACAAACCTGGGCGCCTCGCCTTGGTTGGCTCTGGCGAGTACCTGCCTGTGATGCAGGAATTTGAGCGAGAGCTCATCGCCCGAGGTCCATCTATGCGCTACGTCCAACTGGCAACAGCGGCAGGGCGAGAGAGCGAAGTCCGACGCGGATATTGGGAGCGAATCGGTAAAGAGCAAGCCGAGCGAATCGGTGCTGAACAAATTTTCATTCCGGTCTATAACCGCGAAGATGCCATGCGAGAAGATCTCGCTGCGATGGTTGATGGCGCCGGCTTGATCTATCTCAGTGGCGGAGATCCACATTATCTTGCCGAGACCTTGCGAGATACACCGGTGTGGGCAGCGATCGAACGCAATTGGCGCGCAGGGTCATCGCTTGCTGGTTGCAGTGCCGGCGCGATGGCTCTTGGTCCTGATATTCCTAACTTTAGAAAGATGAAGGCTGAAGGAAGTATCGGACTTGGCGTGCTCCCCAATATCCGAACCATCCCCCACTACAACAAATTCTTCGGGTGGATTCCAGATGCTGCAGCCCAACTCTTTCTTAAAGCCCCGGATCACATCACAGTCACCGGCATCGATGAAGATACTGCTTTATGGAGTGATGATTTAGCGACATGGAATGTGAGCGGCAAAGGTGCCACACACCTATTGTCAGGAAGTAAGACCGGCAAGTTCCATCACGGTGAAACTCTCACCTTCGAGATTTAAGCTTTAGCCTGCTTCTCAAATCGTTCGAATTGCCAGAGATCAATATCATCGAGCTTGATCGGCGCATAACCCTTAGATTCAAGGGCATCGATCAACTGCGTGCGATGTTCGGCAGCATGATAAATAGCTTCAGCCAAGATCGTTGAGCGAAGGTTTGGCCAACTCTTCTCCCCTTCAACAATGGTGATGTATTCATCGGGCAGTTGAGCCTCTGCTGCGATCTTTGCATCGAACTCTTTGAGCTGTTCTTTGAGTAGATCTAGATCGGCCATCGTCTTTGGAACATGGATATCGCGCCAAGGAGCTTGGGTTAGACAGTAGACATACCAGTCACCACCACCGACGATATGTTGAAGTATCTGAGCGGCAGTCCACTCGGGATTACTGATGTATGCGCTGAGGGCTTCATCGGGCAGTTGTTGAACTGCGTCATAAACTCTTTGGTTGGCCCACGCCATATGGCGAAAGAGGCGATCGGTGACTTCTTTCATAATCGAATATTACAACAGCCCTACTGAGTATCAGTGAGTGCGATTCGATATTGAACCTTGCCCGATTCGGTTGTGTAGGAGTCATAGAGTTTTCGAGCGGTCTCATTGCTCGCATCGGTATTCCAATAGAGTCGACTCGACCCTGCCTGGATTGCGATCTCTTGGACTGCGTCGATCAGCGCCCGCCCCACTCCCTGGCCCCGAGAGGAGGGATCTACAAAGAGGTCTTCCAGGTAGCAGTAATTGTTCGGCGCCCACGTGGAACTCTGGAATGAGTAGTGGGTGATGCCAAGTGCCACACCATCAATCTCTGCGATCAAGCCATGAAGTTCATACTCGGGATCGAGCAGGCGTCGCCAGGTGAGCTCATCCTGGGGCGCTGGAATTGTGGCCTGATAGAACTCGATATATCCCCGCCACAAGTGCTGCCACACAGCTCTATCACTGGCGTGAAGCTGACGAATAATCATCTGTGAATCCTAACGCGCTAGGCTAAATCTATGACTTCACCCTCCAAGGATTCAGATGGTGCATGGGTTGGCGAGTTCCTCGCATCCCGCCACTCCACTCGTGACTTTCTTCCCACCCCGGTGCCAGAGTCGTTGCTCAACCAGATCCTAACCGATGCCCTCACTGCGCCGAGCTGGTCCAACACTCGTCCATTCAAAGTTGCGGTTGCAACGGGTGATCAACGCGATCGCATCAGTCGTGAGTTTCTCTCTCGCTGGGACTTTCTCTCAACCAATCTCAAGAATGGCTGGCTCGGAAAGGCTCGTATAGCTCTCACGCGTAGGGGTCTGCCAACAAGCAACCGCTTAGTTGCTAAGAAGTATCACAAGGATTTGATGCCGGGATCAAAGCGACTTGGCGCAGAACTCTTCACCACCCTTGGCATTGCTCGTGATGATCGCAGCGCACGCGATGCCTGGTGGGCGACTAACTACAACTTCTACGGCGCCCCTGTGGAACTCTTCGTCTATATCCATAAGAGCCTGGGGATCTTTGCAGCAAGTGATGCTGGATTGATGATGGAGAACCTCATCCTCTCCGCGCATGCTCATGGTCTTGGCACTTGCGCTCAGGGTGCGGTCGCTATTTGGGATGATGTCGTTCGCAAAGAATTTGATATCCCCTCGCAATACCGATTGCTCTGTGGCATTGCAGTTGGGTATCCCAGTGATAAGAAGGACAACTCCTTCCGTGCTCACCGCATTGGGGTTGAAGAACTTCTCTTTAAGAAGAAGAGTTAATTCATGCGCACAGGCCGGATGCAATGGAAATATGGTGAGACTGCCTACACAGTCTTTGGCGACCTCAGCTCCGAGCTCACCCCGCTCGTCATTCTCCATGGTGGCCCTGGTTCAACCTCACGAGGAATGGCCACGATTGCGCAGTATGTTCTTGCTACCGGGCGCCCTGCCATCACCTACGACCAAATTGGTTGTGGTGAATCATCTGAACTCCTCGATAAGCCTCAGGATTTCTGGCAGATCTCACTCTTTGTAGAAGAGTGTGAAGCACTGATCAATCATCTTGGCATCGCTGAGAAGTTCTCACTCTTGGGTCACTCCTGGGGTGGCCTCCTTGCAGCCGAGATGGCCATAACTCAGCCTGCTGGTTTGCAATCAATCATTCTCTCAAGCGCCCTCGGTGATACGCAGACCTGGATGGATGAAGTAAGAAAGTTAGTACACCAGATGCCAGAGGCGATTGCGCAAACAATCATCAGGCACGAAGATGGCGGGACCACAGATGATCCGGAATACATGGTTGCGGCAGAGAAATTTTATGATCTGCATGTCATTCGCATTCCCAAGCCGCCACATGTACTGGAGTACACCGAGCAATCAGCTGCTCATCCCAATGTTTATCATTCAATGTGGGGCCGATCTGAATTGAATTGCACAGGGACTCTCAATGGACACATTGTCACGGACAGACTCGTGAATATCACGGCCCAGACTCTGATTCTCTCTGGTCGCCACGATGAATCTACTCCTGCCATCAATGAGATCTTCAAGGCGAAGATTGTTGATTCCGCATGGGAGATCTTCGAAGAGTCAGCTCACTACACATACTTAGAAGAGGCAGGGAAATATCAACGAGTGATTAATTCATTCTTGGAGAGTTCTTGACATTGAAAATCGTGGGATTACTCAAAGCAGCACACTTTGGGCCGACAGTGATTGTAGTGACGACATCATTCATTCTTGCTTTATCGCAATACTCAGCCGCAGGATCTGCTCGTATTGCCGTTGCAATATTTGCTGGCCAATTAGTTGTTGGGTGGAGCAATGATCTTATTGACCTACCTCGTGACAGGGCTGCGCAGCGAATAAAGAAGCCATTGGTTAGAGGCAGTATTACTTCGGTGCTCTTAGCCAAATCCATCTGGGTGGCCGCTACTGCCGCTCTCATCCTCTCGTTGCTCAGTCCACTCGGCATCCGGGGGACGCTCATTCACTTTCTAGGACTGCTGAGTGCAACGATCTATAACCTCAAACTTAAGTCGACGGTCTACTCGCCACTGCCTTACATCATCTCCTTTGGCGCAATGCCGTGGGCGATCTATATCTCCAAGGGAGACACTCCTCCCTTCTGGCTTTACAGTGGATTCGCCCTCTTCGCCCTAGCCTTTCACTTCCTCAACGTCATTAAAGATCTCAAATGGGATATCGATCAAGGGGTATTAGGTCTGCCACAGCGAATTGGCCGAAATAAGAGCGCAATAGTCGCGATTGCACTTGTCGCGGCTGGAGTTCTGGACCTCCTTTTGCTCCGATAAGTAATAAAAATAGAGGTGGAACGATGTTGCGTTCTCAAATAATTATCTGAATTCTGTATCATTTTTCGTATGACATTTCATGGACTTAACTTTGTAGGAATCCTCATTGCCTTCTTCGTATCCTTTGCCAGCGGCGGACTCTGGTTTGGACCTAAGACCTTCTACCCGGTCTGGATGCGCGCCAAGGGAAATAGTTCGGGCGAGCTCACCGCTTCACAGAACAAGCCGGCAAAACTCTTTGGCGGAACTATCGTGGGGGTTCTCATCCAGACTCTCACGGTTGGATTGATTGTGACCTCGCTGCAAAGCGGTCACTCGAATTTTGGAATTATCGATGGTGCTGGTGTCGGCTTTGCCTTGGGCGTCGGAATCGGAATGTGTGCTTCACTCAGCCATCGCCTCTTTAGCGGTGAATCTTTTAAGGTCTGGCTGATAGAGACTTCAAACGATGCCATCAATCTGACGATCGCTGGCGCAATTATTGCCTACTTCAACTAAGAGACGCGGGGCAGATTCCAGGGCAGGTCTATCTACTTCCTCTACTTTCGAGTTAATATCGCCCTCATGGAAGGCTCTGCACTCTTACAGAAGATTCGCCAGGCTGTCATCGGCGATGACCAGATGATGCATGGCCCATACGGTCCGCGAAGAGTCACATATGCCGACTACACAGCGAGCGGGCGCTCACTTGCCTTCATTGAAGATTTTATTCGTGATGAGGTCATGCCTCGCTATGCCAATACCCATACCGAATCCAGCGGCACCGGACTTCAGACCACAAGATTTCGTGAAGAAGCTCGAGAGATTATTCGAGCAGCATGCGGTGCAACACATGATGATGCTGTGATCTTTGCAGGATCTGGTAGCACCGGAGCAATCGATAAGTTAATAGGAATACTCAACATCCGTATTCCCTCAGATTTAGATAAGAAATGGAATCTCTCCGATTCCATTCCAGCCGAGCAGCGTCCAGTCGTCTTCATCGGCCCCTTTGAACATCACAGCAATGAGCTCTCATGGCGAGAAACAATCGCTGATGTTGTCACGATCTCGGAAGATCGTGATGGTCACATCGATATCACCCACCTCAAGAGCGAATTGGAAAAGTATCAATCACGACCACTCAAGATTGGATCGTTCTCAGCAGCAAGTAATGTCACTGGCATAGTCACCGATACTGACGCTGTCTCGCGATTGCTTCATGAGCATGGCGCCCTCGCCTTTTGGGATTACGCCGCATCGGCCCCCTACGTTGAGATCGATATGCATCCTGCCGATCTGCTCGCACGTAAAGATGCGATCTTCCTAAGCCCTCACAAGTTCATTGGCGGACCTGGAACTCCAGGAGTCCTCATTATGAACCGAGCCGTTATTCATAACTCTGTCCCCGTCGTTCCAGGCGGTGGCACCGTGGCATATGTGAATACCCAGGAGCATCGCTACCTTGCCGATACCGAGCACCGTGAAGAAGGCGGAACGCCAGCAATCATTGAGTCCATTCGAGCGGGTCTGGTCTTTCAACTCAAAGAATGCGTCGGTATCCCGACGATCCATGCCTTAGAAGGAAAATTCCTCACTCGCGCTATTACTGCTTTTTCAGCCGAGCCAAAGATCGAACTGCTCGGCAATCTCGAAGCCGAACGATTATCTATCCTCTCCTTTGTCATTAAGGAGCCATGCGGCAAATACCTTCACCATAATTTCGTTGTTGCCCTTCTCAATGACCTATTCGGCATTCAATCTCGCGGAGGTTGCTCATGCGCTGGCCCCTATGGCCATCGCCTACTCGGGATCGATCTCGAGAAGAGCCATGAATTTGAAGAGCAGATCACTGGCGGCTGTGAAGGAATCAAACCCGGCTGGGTACGAGTGAACTTCAACTACTTCGTCTCCGATGCAGTGGTCGATCACATTATTGAGAGCGTGCTCTTTGTTGCCAGATATGGTCATCTCTTCCTCACCGATTACCATTTCAATCCAGATACCGGGTTATGGCGACATAAGGATGGTCCAGTTGAGCCACCTATGAGCCTGAACGCCATCTCATATAGCGCTGAAGGAGAGATGCAGTACCCGATCAAACACGATCGAGCTCCAGAGAGCGCACTCCAGGATTACATTCTCCAAGCTAAGGAACTGGCAGTAACGCGCAAGCTCGATACACCTTCTACCGCTCTGGCAAGTATCACTGATCTTCTCGGAGAGCGCTTTGAATCAATGCGCTGGTTTGAGCTGCCAGAAGCGAGCCTTAAGAAGTAAAGTCCCTGTTTTTTTCTGGAGAGCTCCGAGTCCTACCAAACCTCTGCACGTGAAGATGAGAGCGAAGCATTCTTGCCTTCAGCAGAACGTACAATCCCCCACTCCTATGCGGTGAATGCGGATACTCATGGATTGCTAAATTCGAAGATTTCGAGCAACCAATCCTGCGCAGCGTAGCCTCGTAAAGTAGCTACCGTTACTCGTGGTGGAAGTCTTCCCCACGTCCCTTTTTAAAGCGCCCTTTCTTAAATCGCTGACTTGCACGCAACCAGCGAAGATATTCTACGAACTCTTTTAACTTTTTCACTAGACCAACGATCCTCTCATTTCAAAGGCCTGCGCAACGCGCTCAACAGAAACGATAAATGCTGCGGTGCGCAGGTCTACTGAGTACTTCTTAGAAACTTTATGCACATTGCCAAATGCTTTTTCCATGCGCATATCTAACTCGCGGCGGAATTTGTCAATGGGCCAACTAAACTCTTGGATGTTTTGAGTCCATTCAAAGTATGAGCCCATAACACCACCAGAGTTGGCCAAAATATCAGGAACGATCAACACACCTTGTGCTCGAAGTTCGCGGTCTGCTGCAATTGAGAGCGGCTGGTTAGCACCTTCAATTATGAAGCCTGCGTTTATCTTGTCCATGTTTCTTTCATTAATGACACTGCCTAGGGCAGCTGGAATTAAAACGTCGCACTTGACCTCTAGAACATCGGCTGCTCCGATCCGTTCATCTGCTTGCACATCTGCAAGAGATTTAACGTTAAAGATTGACGCGATATCAATGCCCTTTTTATCAACAATTCCTCCAGAAACATCGGAGATAGCAATTACCTTCATACCAAGTTCTTGGCACACAAGAGCTGCATATCGTCCGACGTTTCCGAAGCCTTGAATTGCAACTGTTGCGCCTTTAACTTTCACATCATTTTTTTCTAAAGTTGCGGCTGCAATTTGTGCTACTCCACGACCTGTTGCTTCCTCACGTCCCGGTGCTCCGAACAGTTCAACTGGCTTGCCAGTTACACATGCAGGTTGGAAGCCCTCAAGTCTATGGAACTCATCCATCAACCAAGCCATCGTCTTGGCATCGGTTCCCATATCTGGGGCCGGAATATCGCGATGATGTCCAAGTACGTGGACTAGGGAACGGGTCCAACGTCGAATGATTTCTTCTTTTTCGATAGGAGAAAGTTTTGAGGCATCGACTGCAACTCCACCCTTTGCTCCACCAAATGGAACATCAATTAGAGCTGTCTTCCATGTCATCAAAGATGCTAAAGCGCGGACTTCATCAAGATCTACATCTTGGTGAAAACGGATGCCGCCTTTGCGTGGTCCGCGGGCGCTTGAATGCTGAACTCGATAACCCGTGAGGACTTCCACATCATCGCCTCGACGAAGTGGAATAGAAATGACAACTTCTCGTTCACAACTACTTAATGCAGAGATAACTCCGGGTTTAATTCCGAGAATCTCTCCTGCTTGGGCAACTTTTTCATTAACTTCGCTAAAGGCAGATGATCCAAAATGTGTCATGCATCGAAAATAGAAGAACTGTCTATAGCAAAAAAGGCCTTTTGGGTTTATTTTCTATGAAATCGGGGTGAACGACCCGACCGCTAGGCGGAAAGAAGTTCAGAAGGCAAAGCCTCAACTCGGGCTTTAATCTCATCGCGGATCACCCGAACAGATTCAATACCTTGCCCTACAGGATCTTCTAGAACCCAATCTTCATAAATAGTTTTAGAGTAATCCAATTATCCTGAAGTTGTTCGTAGTCAAAAAGTTGCCCGATCGCTTCCGCACGTCTTGCTTCTCAATTAGAGGAGATCGTGCAAGTTGTCGAGCTCAGTGGTGATGAGCTCGCGCATTTGACTACTCTGAGTAATTAGCCCTGCCCCACTGCAAGCTCACTAAATATTGCTACTCTTCATCCACGTGGATGGTGAGTCCAACAAAAGAACCCAGTCAATCGACTGGGTTCTTTCTTATTCCACAAGGCATTGTTATGCACCAATTAAGTTTTCGTAACGTAAGCAAAAGCTGACTATGAATCATCATTCGCCTAGGCGGTGATGGTGTAAGGCAGCATGCGTAGGCTCACCATCCACGAGGTGCGGGTTCGAGTCCCGTTCACCGCTCACGAGTTAGCAGAGCTCGCATTCTGATCGGGTGGTGCCGATTGCAAAAGATGTGAGTTCTGCTAGTTCACTAGTTGCGGGCAGGGGCTGCTGCGTACTCCGCTGCAAGAATCTGACCGAGGATAGTTGAACCTTGATCCCAAGTGATTCCATAGACAGCCTTGAATGCTTGAGCGAAGGTATCCCCCATTGCACCTCGTGCAACAAGTGCCATTGTTGATTGTGGACCACCAATAGCAAAGAGGGCTTCTGTCGCCGCAAATCCGACTGAATAACCCATACGGTAAAGAGGGCCGGTGTTGTAGCAAGAGTTTGGCTTTGATTGGTTAGGGATTTGGCTGTACAGATAATCCTTAAGTCCCGCTGCAGTAAATCCTTTGAATTCTTTTGCAACCTCAACACGAGTGACAGTGTCATTTCGCTTGTTTATGTATTGATCAAGTGAAGTTGTTGCAGCACCAATACCAGAAGCATTTGCTTGGCCTTCATTCATCCAGCAAGGCATGAAGTTCTGTTCATAATAATTCTGGTCTCCGGCGGCAGTTCCAATGAATTGCGCACTCTGCACTGTGTGCGTGTATTCGTGGCTAACCTCGCCATTATCGGTTGGATCCCAACCATGTTGTGGATCTGCAGTTGTTACACCCAGCATTTCAATTGCGTCATTAGAGCCAGCAACCTGCCCTGCATTTCCTCCATTACAATCACCCATTGGCCCAGTTGTTTGGCCAGGTTTCAAAGAGGCTGAGCAGTTCTGCTGCACACTGTGGAGTGCTTCCTGTGGATCTTGAGATGCAGGGTATTTCTTATCCTTCATAACTTTGTTCAAAGCACCAATTGCCCAGTTAGCATCTGCTGAGTTAAATAGAATCGCAGTTAAATACTTTGTTTGAGAGAAACCAGACCACAATTTGAATTCTCTACTCAAAATTGACTCTTCAAGGGTCTTTGTTACTGAAGTTGTCTTAGGGCCAACGATCAATTGGTGAGGCACGACGACTGTTGGGTTTGCATTGATCGTATCTTGAATTCTCTGCCAAGCCGTTGCTGGGATCTCTGAGACGTGATCTAAAGCATTCGCAAAAGTTATTTTTCCAGTCTGGGCAACGGGAAGAGTTATAGGGATGCGTGCAACGAATTTAGTTGGCGTTCCTTTATCCCAATTAAAGTGATCTTGGCCCCCAGGGCGCCCGCAGAAATACCTCAAGCCACCAATTATTTTGATATCGCCCGCAGTCGCACAGGAAGTGCCTGCAATGCTGGATGCAGCCGAGGAGGCATAAATAGGAAGTAATAACGATGTCGCGAGTATGGAGACAATGACCAAGGATATTTTTCTCATGCAGGATATATTAACTGGGCTTCCCTAGTTTTTCTCAGGAAGCCAAGTTAATTCCCCGTTAAATCACGATAGCAAGGACTTCTCTAAGGAGTTGCAGTAGGTGTTGGTCTAGCCGCACGGCCACCGCCGCCACCCGCAGCTGGAGCTCCACCCGCACCCGGTGCCGCCGCACCCAGTGTTGAGATACAAGCCTGCATCGCTGCGGCAACTTTCGGATCAGTTCGATCTGGCGGAGTTCCGGCAGTAAAGGCAAACCGCTTGATACTTTGCACACGAACTGCACACAGTGCGCACATTCTGCGCACAAGAACTTGGTAAATCACTTTAGGTTTCACCAAAAGTTAAACAAGGTTTAGCCCATTTTCTTGCATGCTCTTACGCATGAAGATACGTATATAAAGAAGAGTCGCCCTATAAGCCGGATTCTGTCGTTCTTTCGAACGGATCACCATCCATCTAGATCTGTCATTGCTAACAGATTCAAGCAACCTACCTGATGAATTAAGCGAGCAGCTCTTCATCTATTTGGTCTTGCT
>CAIJKC010000019.1 GCA_903821145.1 uncultured Actinomycetes bacterium | reverse complement strand
CCCTCATGTCACTTGCCCTTGTTCTGGTCTGGCGTTCAACACGCGTTGTGAATTTTGCTGCTGCCGGTCAGGCGATCCTCTCTACCTACATAGGTTATGAAGCAATGTCATCGATGCATAACTATTGGCTCTCACTTCCGGTTGCAATTCTCGCTGGTGCGCTCATCAGTGCACTTGTTGAGGCAGTCATCATGCGACCACTTGCAAAGCGGACTAAAGGAACTCCGGTTGAGTCGATAGCTCCGGTGATTGCAACCCTTGGTGTTCTTGGCGGAATCCGAAGCTTGGCTGGGTTGATCTGGGGCAACACCTTCCTTCAGTACACATCACCGCTTTCAAGCAAGGGCTACACAATCGGTAAGACGGTTATTCCTTTCTCCCCTCAGAATGCGGCGATTGTTATTGGCGCTGTCATCGTGATGGCGGTATTTGCGGGTATCTTCAGATTCACTCGCCTTGGCCTGGCACTTCGAGCAGCAAGTTTCCAGCCTGAGATCTCTCGGTTATCTGGTGTGAGAGTAGATCGAATCAGAACTATTGGGTGGGCGTTTGCAGGTGCGGCAGGCGCCGTTGCTGGAGCACTTGTCACACCGACGACCTTTTTATCACCGAATTCACTCGACCTGCTCTTAGTCAGTGGCTTTGTTGCTGCCGTTATCGGGGGACTTGAGAGCTTGATCGGCGCGGTTGTCGGAGGAGTTGTCCTCGGTGTTGGTTTCGCATTCATCTTGCAATACATCGGAACATCAGTGACCTTCAGTGCCGCCTTCATTATTTTGATCGTAGTTCTGCTCATTCGCCCGCAAGGAATTTTTGGAAAGGGGAGTAGCCGTGAAGCATAAATCCCCTGCAATGAGATTTATATTTTCGCTTGCCATTGGCGCGATCCTGATCTTTCTGAGTGGCCACGTTGACCAGTTGCGCTCCTATCAAGGTGCGCAGGCTGCGATCTTTGCAATTGCCATTTCATCCATCGTTCTATTAACAGGCTACTCAGGTCAGATCTCACTCGGTCATGGCGCACTGATGGCCGTCGGTGGATATGCAGGAGTTCTTGCACAGATACATCTTCATCTGCCATATCCAATTGCTTTCCTCGTAGGCGCTGCTGTAGGTGGCTGCTCTGGATTCCTCCTTGGTATCGCTGCGGCACGATTGCGCGGACCCTATCTAGCTGGCACAACACTTGCACTCGCAGTTGGATTGCCATCACTGGCAAACCAATTCCATATTCTCGGTGGAGAACAAGGAATCCTGTGGGATGTTGGAACTCCACCGGCATCGTTGGGCTCTGGTTTTACTCAGTATCGCTGGTTCTTTGTGGTCGCCGTTATCGCCGCACTCGCCACTTTTTGGCTGCTTCGGAATTTGTTATCAACTCGTTATGGAAGGCGCTGGCAGGCACTGCGCT
This sequence comes from uncultured Actinomycetes bacterium, assembly GCA_903821145.1. Classification (GTDB taxonomy): domain Bacteria; phylum Actinomycetota; class Actinomycetes; order Nanopelagicales; family Nanopelagicaceae; genus PALSA-747. The sequence continues at coordinate 19,640 of CAIJKC010000019.1, read as the reverse complement.
CAAATCCGACCGCAGCGGCACTTGCAGGGATCAATGTCGGCAAGGCAAAAGTATTGGCATTTACGCTCAGTTCTGCCGTTGCAGGGCTTGCTGGCTCCTTATTCGCCATGCTCCTTGGATTGGTCGCCCCACTGGCCTTCACCCTGACACTCTCCTTCACTCTCGTTACAGGTGCGGTGCTTGCAGGAGTGAGCAACCTCGGGGGTAGCATTGTTGGCGCAGTGGTTCTGGTCGCTATTCCTGAGCTCTCCAATGCAGCAGCATCGCACTTTGGGGGATCGGACAAGGTGACTGCGAACCTACCTGGTGTTATCACGAGCGTGCTCTTGATTGCGACGGTGCTCTTCGCTCCTAACGGACCGAAGTTACCTCGGATGAAAAGGCACAGCTCTCGCCAGTAAAACTTCATATCGGCAGTTCCTACATACCCTCAATGGAAGGAAATACATGTTCGTTCAACGTCGAACAAAAGGCGGAATCTTCGCGGCAGTAGTTGCTGCGGCAGCACTTGTAGTGAGTGCGATTCCTGCCCACGCAGAGACTGGTGTTACCAGCTCAACAATCAAACTGGGAGTAACTCTTCCTCTCACAGGTGCAGCAGCCCCGGGCTACAACAAGATCCCTGCTGCCATGAAAGCCTACTTTGACTATGTCAATGCAAATGGTGGAGTAAATGGTCGCCAGATCAAGCTCATCGTTAAAGACGATGCCTACTCACCATCTCAGACACTCTCAGTCACTAATGACCTTATTCTTAAAGATAAAGTCTTCGCATTGGTCGGAACCCTCGGAACTGCTAACAATGAAGCAACGACTCGCCTCGTCAATAGCCAAGGCGTACCTCGTCTCTTTGTTAACACAGGTTTCAGTGGTTTTGCAGATATGAAGAAGTATCCAACAACATTCCCACTCTTCCCTTCTTATGCAACTGAAGCGAAGATCATGGGCAAGTATCTTGCCGATAACTTTGCTGGCCATAAGGTCGCACTCATCTACCAAGATGATGACTTCGGCATGGATGCTCTTAAGGGCTTCAACACAGCTGGAACAACCTTTGTTGCGAAGATTCCTTACGCAGCACTCTCTCAGGCTGATCCTTCAGTCATCGGCAAATGGGTTACATCAATCGTCGCTTCCGGTGCAGATACCGTTGTGATGTTTGGCGTGACAAGTGCAACAGGCGCTCTTGCTGGTGGCCTCTATAAGGCTGGTCTTATCGGCAAAGTTCAGTTGATCCTAGGATCAGTTGGTAGCGATGGAACAACGCTTAAGGGCCTTCTCGGACCTTTGGCACCAGCACTTGCTGGCTCAATCGCAGCTTCTTTCTTGCCTTCACCATCTGATGCCACTGATGAGTACATCACTCAGTTCAAGGCAATCAACACTCAATACAACCCAGGAGCAGTTTTTGATAACAACATTCTTGTTGGTATGAATACTGCAATGCTGACAGTTCAGGCACTTCGCGCTGCTGGAGCATCTCCAACGCGTGCATCGCTGATCAAGGCAATTGAGACCAAGGGTTCAACGTGGGCATCTGCTGCCTTCTCACCAATTCTCTACAGCGCAAAGAGCCACGTCGGCTACACCGGCTACTGGTTTGGAAAGCTTGGCCTTGATGGAAACGCAGTTTCTGTTGATGGCGCTGGCAAGTACACGCTTTACACAACCGATTCTGGAAGCGCTCCTGTTGTTAAAGCAGCGGCTGCTCGTCCAGCAATGCCAGCGAAGGGATTGCCTAAAAACTAATGAAAATCTCATCTATGCATAAGAAGGTCGCAGTACTCGCAGCATCTGCTCTCGCAGCACTTGCCTTTGCTTCTGCACCAACAGCCGCTCATGCGGCACCAGCGTGTGACGGAAAAGTTCCCGTCACATCGTGTATTGGCGCAACTTCAGATGGAGCTCCATATTCCATGATGGTTCCAGCAAACTTCAACGGAACTGTCTACCTCTACTCCCATGGATATCGCTACAACGTTGATATTCCAGCAGCAATCCCACTTATTGGTGGTTACAAGATCACCAACACACCACAGCCTGGTCCAAACGCATCAGTAATTGGATACTTGCTTGGTAAGGGATATGCAGTCATGGGTTCAGGTTTTGCTCGTCAAGGATGGAACGCTGATTCAGGCGTTGCAACCGATGTTGAGCTCATCAATACCTTCAAGACTCAATTCACCAAGACAGATCACGTTATTGCTTGGGGAGAATCCCTTGGTGGATTTATCACCCAAGGCCTAGCCGAGAAACTTGGAACACAGCTCTCAGCCGCCGCTCCTCTCTGCATGGCTTCGTCAACTGTTGAAGCAGAGCTCAAGATGGCCGGTGACTTCCTCTGGGGTCTCAAGACCTTCTTTGATCCAAGCATTAAGGCTGGAAATTACTCAGCTGGTGCCGCTGGATATGGCGAAGCAATGGCTGACCTTGGAAAGGTCTTCACCGTCATGGGCAAGCTCCAAGCCGGAATCGGCAAGGAACTTGTTACTGGTGCACCTTCATGGCCTGATACAACTCCTGCAGCCGTGAAGACCATGTTGGGATCAGTCCCATCACGTTCAGCACTCTTGCTCATTGGTTTGATGGCTGGTCTTCCAGCTCAGAGTGCACATTTCGATGGCACAACTGGACCAGGATCTCCTAACTCATCAAGCTATACAGGTTTCGCACTTCTTGGAAGCCCAGCACTTGCAATCCTTGAAAATGGAACAAATGCTGCAGCTCTCGCAATTCTTGCAACCCTCGATGTTGAGCAACAGTCTGGTGGCGCAATCTTTGATAACACAAAGACTGACTACTCGGCTCAAGTTGAATCTGAGGCAAGCACATATAGCGCAGCGTTGAGCGGTGCAACTGCTACCGGTGGAATGCTCGCTTACCTTGCAGCAGCACCACGTGCTACTGCAACTCCAGCAGCAGTCACAAAGATGCGTAGCTTGCTCCAGTGGACCGGAAAGATCAGTGTCCCTGAAGTAACAATGGTTGGTGTCTCAGATCCAATTACACCTGCAGGTGACTCAACCTACCTCGCCAACCAATATGCAGCTCAGTATGCGGCTCAGATTAAGGCGAACTTGAAGAACCACTTACCTCGTGGCTCATCAAATCTCATCTCAATCTACGGTTTGACTCCAACTCACTACACGACCTTTGATGCAACAGGATCACCTGTCACATCAACTCCTGCAGCGAATGGAACAAATCACTGTAACTTCTCAACGACTCAATATAAGACCGTTGCTGATCTGCTCGCTTATGCTTCTGCAAACGGAAAGCACCTTTCAGGCGGAAAACTGCTCACAGCAGTCCGCAAGATGGGCGGCTCAACCGTTGATCTGAAGTTCCAAGCAGCACTTCCTAAGTACTACTCCCAGGATTAATCTCCGGAGCTAGTTTCGCGAGAAGGGCCCTGGGAGACCAGGGCCCTTCTTTCATGTGCGGGGTCTGTCAGCATGCATCTATTACTCTTGATCCATGGCCATTGTGAGATCCCCAGAAGCGATGAAGGATCTTGGTCGCCACCTCGGTGAGAATCTCCATGCCGGCGATCTCGTGCTCTTAACGGGCGATCTCGGAGCAGGCAAGACTGCGCTCACCCAGGGTATCGGCGCAGCACTAGGGATATCTGGAATCACCTCACCCACCTTTGTGATCTCGCGGATCCATCATGGGAAAGAGACTCTTATCCATGTCGATGCCTATCGATTAATTGGTGAACCACTTGCGATCTTCGATGACTTAGATCTGGATTCACATCTGCAGAGCTCGATCATCGTGATTGAGTGGGGTGAGGGTTTTGTTGATCGCCTTGCTGACTCATACCTCGAACTGACGATCGCATTCGGTACTGGTGAGAACGACCGGGTCGTGACATCAAAGGGCCATGGTGCCAGATGGCGTGGATTTGATCTATGACCACAATATTGGCAATTGATACATCGACTGATCGCACCTCAGTGGCGATCGTTCGAGATGGCAAGGCTCTCGTCGAACTCCATCACGATGACCCACTTGCCCACGGTGAAGTTCTTCCGAAGTTAGTCCAGCAAGCGTTGGCAATCCAGAACGAGATAGATCTCGTTGCTATCGGAATGGGACCTGGACCTTTTACAGGACTTCGGGTCGGCATAGCCTTTGGACAAAGCTTCGCACTAGGTCGTGGCATTAAATGGGTCGGAGTCTCATCTTTAGATGCGATAGCAGTGGATGCTGGTGTGAGTGATTTTATTGTGGCAATTGATGCCAGACGGCGTGAGCTCTTCTGGGCACGATACTTCGAGGGTAAGCGAGTAAGTGAACCTGCAGTCAATGTTCATCAAGTTGTTGACGAGATGGATGTGAAGATTATTCGTACGCCACCTCGAGCAGTTGCGATCGCCCAGCTTTCATCGGTTCAGAATTTGAGGGAGCCCTCCTATATTCGTCGCCCAGATGCCTATCCTCTTCCGACGGGCATCACCTTCCGTGCAGCGCACACTATGGATGCCGTTGCTCTCTATGCTCTGGAGAAAGAGATCTATGTGGGTGAGGATCCGTGGTCCTTGGCTCAATTTAAAGAGGAGATCAGCGCACAAGATCGTTATTACCTTGTCGCCGAGAGCGGCGGGACTGTCATTGGCTATGCCGGGGTGATGCCAGCTGGAGATCTCACAGATATTTTGACGATGACGGTGGCGCCAGCATTTCGTCGCAAAGGCATTGCTCGTGAATTCTTGAAGCGCCTGATTGATTGGTCTCGCACGAAGAAGGCGCAGGCAGTGATGCTTGAGGTGCGAAAAGATAATAGTGAAGCGATACCACTCTATGAAAATCAGGGTTTTCGCAAGATCTCAGAGCGAGCCGATTATTACGGTCCTGGCAAGACTGCAATTGTGATGCGCAAGGAGCTCACCACATGAGTGAGCCACTAGTTCTTGGTATTGAGACCTCGTGTGATGAGACTGCGGTCGGTATCGTCCGAGGTCGGACTTTACTTGCCAATGTGATTTCATCCAGCGTTGAGCAACATGCACGTTTTGGGGGAGTTGTTCCAGAGATTGCAAGCAGGGCTCACCTGGAGGCGATGCAATCAGTAATCGCCCAAGCAATCAAGGAAGCGAAAGTTTCACTCTCTGATATTGATGCCTTTGGTGTGACGGCAGGTCCTGGTCTCATCGGTGCACTCTTAGTCGGCACATCTGCCGCATCTGGTCTCTCACTTGCATTAGATAAACCACTTTATGGTGTGAACCACCTGTCATCACATCTGGCAGTCGATGCGCTCGGAAGTGATGTCGATCTGGAACCTGCTATTGGTCTGCTTGTGAGCGGTGGGCATAGTTCTATTCTCAAAGTGGCAGATTTAGCATCCGATGTTGAAGTCCTTGGGTCGACAATCGATGATGCGGCAGGGGAGGCATTCGACAAGATTGCTCGGTTGCTTGCGTTAGATTTCCCAGGTGGGCCAGCCATTGATCGGTTGGCACAGGCAGGTAATCCAACTGCCATTGATTTTCCACGTGGTCTCACTCATGCCAATGATCGAGAAGAACATCTCTATGACTTCTCCTTCTCTGGACTCAAGACTGCGGTCTCTCGCTACCTTCAACAGACCCCAGCGGCCATTCGCGCAGATGTTGCTGCCTCCTTCCAAGAAGCGGTCGTGGATGTCTTGCTGACCAAAGCGATCGCCGCAGCTCTCGCTTATGGATGCGAGAGCCTGATTCTGGCTGGCGGGGTTGCTGCCAATAGCAGGCTGCGGGCGCAGGCCCTGCTTCGTACAGAGGAGGCGGGGATAAGGCTTCGGACCCCTCCGGCCGCCCTCTGCACCGATAATGGGGCTATGGTCGCTGCCCTGACGAGTTTGATGGTCCAGGCAGGGCAGGCAGGCAGCCCAGTGGGCTTTGGGGCTGATTCCAGCTCTGGATTGGAAAGGCTTCTCTGGCGCTAGTAGAGTCGGCTTTAGCACTCACGGGGTTAGTCTGCTAACTGCAGGCCCTTGGGGGTGAAGCAACCGAATCTTTTACTGAGAAGGAGCGCATTATGGCAATCGCCATTAAGCCACTTGAAGACCGCATTGTCGTTCAGGCCAACGCCGCCGAGCAGAAGACTGCTTCTGGGTTGGTTATTCCAGATACCGCACAAGAGAAGCCACAAGAGGGCACCGTTGTTGCAGTAGGACCAGGTCGTTTCGACGACGGAGTCCGCACTCCAATGGATGTCAAGGTTGGCGATGTCGTTCTTTATAGCAAGTACGGCGGAACTGAAGTGAAGTACAACAACGAGGAGTACCTCGTGCTCTCAGCTCGTGATGTACTCGCAATCATTGAGAAGAACTAACTCAGATGGGCAAGAGTCTTCAATTTGATGAGACCGCTCGTCGTGCGATGGAGCGTGGTGTCAATATTCTCGCTGACACCGTCAAAGTAACGCTTGGGCCTAAGGGTCGCAATGTTGTTATCGCTAAGTCCTACGGAGCCCCGCTCATCACTAACGATGGTGTCACCATCGCTAAAGAGATCGAACTTTCAGATCCAGCAGAGAACATGGGCGCTCAGCTTGTTAAGCAAGTTGCTGAGAAGACCAATGACGTCGCTGGCGATGGAACAACGACTGCCACAGTGCTTGCTCAGGCAATGGTCAAGGAAGGTCTTCGTAACCTCGCTGCCGGCGCTCAGCCAATGGAGATCAAGCTTGGTATCGAGGCTGCTGTTAAGGCAGTTGCGGAGGAGCTCAAGAAGAATTCAAAGGCAGTATCTGGCAAGTCTCAGATTGCTGATGTTGCAACCATCTCAGCTCAAGATAAGGCGATTGGCGATCTCATTGCAGAAGCAATGGACAAGGTCGGCAAGGATGGCGTTATCACCGTTGAGGAATCTTCAACAACAAACCTTGAACTCGATTTCACTGAAGGTATGCAGTTCGATAAGGGCTACATCTCTCCTTACTTTGTGACCGACTCTGATCGCATGGAGACTGTCTTAGATGATGCCTACATCCTGATTTCAGGCCAGAAGATCTCAGCACTCAGTGAGATCCTGCCTGTCCTTGAGAAGGTAGCGCAAGCAAATAAGCCACTCTTGATTATCGCTGAAGATGTTGAAGGCGAAGCGCTCTCAACCCTCGTCGTCAATCGCATGCGTGGCACATTCACCTCTGCTGCTGTTAAGGCACCAGGCTTTGGTGATCGCCGCAAATCAATGCTCCAAGATATTGCGATCCTCACAGGTGGCCAAGTGATCTCAGCTGAAGTTGGCTTAAAGCTCGATGCCGTGACCTTGGATCTACTTGGTCGCGCACGCCGCATTGTCATCACAAAGGATGCCACCACGATCGTGGATGGAGCCGGTGATAAGGCTGATGTTGCAGCTCGCGTTGGTGAGATCCGTAATGAACTCGCTAATACTGATTCTGATTGGGATCGCGAAAAACTCCAAGAGCGCGTTGCAAAACTTGCTGGCGGCGTATGCGTGATCAAAGTTGGCGCACATACTGAAGTTGAACTCAAGGAGAAGAAGCACCGCCTTGAGGATGCGATTTCAGCTACTCGCGCTGCTGTTGAAGAGGGAATCGTTGTTGGTGGAGGTGCAGCACTTGTGCATGCAGCTTCTGCTCTTGATAATGATCTTGGACTCACAGGAGATCGCGCTGTCGGCGTGCGTCTTGTGAAGAAGGCTTGTGATGAGCCACTTCGTTGGATCGCAGAGAATGCCGGACATGAAGGTTATGTTGTGGTTGCAAAGGTACGTAGCATGAAGCCAAATGAAGGTTTTAATGCCGGTACTGAAATCTATGGCGATCTCGTTGCCGATGGTGTCATTGATCCAGTGAAGGTGACACGTTCAGCACTTGCGAACGCGGCATCGATTGCTGCAATGTTCATTACGACTGAAGCACTGGTCTTTGAAACACCAGATGATCAGAAGGAAGAGGCCTCCTCAGGACATGGACACTCCCATGGACCTGGCGGACACTCACATTAATTAATCCCAGAAAAAATCCCCCCTCTGAAATTCGGAGGGGGGATTTTTTATGAAAGTTATGAAGCGGTAGATAACTCGCTCACGGCAGCCACGGCAGCAGGGTTACGTCGTTCGATAATCGCAAGGCGATCATCTTCGGAGAGGCCGCCCCAAATTCCATATGGCTCTTGGACTGAGAGCGCATGCTTTCTGCAGGCTTCAAGAACTGGGCAGGTTGCACAAATTGCTTTTGCGGTATTTTCACGATTACGTCTGCGTGGACCACGTTCTCCATCGGGATGGAAGAAGAGTTCAGTAGGAAGCTCGCGGCATGCGCCTTCGTACTGCCATTCCCATTCGGAGGCTACGGGCCTCGGAAGTCGTGCGGTTTCGCTCATGGACTGAGGCTACAACCGATTCATAGGTTGTTCAACTACCCAAAGGGGAGCCGAGCGTGGCCTAAGCGGTCAATGGGTGTTTGAAGTAGAGAGTTGGGTCACGCTGGAGCATGATTGGGGGATGAGCGCCCCAGAATTAACCTCAGAGGCCCACTTGACCGTGGCCGCTGTCGCTCGCCGGCTAGGCGTCGCACCGGGCACCTTGCGGACGTGGGCGAGGCGTTATGGCGTTGGCCCTACCGATCACAGCCACGGCCTGCATCGCCGCTACTCAGAGGCGGACCTGGCTCGATTAGTTCATATGCGCAAGCTGATCATTGCAGGTGTCACGCCCCAGGATGCAGCCCACCAATCGTTGAACCACGATGGTCCTGAAACGGTTCAGGCCCACCACATCTTCAATCTTGGGTCAGAGGCCGAGTTGGTCGACCAGCTTTACCGGGCCGCACTCTCCTTAGATCTTCAACTGCTTGAAGATGGATTAACAGCGCATCTTGATAGCCATAAAGTGGAGGAGAGTTGGCATTCGGTGATGGTGCCGCTTCTGACGCGAGTCGGCGATGAATGGGCACTGAGCGGTGAAGGCATCGAGGTCGAGCATCTGCTCTCTGGCGTGATCCTGCGCATTCTCAACGCCCGGATAGCTCCGTGCGATCTCTCGATCAGCCCACGTCCGGTTCTGATTGCAAGTATCGGCGATGAAACGCATTCATTGGCGATCACTGCGCTCGCTGCTGCACTGACAGAGCGCGGTATCCCCATTCAATTCTTAGGATCACGAACACCTCAAGGGGCTATCAATGAGGTCGTTCGCAAGAGTGCGCCTTCAGCGATCTTCTTATGGGCCCAGCTTAGAAAGAATGCAGATGCCCAATTCATCACGGGATTGCCAGCAATTCGGCCTAAGCCAGTTGTCATCGTTGGTGGCCCCGGATGGGAGTCCTGCGAGGTAAGTGGCGCTAACCGCGTTGATGACTTGATCGCTGCCTGCGCTGATATTGAGCGTGCAGTAGGGCTATAAAGCCCTACTAGACTTCACCCCATGCATGAGGCATCTCGCGAAAAGGTTGTACTCCTAGGTCTGACCTATGACGATGTCCTACTCCTGCCCGACGCCTCCGAAGTGGTCCCCTCTGAAGTTGAGACCAAGACACGTTTAACGCGCGGCATCGAACTATCGATTCCCATCGTCAGTTCTGCGATGGATACGGTGACTGAGAGCAAGATGGCGATTGCTATGGCCAAGGCTGGCGGTATTGGAATCATCCACCGTAACCTGCCGATTGAAGCTCAAGTGGAGAATGTTCACGCCGCACGAAAGCATGGAATTGTTGGCGCGGCAGTGGGAGTGGGCGATGATGGTTTTGCTCGCGCCGCTGCTCTCATTGAAGCTGGCGTTGATGTTGTCGTTGTCGATACCGCCCACGGTCACCACAGAGCAGTTCTTGATGCGATTGCGCGCATTAAGAAGAACTTCCCGCAGATTCAAATCATTGGTGGAAATGTTGCAACTCGCTCTGGAGCGCAGGCACTCATTAATGCTGGAGTGGATGCGGTGAAGGTTGGCGTTGGTCCAGGCTCTATCTGCACAACTCGCGTAGTTGCAGGTGTCGGCGTTCCGCAAGTTACTGCAATCATGGAGGCACACAAGGCCTGCTCCGTTGCCGGTATTCCATTGATCGCTGATGGTGGACTTCAATATTCAGGTGACATTGCTAAAGCGATCGTGGCCGGTGCAGATACGGTGATGTTAGGTTCACTTCTCGCAGGTTGCGATGAATCACCCGGCGAATTGATCGAACTCAACGGCCACAAATACAAGGGTTATCGCGGAATGGGCTCGCTAGGTGCCATGCAATCTCGTGGCGAACAGAAGTCCTATTCCAAAGATCGTTATATGCAAGATGATGTCTTGGCTGAAGATAAGTTGGTTCCAGAAGGCATTGAAGGCAAGGTTGCCTATCGTGGCCCGGTCGCAACTGTTGTGCACCAACTTGTGGGCGGACTTCGCTCGGGCATGGGATATGCCGGAGCCGCAACCATTGCAGAGCTACAACGCAATGGTCAGTTGATCCAGATCACCGCTGCCGGTCTGCAAGAGAGCCATCCCCATGACGTCCTAGATATTGCCGAAGCCCCCAACTACACCAGAGGTGCTAAATAAATGAGTGAGATCGAGATTGGGCCCGGAAAGCGCGCCCGCCAGGCGTACTCCTTTGACGATATTGCGATAGTTCCAAGCCGCCGTACCCGTGACCCTGAAGAGGTCTCAATCACTTGGCAGATCGATGCTTACAAGTTTGCACTTCCTATGCTCGCGGCTCCGATGGACTCAGTTGTTTCACCAGAGACGGCGATCGCCATTGGAAAGCTTGGCGGAGTTGGTGTTCTCAACCTTGAAGGTCTCTGGACTCGACACGAGGATCCTCGGATTGCGCTCGCAGAAATCGCCTCACTTCCACAGGAGCAGGCGATCAAGCGTATGCAAGAGCTCTATGCAGCACCGATTCAGGTTGAACTCATGAAGGCTCGTATTGCAGAGATACGTGCAGCAGGAGTCACTGTCGCTGCCGCACTCTCGCCACAACGAACTGCAGAGTTTGCAAATGATGTGATTAAGGCTGGCGTTGATCTCTTTGTCATTCGCGGAACCACTGTCTCGGCCGAACATGTTGCAACGAAGAGTGAACCACTGAATTTGAAGAAGTTCATCTATGAACTCGATGCGCCAGTGATCGTAGGCGGATGCGCCACAGGAACTGGAGCCCTTCACTTGATGCGCGCTGGTGCCGCCGGCGTCCTCGTTGGATTTGGTGGGGGATCAGCTCACACCACACGTACCGTTCTTGGCATCTCAGTCCCGATGGCTTCGGCAGTTGTTGAAGTGGCAAGTGCTCGTCGTGACTACATGGATGAATCTGGTGGACGCTACGTTCACGTGATCGCCGATGGGTCTGTTGGAAAATCTGGTGATATCGCAAAGGCGATTGCATGCGGGGCAGATGCTGTCATGATGGGTTCACCACTGGCAAAGGCTAGTGAGGCACCTGGTAAGGGCTGGCACTGGGGCCTTGAGGCAGCGCATGAAGAGCTTCCTCGTGGAAACCGAGTTCACGTCGGAACTGTCGGAACGTTGGAAGAAATTCTTACCGGCCCATCCCATACAGCAGATGGTTCAATGAATCTCTTTGGCGCACTACGCCGTGGAATGGCAACCTCTGGCTACTCAGATCTCAAAGAATTCCAGCGCGTAGAAGTTGTTATTGCACGTGCCTGAACAAGAACTCGTACTCGTTGTTGATTTTGGTGCTCAGTACGCGCAGTTAATTGCACGCCGCGTTCGCCAAGCTCAGGTCTATAGCGAGATAGTGCCATCGTCAATGCCGGTGAGTGAGATGCTTGCCAAGAAGCCGAAGGCGATCATTCTCTCGGGTGGGCCTTCAAGTGTTTATGCAGAAGGTGCACCAACTCTTGATCCAGCAATCTTTGATCACAACCTGCCAATCTTTGGAATCTGTTACGGCTTCCAAGCAATGGCTGCAGCACTTGGTGGAGTCGTAAGCCAGACTGGTAAGTCAGAGTTCGGACGAACTTCAATGACTCACGAAGGTAGTTCACGATTGCTTGCTGGTCTTGATTCAGAGTTCCGAGTCTGGATGTCACATGGAGATAGCGTGACAAAAGTTCCGGCCGGATTCACCTCGACTGCATCGACCGATGACACACCCATCGTGGCTTTTGAGAGCAGTGATGCCCGTCTTGCCGGCGTTCAGTTCCACCCAGAAGTTTTGCACTCGGAGAATGGCCAGGAGATTCTGCGCCGATGGCTCATCGAGATCGTTGGTTGTGCACCGACATGGAATTCACAGAACATCGTTGCAACTGAAATTGCAAAGATTAAAGCGCAGGTAGGAAGCAAGCGAGTGATCTGTGGCCTATCAGGTGGCGTGGATTCAGCTGTTGCTGCCGCAATTGTTCAGAAGGCGATTGGAAGCCAGCTCACCTGCGTCTTTGTTGATCACGGTCTCTTGCGAGAAGGTGAAGCAGAACAAGTCGAGAAAGACTTTGTGGCTGCCACCGGTGTTTCGCTCATGGTCGTTGATGCACGCAAAAAATTCCTTGATGCGTTATCTGGTGTGACAGATCCAGAGACGAAGCGAAAGATTATCGGCCGCGAATTTATCCGTACCTTTGAAGAAGCAGCCCGTGAGTTATCAGCCCATGAATCTGTGGATTTTCTTGTCCAGGGCACTCTCTATCCAGATGTGGTGGAATCAGGCGGCGGTGAGGGAACGGCAAATATTAAGTCTCACCACAATGTTGGAGGCCTGCCAGATGATCTTCAGTTTGCTCTGATTGAACCTCTTCGTACGCTCTTTAAAGATGAGGTCCGGGAAGCGGGCCTTGAACTTGGCCTGCCAGGTGAGATTGTCTGGCGCCAGCCATTCCCAGGACCAGGCTTGGCCATTCGTATCATCGGTGAAGTTACTGAGAATCGTCTTACAATTCTAAGAAAAGCCGATTTAATCGTCCGCGAGGAATTAAAGTTAGCCTCGTTGGATCGAGAGATTTGGCAGTGCCCAGTAGTTCTCCTTGCAGATGTTCGCAGTGTAGGAGTGCAGGGTGATGGAAGAACATATGGTCATCCGATTGTTCTTCGCCCGGTCTCAAGTGAAGACGCGATGACAGCAGATTGGAGTCGACTTCCGTACGATGTACTGGAGAAGATTTCAACGCGCATCACCAATGAAGTACGTGATATCAATCGAGTAACACTTGATCTGACGAGTAAGCCACCTGGAACTATTGAATGGGAATAAGAATGGGAGCAAGAATGAAGCGCGTGAATATCGTTGCACTGACATCGATGGTTGCGCTATCTCTGCTTGCGACTATTTCACCTGTTGCTCAAGCTGCGGATAAGTCAACCAAAGGTAAGCCGACTGCCTCTGCTCTCAAGTGCCGCGCAACTACTGCAGTTGGACACCCACCAGTCAAGGTCGGTATTCCGACGATCAAAAAAATCACTCCCAATTACATCATCACTCTCACTACAAACTGTGGCGATATCGTGATTGAGGCAGATGGAGCAGCTGCTCCAATGACTACAACAGCCATGGCCTACTTGGCCAAGCAGGGTTTCTTCAATCAAACTCTCTGCCATCGCTTAACAACTGCAGGAATCTTTGTCTTGCAATGTGGTGACCCAACTGCAACTGGTACCGGTGGTCCTAATTGGCAGGGTTATCGCGATGAGAACCTTCCACCACAACCAACGAAAGAGAATCCAACTGACTATCCAGCAGGCATTGTTGCCATGGCGAACTCAGGTCCAAATACCAACGGTTCACAATTCTTCTTGGTCTATGCAAATACCTCACTCCCACCTTCATATACACGTTGGGGAGTCATCACTAAAGGCTTAGATATTGTGAAAGCTATTGCCGCTCAAGGAACAACAACAGGCGGCCCAGATGGAACACCTAAGCAGACCGTTGCGATTGAAAAAGTAACCGTTCGCTAATTACTTAGTAGCAACTACTTTGTAAGTCTCGGCAAATCGTCCTTCGGGAAGACCCACAGCCTTTGCGTTAATGGCGCCCCATTCACGAATGCGCTCTGCCATTGCATCCATATCTTCAATCTGGCTGATGTGCTCGCGAAGTGCGTTGATCTTGCGCTCGATCGTGCTGGTTGTGTCAATGTAGTGATCGCTGAATTCATTCGTCATGACCCAGGCCTCGGTCACATTCCAAGGCTGAAGGCCTTCATCGTTGAGTAGATCAGGAAAGGCAAAGGGATTACCGCAATCGGGATAGACCGCCTGCATTGCAGCCTCTGCAGCAGCTAGGTGATCGGGGTGTGAGGCAAAGATGCGATCATAATTTCGCTCTGGGCTCTGAACCACAAGACGCTGTGGTCGAACTTTGCGGATGATGCGCACAATATCTTTACGAAGCTGGATAGTTGGTTCGAGCAGACCATCGTGGTAATTCAAGAAGTGGATATCGCTGACGCCAAGGACTCTGCCTGCATTGGTCTGCTCACGTTGGCGGGTTTTGCGCATCTCATCGCGAGTGACTGTGAGGTCTTTGCCACCCTGATCGCCATTGGTGCAGATCCCGTAGGAGACCTTGATCCCAGCATCCGTCCACTGGGCGATGGTGGCGCCGGCGCCAAAATCTAGATCGTCAGGGTGTGCTGTGATGAAGAGAATTCTCTCGACATCCTTATCGTCCATCGGTGGCATGCTCGTCCTATCTCGGGTCTATGCTCGCCTCGTGTCATTGGTAGATGGGTTGAACCCACAACAGCAGGCGGCGGTAGTGCACGAGGGTACCCCGTTACTCGTTGTTGCTGGTGCAGGCTCAGGCAAAACTCGGGTTCTTACCCGCAGAATTGCATACTTAATGGCAGAACGCGGGGCGGCACCCTTTGAGATCCTGGCAATTACCTTTACCAATAAAGCTGCAGCGGAGATGAAAGAGCGCGTGGCTGAACTTGTTGGTGAACGAGCGAGAAGTATGTGGGTATCCACTTTCCATAGCGCCTGCGTTCGAATCCTTCGCCAAGAGGCGGTACGCCTGGGCTATTCAAATTCATTTACTATCTATGACTCAAGTGACAGCCTGCGGCTCCTCTCAACGATCATGAAGGATATGCACTTAGATTCCAAGCAATACACCCCACGCGCGGTGCATGCGATGATCTCAGCTGCGAAGAATGAATTAATGGGACCAGCAGATTTTCAACTGCAGGCAAGTGATGCCTTTGCGCAGATTGTCGCTGAGATCTTCGCTCTCTATCAGCGCCGGTTGCAATCGGCCAACGCCATGGATTTTGATGATCTGATCGGTAAGACAGTAGATGTGCTTCAGCGATATCCAGAGGCTCGCAATCGCTATCGATCTCGCTTCAAGCATGTGCTCGTCGATGAATATCAAGATACCAACCATGCCCAATACATCTTGGTGCGAGAGTTGGTTGGAACTGTCCATGAGTCGATGCCGATTGCGGAGCTCTGTGTGGTGGGTGATGCTGATCAATCGATCTACGCCTTCCGCGGCGCGAATATTCGTAATATCTTGCAATTTGAAGAAGATTATCCAAGCGCCACAACAATCCTTTTGGAACAAAATTACCGCTCAACACAAAATATCCTTGGCGCAGCCAATGCTGTGATCTCCAACAACCCCGGTCGCAAAGAGAAGAATTTGTGGTCACAAGAGGGCGCTGGCGCACCCATCACTGGCTACCTCGCTGAATCTGAGCATGATGAAGCGGGCTTTATTGGCCGCGAGATTAACCGCATGCGAGATGAGAGTGAATCTCAGCCTGGAGATACTGCGATCTTCTATCGAACTAATGCTCAATCACGTGTCTTTGAAGAGACATTTATGCGCATGGCTATTCCCTACAAAGTCGTCGGTGGCGTTCGCTTCTATGAACGTAAAGAGGTGAAGGACTTTCTCGGGTATCTGCGGGTATTGGTCAATGCCGAAGATGAAGTCTCGCTACGCCGCATCATTAACACGCCTAAACGTGGAATCGGTGATCGCGCCCTTGAAGTGATTGATGAATATGCAAAGTCTTCTGATATCTCTTTTTGGAGCGCCCTTACTCAGGCCAGACAAGCGCCAGGAATCCCAGCACGCGCGGCTGGATCGATCGGTGATTTTGTTACCTTGATTGAGGAGATGCGAACTCTGGTGGAAGCAAAGGTCCGACCTTCAGTTATTGCGCAAGCCGTTCTAGAACAAAGTGGTCTACTTTCTGAACTGCAAAACTCGGAAGATCCACAAGATGAAGGCCGTATCGAAAACCTTGAGGAACTTGTTTCGGTGGCAACAGAGTATGAAGAGGGCGAAGTCGAAGATGGTGAAGAGATCTCACTGCTGGGATTTTTGGAGCAGGTCTCACTCGTTGCCGATTCAGATCAGATTCCTGACGGTGAAAACCACGGGGGAGTTGTCACACTGATGACTCTTCACACCGCTAAGGGCTTGGAGTTTCCAACAGTCTTTCTCACCGGCATGGAGGAGGGAATCTTCCCGCACTCGCGCACACTTGGTGATCCTTCCGAGATCGAGGAGGAGCGACGCCTTGCCTATGTTGGGTTAACGCGGGCCAGAAAGCGTTTATATCTCTCTCGTTCCGAGTATCGATCCTCGTGGGGGGCACCGATGTATAACCCACCATCTCGATTCCTTGCCGAAATTCCAGAAGAGCTCGTGACGTGGAATGAGGTTCGAGCTTCTTCATCGACCAGTACCCGCACTTTGGCACCTCGCTCCTTTGGACCACCACCGAAGGCGACGGGGAAGCGAACAACTGAGACTGTCTCACTGGCTCCAGGAGACCGTGTGTCCCATGACACATTTGGTTTGGGGACGGTTGTAGAAGTCAGCGGCGATGGTGATCGCGCCCAAGCCACGATCAATTTTGGAAGTGCAGGCGAGAAGCGCCTTCTGCTGCGTTATGCGCCGGTAGAGAAGCTCTAAATCTCTATTAGAATCACGCCCGTACATTGGTTCTGTCCTCTAATTTAGATCGGGGTAGTGAGTGGATCTCTTTGAGTATCAAGCTCGAGATCTCTTCGAAGCACATAACATTCCAGTTCTCGGAGGCGCTGTTGCATCTACTGCAGCAGAAGCCATCGCTGCAGCTGCGACTATGGGTGGAAAAGTTGTCGTCAAAGCGCAGGTAAAAATTGGTGGTCGCGGTAAGGCTGGCGGCGTAAAGCTAGCCAATGATGCACAGGATGCTGGTGTTAAGGCTGAGGCAATCCTCGGTATGGATATCAAAGGCCACACAGTTCATAAAGTGATGATCGCCCAGGCAGCCCCTATCGCCGAAGAGTATTACATGGCCATTCTGCTTGACCGAGCCAACCGTAACTTCCTCGTTATGGCATCTGTTGCCGGCGGCATGGAGATCGAAGAAGTCGCTCACACTCAACCTGAAAAATTAGCACGAGTTGGTATCGATCCAAATGTTGGTATCTCGCAAGCCCAGGCAATCGAGATTGTTAAAGCTGGACAATTCCCTGCCGAGGTAGTTGATCAAGTAGCAGATGTTCTCCTGAAGTTGTGGGCAGCATTTGTCGCTGAAGATGCAACGTTGATGGAGATTAATCCACTTGTGAAGACCGAAGATGGTCGCATCGTCGCACTTGATGGCAAGGTCACACTCGATGACAATGCCCAGTTCCGCCATGCAAGCCATGCAGACCTTGAAGATCATGATTCGGCAAATCCACTTGAGGCGTTAGCCAAGGCGAAGAACCTCAATTATGTGAAGCTCGATGGCGAAGTGGGAATCATTGGAAATGGCGCAGGCCTGGTCATGAGCACACTCGATGTCGTTGCCTATGCTGGTGAAAAGTATGGCGTGAAGCCAGCTAACTTCCTCGATATCGGAGGTGGTGCATCTGCAGAAGTGATGGCAAATGGCCTCTCCATCATCTTGGGTGACCCAGATGTTCGTAGCGTCTTTGTCAACGTATTCGGTGGAATCACTGCCTGCGATGCAGTCGCGAATGGAATCGTTCAAGCCCTTGAAATCTTGGGAAGTGCAGCAACAAAGCCAATCGTCGTACGCCTCGATGGCAACAATGTCCATGAAGGACGCCGTATTTTGAATGAAGCAGCGCATCCATTGGTGCAGCAGCTTGAGACCATGGATGGCGCAGCTGCAAAGGCTGCAGAATTGGCGGCGAAATAATGGCTATCTTTATTGATGAAAATACCAAGGTCATTGTTCAAGGCATGACTGGTTCCGAAGGAACCAAGCACACCGGCCGAATGATTAAATCTGGCACCAATATTGTCGGGGGAGTAACCCCAGGCAAGGGTGGGCAGGTTGTTGAGATCGAAGGCAAGCAACTTCCCGTCTTCAACTCGGTAGCAGAGGCTGTGGCAGCGACAGGTGCAAATGCTTCTGTTGTCTTTGTTCCACCAAAGTTTGCGAAAGCTGCGGTCATCGATGCAATTGACGCTGCGCTTCCGCTCTGCGTGGTTATCACTGAGGGAATTCCCGTGCATGACTCTGCGGCTTTCTATGCGTACGCCACTGTTAAGGGAACCACACGCCTGATTGGACCAAACTGTCCTGGACTCATAAGTCCTGGAAAGGCCAACCTTGGAATTATTCCTGCAGATATCACAGGTCCTGGACGAATCGGACTTGTATCAAAGTCAGGAACCTTGACCTACCAAATGATGTTTGAACTGCGTGACTTTGGCTTCTCGACTGCGATAGGTATCGGTGGCGATCCAATCATCGGAACCACTCATATCGACGCACTTCGCGCCTTCCAGGATGATCCTGAGACGGAAGCGATTGTCATGATTGGTGAAATTGGTGGAGATGCTGAAGAGCGTGCTGCTGCCTTCATCAAGGAATATGTCACAAAACCAGTTGTTGGTTATGTTGCAGGCTTTACTGCTCCAGAAGGAAAGACAATGGGACACGCTGGTGCAATTGTTTCGGGTTCATCCGGAACGGCGCAGGCGAAGAAGGAAGCACTTGAAGCCGCAGGAGTCGCAGTCGGCAAGACACCGAGTGAGACCGCTGCATTGATGCGCAAGCTGCTTGCTTAACGGATCTAAGAAGCACTGATGCTAAAGCGCAGCCTCGCGGTCTCTCTTCAACAGGCCGCGCGGGCCGTCGCTTTAACGCTCTTTCCAGCAAGCTTTATCTCACTCTTTGCTTGGGCAACTGCTGGAAGCCAATCAGGAAATACCACAGACCCGCTTCGCGGTTCAGTCTGGATCTGGCTTGGCGCCCACCTTGTGCCATTTCACATGACGATTTCTAGTAAACCAGTAGCTGGTGCGCTCACCATCTTGCCGCTGGGGGCGTTGATCTTTCCTGTCTGGGCAATTCGCAAGAGTTTTCCTAAGGTAAAAGCCGCTCTTCCAAAAGTCGAAGGTGCACGATTCTTCTTTGCACTCGCATATTCCCTCATTGCATCGATACTTGCACTTCTCTCCCGCAGTGGTGGCATCAAGCCACTCTGGTATTTGGTGCCGCTCTTTACTTTCCCTATCTCCTATATGGCGACCTATGATTTCAAAGCTGCAGAGAATCGTTATCTGCGCTTTGCCTTCCACACCATCCTGATGTTCTGGGGCCTATCAGCACTTCTCATGACCGTCTCACTTGCCGTTCACTGGAGCGTTCTCCATGATCTCGGTGTAGTCGTTGCTCCTGGGATTGTTGGGGGATTTCTCTTCCTCCTTATTCAAGTTCTATATATTCCTAATGCAGCCTTCTCTACTCTGGCGTACATTTCTGG
>CAIJKC010000018.1 GCA_903821145.1 uncultured Actinomycetes bacterium | reverse complement strand
GATCACCGTCATCTCACTTGCCATCTTCTATATCTTCACCACAGTTTGGGCAACAATCCTCACCGCGCTTGCTATCGCCTTCTACGTCTTCTTCTACACGATGGGACTCAAGCGTCGCACATCCCAAAACATTGTCTGGGGTGGTATCGCAGGATGTATGCCAGTGCTTATCGGCTGGGCAGCAGTCACTAATTCACTCTCACTGACTGCCTGGTTATTTTTTGCACTGATCTTCTTCTGGACTCCACCACACTTCTGGGCCCTGGCAATTAAATATAAGGATGATTATGCAGCCGCCGGTATTCCGATGCTGCCCGTGGTTGCAACGTTACGTAATGTTCAGATGCAGATGCTCTTTCACACCACGGGAATGTTTCTCACATCCTTGGCTGTGGTTCAAAGCGCACACCTGCCATGGTGGACCGCCGCAATCACATTTATCTTGGCACTTGGATTCGGAACAACGCTCACCAAGATCAATAGCCCAGAATCTGAGAAATCAGCAGCAAAGCTCTTCCATTGGTCCATCACCTATTTGAGTGCTTACTCAGTCCTGCTCGTTGCGGGAGTATTGCTGAAGTAATCTCGTTACCCGAGTGCGATCTCAAGATCGCGAATCAGATCAGATGAGTGCTCAAGTCCCACAGATAGCCGTGCAAGAGAATCAGTAATACCGAGATCTGCGCGAATTTCAGGTGAGAGACGGCGATGGGTCGTCGATGCCGGATGAGTAATCAGTGATTTGCTATCGCCTAAGTTGTTGGAGATATCGATAACAACGAGCTTATTCATGGCTTCAAAGAGTGCGCTCTGGCCACCTTTAAGGCTCAGACTCATCGTGGTTCCACCACCGCTCATCTGGCGGGAATTGATCTCATAGCCTGGATGGCTCTTCAGCCCTGGATAGTTCACCGCTTCAACCTTCGGGTGAGAGGAGAGGAACTCAGCAACTGCTTGAGCATTGGAGTTCATCCGTTCAACGCGCATGCCAAGGGTCTCAAGAGATTTAAGTAATACCCAGGCATTGAATGCGCTGAGGTTAGGGCCGGTGTGACGAGTGAAGGGTTGCAACTGGTTGAGGATGTAGTCAGCGCTACCGAGAATGGCACCACCGAGAACACGACCTTGACCATCAATATGTTTTGTCGCCGAATACATGATCACATCTGCGCCGTGCTGAAGGGGCTTCTGCAAAATCGGTGAGGCCATGACGTTGTCAACGATCACTGTTGCACCAACTTTATGGGCGAGCTCGCTCACCATGGCGATATCAACGATCTCAAGCATTGGATTACTTGGCGTCTCAATGAAGACCGCCTTCGTTGGACGATTGAGAGCCTTCTCCCAGTCGGCCTTCTCAGATCCCTTTACAAATTCAACAGTGACGCCCCACTTTGGCAAGATCTCTGAGAGGACGACATAGCAGGAGCTAAACATCGACGCAGATGCAACAACGTGATCACCTTGTGAAACCAAACAGGCGATAGAGGCGAACATTGCTGACATACCAGAGCCGGTTGCCACGCAGAGTTCGGCTCCCTCAATCGCAGCTAATCGCTTCTCGAAGACAGAGACAGTTGGATTGTGAAAGCGGCTATAGAGGTAGTGATCGGTCTCATCAGCAAAGGAGGCAACTGCTTCTTCCGCTGATCCATAGGTGAAGCCAGAGGTGAGATAGAGAGCCTCACCTGTCTCACCAAAACCTGAACGGGCAAGACCAGCGCGAACGCTCTCGGTATCGGGATGGAGTTGCCAATCTGGGTTTTTGCCGTGAGTTTGCTCGCGATATCCCCATGGGCGCTCTGATTCACTCATGTGCTCATGATACGCGCTAGCCTGTTCGCATGGCTAACAGCGTTAAGAGCACAGATCTTGCTATCTCAGTCACAGATCTCACGAAGGTATATGGGGAGAGGGCGGCGCTCTCACATGCCACCTTCACTGTTCCCCTAGGCACCGTCTGCGGATTTGTCGGCCCCAATGGCTCAGGCAAGACAACAACAATCCGCATGCTTTTAGGGCTCATCACACCAACGGGCGGAACTGGCACCGTACTTGGTGAGCAGATCACACACCCTGAGAAGTATCTGCCACGAGTGGGAGCGATGATTGAAGGGCCAGCTTTCTACCCAGCACTCTCCGGCCGTGAGAATCTTCGCGTTCTCGCCTCCCTCGGTGGCTTTGATCAAGAGATCGTTGATCCACTTCTTGAACGTGTGGGACTTGGTGATCGCGGTGGTTCAAAGTTCAAGACATATTCATTAGGCATGAAGCAGCGACTTGGTATTGCAGCAGCGCTCCTTCCCAATCCAAAACTTCTCGTGCTCGATGAACCAACCAATGGTCTTGATCCCAATGGAATTCATGAGGTGCGCTCGCTCATCAAAGATCTTGCACAAGGTGGCACCAGCGTCTTCGTCTCCTCCCACTTACTCTCCGAACTTGAAATGATTGCCGAGCACCTGGTGATGTTGCGTGAAGGCAAGGTCATCTTCAATGGCCGCACCGCAGATCTCCTCTCAGCTCAGCAACCAGTCTTGATTGCAAAGCCTGAATATGCGGTTGATCTCAACAAGCTCGTCGATATTGCTAAGAAGAGTGAGCACTCAGTCTCTGTGATAGATGGCGCAGCACATATCTTGAGTCCAGCAGAGTGGGCGCCAACACTCAATCGCCTCGCCTTCGACGCGGGTATCACCCTCGCTTCCCTGACATCTGTACTTCCAACCTTAGAAGAGACCTTCTTTGAAATGACAGGAGATAGCAAATGATCAATGTCATCTGGGCTGAGATGCGCAAGCTGCGCCGGCCAACACTGCTCCTCTCCACCATGGCAATCGTCACCCTACTGACGGCTCTCTTCACCTTCCTTACCTTCTGGCGGGTTGGCGATCCCAAGGGAAATGGTCGAAGCGGTGAGATGGTGACGGCGCAATTTCTCAGTACGCCAAAGGGAATTGTCTATGGCTTTAGCATCGTTGCATTCCTGCTTGGAATTGTTGCGCTCTGCATCTTCGCCTCTCAAACAGCGCAGGAGTACACATACGGCACTCTTCGCAATCTCCTCGTTCGCCAACCAGGGCGCATGAAGATCTTGGCCGGCAAATACATTTCGATGGTGCTCTTTGCTGTGTTGATGGTTCTCTTATCGCTGGCATCTAGCGTGGCGATTGCCTACCTTCTAGCACCACATGCTCACGTCACAACCTCATCCTGGACGACAAGTGCTGGCATCACCGCTCTTGCTACAGCTCTTGGCAATGTTCTCTTGAGCGTTGCCTCATTTGGAACCGTTGGCATGATCCTTGGACTGCTCTTTCGCTCACCGATTAGTGCGATTGCAACAGGTGTGATCTGGTTCTTGATCCTAGAAAATATCTTGGCAGGTCTTGTGACCAGCACTGCAAAGTGGCTTCCTGGGCAGAACATCACCAATCTCACAACAACACAGAACTTCACATTCACCTATCAGCATTCACTTATCATGGATGCCATATATCTGATCGTGAGCGGTGCGATCGTTTCACTGCTCTTCAAGCGACGAGATGTATCTAACTAGAAGAATTTTTGCTAACTAGCTTCTATTACCCGCGAT
>CAIJKC010000017.1 GCA_903821145.1 uncultured Actinomycetes bacterium | reverse complement strand
GACGAGTGAGCCCCGATCTTCAATACAACCGCGAACAAAGAGATTGATACCCTTGCCATCGATCATATTGCGATCTCGAATCACGCGAGTATCGGTAACAAGTCCCACGATTCCCTTCTTTGTGGAGTCAGTACTCATCGCACTCCAGAAGATGCCAATTTCAACAGCCGTACCATCATCGACCATCGGGCCATCGAGAAGAGCCAGCACTGCATGTGCGCCGAGAACCGCTTGCGAATCTACATCGAAGATAAAGGCTGGTGTTATTGGATCAGGCAGTGGAATCTCGTGAGGAACAAAGACTTCCATTCCTTCCGCACGCAGTCTTGCCGCGCATTGGTCGATAAAAGTTCTCTCATAGGGTGTGAAGAGTGGGCCAGCAAAGTAGATTTTCATTAATACATCACCGTTCTCGTAAGGTGGTGAGGCCAATGCGTTGCGTGATAGGCCTTCCACAATCGGAAATCAACCTGCGGCATCAGCAACGGCTCCAAACCAACCCGACGAGCATTGATCTCATCAGTCAGTCTGGCAATGGCGTAGATGGAATTGGCACGAATCTCAACTTCTGCAGCGCTATCTCGAGGCACTTCTGTCAGGGAGTTGATCTGTGCCTCGAGCTCTGGGGCATATTCAAAGATCCCCATGACGCGAAGTCCGACTGGAACGATGTAGTCGGCAAAGGCGGTAAGTAAGTGTGCATCTTCTAACGCCCAGGCCTTACGTGGCATAAGGGCTAGGTGCATTCCCCAGATTCCAAGTTGTGGGAGTTTATAGAGCTGGATCTGCGAGCCCTGGTACTCAGAGATATCGGCGAAGCGTGGAAACTCCGTCGTGAGGCGCTCAAGAATGCCATTGCCATCAGCATAAAGCCGTGGTGCACAGGATCGAACGAAGTTGTGCCACTTTCCACCGTATTTGGCGACGAGGATCTCTCCGACTTCATTGAAGATCTTTACCCGCTCATCAAGCATCGGCATCTCAATCGTGCCTTGGAAGACACCTTCGAGATCAGCACGAACCATCTTCGCTTGGTATGCACCATCGAAAAATGGAATGCCCTCTGCAACTGCTCGATGAAGGTTTGCCATCATCGCCTCTGAATCACTATAACGATGACCGTTGTAGTCACTCTCATACTTAATGCCGGTATCAAAGTTGGTGAATGCGAAATTCATCGTATTCACCGTGAGAGTGAGATCCATCAAGAAATCCGGATCATCACCAAAGTTGAAGAGTGAGGAGCCATCTGGCTTTGCAAACTCTTCATATGCCATCCATGAAGCGACTTCTGCGATCTTCGCTTCGTTGACCTTTACGAGCGTCGAATTTTTAACGACGGGGTCAAGACTCTTGAGAACTTTAGACTCCCAAAAATCCAAAGGTGGCATTGGTTATCCTTCCTCTCCCTTTCGGTACGGGGCACCAGCCATGGCAGGCGGCCGCAATCGTTGCGATAGAAATGCGAGAACCAAGATCGTGGTGAGGTTAGGGAAGAAGGTAACAAATTCGTCCGGAACAACCTTATTGATCATGTAATAAGCAAGGACCAGACCTGCTATCGCAATATTGATGATGAAGCCCTTCCAATCCTTCTTGCGAAGTTTGGTCAAGCTATATACGGCTGCAAGTGAGATCACAATGAGAAGGAGTGCGTGCACCGATGTTGATTGGCGAACGCGCAATGCATCAGTGAGACCAAAGAGAACGGATCCACCCAGAACACCGGCAGGTGTCCAGTTACCAAAGATCACTGCAGCAAGACCGATATAACCGCGTCCTGCGGTCTGGCCTTCCAGGTAATTTCCGGTCGAGACGATGGAGATATAAGCGCCACCAAGACCAGCGAGGCCACCAGATACTGCCAAAGCGATGAAGCGGGTGCGATACACGTTCACACCTAATGATTCAGCTGCGACTGGGTTCTCACCACAAAAGCGCATCCGAAGACCAAAACGGGTCTTCCAAAGAATCCACGCTGTCAGAGGCAAGGCCAAGAACATCACAAGTGAGGCCCAATTGATCTTTGTGACAAGACCAGCACTTACGCCTGCGATATCTGAGATAACGAGAATATGTCTATGAGCGAGAGAGGTAAGAAATGGACTCAAACCTGGGACGGTAAATGAACCAGTCGAGTTTACTTGAGGTGAGATGTTTACATCTCCGCCTTTGCCAATAAAGAAGACGCCAGAGAGGAAGCGAGCAGTTCCGGCACCGAGCAAGTTAATCGCAAGACCAGAGACCGCTTGATCAATTCCAACACGGACTGTGAGGACTGCGTGAAGCAGACCTGCAATTGCGCCACCGATGGCGCCGGCGAAGATTCCAACCCATGGCCCATAGAGAAAACCGAACCATGCACCAAACCAGGTGCCGAGAATCATCATTCCTTCAAGTCCGATATTAATGACGCCAGAACGTTCGGCCCAGAGGCCACCAAGTCCTGCCATCAAGATTGGAATCGTAAATCGAATAGTTGCACCGGTCGCACCTGGGGATGTGATGTCATCAACACCAGTGAATTGACGTACGAGTGAGACCAAGATGACCACGGCACCAACGGTGAGCATCATCCGCGATGGCGATGTGATGATCTTCCAAAGGCGATTACCGATCGATTTTGTGCCTGCTTGGGAGTTACTCATTTCTTATCTCCCTTCTCAGCAGCTTCGACCCGTGGGGCTTCGGAGGCTCCAACCAGGCGTTGCTGTTGACGACGTGTAATTCGCTTAACAATTTCATAAGCAGTGACTGTTGCCAGGATGATTGTTCCTTGCATCATCATGACGATCTCTTTAGGAATGCCGTTGAGATCCAAGGCAGGCGCAGCTTGCTCGAGGAATGACCAGAAGAAAGCGGCGATTGCGATACCAATGGGGTTGCTCCGGCCCAAGAGAGCGAG
>CAIJKC010000016.1 GCA_903821145.1 uncultured Actinomycetes bacterium | reverse complement strand
GAAGTTTCGTCGGAAGATGAAAACACACATGGCTCTCTATCTTCCAAACTCAGCGCCTCTGCCGGCTTTACTGTGGGCGATTTCATCATGCTGCGATGGGAGTTAATCGTAGGTTTCATCGTGGCCGGACTTGCCATGACAGTGATTCCATTCTCCTTTTGGCGAGCGCTCTTCCTCTCAGGACATGGCACCTGGTCAACAATCGAGAATGTCATTATCGGCCCCTTCCTAGCCTTTATCTCTTTTGTCTGCTCAGTTGGCAATGTTCCGCTTGCGGCAGCGCTTTGGAAGGCCGGGATCACCTTTGGGGGAGTGATCGCATTTATCTTTGCGGATTTAATCTCATTGCCGCTTGTGATGATCTATCGAAAGTATTACGGCACCAAAGTCGCAATAAAGCTCACTCTGGTCTTCTGGGCAATTATGAGCGTGAGTGGCCTTGTTACCGAGGGCATATTTCAGGCCATTCACCAAAGTCCATCACGAGCGAGCATGGCCATGGGCCAGAAGCACTTTGGTCTTAATGCGACAACTATTCTCAACGCAGTAGCGCTACTTCTTGCCTGTGTTATTTACTATTTTTATAAGAGGCCAGTGGAATCAGAAACCAGCGATTTTGCTCAAGATCCAATCTGTGGAATGCAGGTTCGTAAGAGCGATGCCCCTGCCTCTTACTTGCATGAAGGCAAGATGTATTACTTCTGTATGGAGGGCTGTAAAGAGGGATACATAAAGGAATTAGAACGTTCGTAATGGAGCGCGGTTAAGTCATTACTTCTTTGGACAGCTGAGCCCAAATTCTGACTGCACTGCGGATGGAACTTTTCCACATCCAACGAGCGCAGTTCCAAAGTCTTGGATCTTCCAACTTCCTTGAGATGGGGTTGCCCATCCGTAAGCATTATCTGTAACAGGAAGATATGGCACTGTTGTGAAGATCATCCAGTGCTTATCAATTGCGGAATATCTCACATCGACCATTGCCGCAAAGTAATAATCATCACCGAATTGTTGCCTTGAAAGGTTTTGGATGATTGTGCTGGTGACGGCCGTTCCACCCTTGTAGGTCGCATTATCTGCAGTAAAGTGATTCGGATAATTACCAGTCAGGCTCCACGGAACATAAACGTAAGGAAGTTCCCCGTTGGCTGCATTTGCCCAGGTTAATTTCCAACCGGCTGGAGTCGATATTCCAAGAGGAAGTGGTTTGCTTAGTTGTGCATCAACTGCAGCCTGCTTCCAATTCAGCATCTGTGGATGATTGGAGATGAGATCTTTCATCAGAAGAGTGATCCCATCGCGCAACTTTGAATCTTCCGGTCGCAGATCGGGATTGGCTGGCCCACAAGCGGTCAATAGGAAGAGCGAGAGTGCAGTAACCGCGATAAGGGCGATCTTTGATCGGGTGACTGCGGGCATGTCGTAACTGTAATCGGAAATAAGGTTGCCTGCCGTGATCAGGATGTGCATCTGTGTGCTTATTACGTGCTGGCTGGCCCATCTCCTGTGGATACAGGATGTCAAGCGAGGGCATTTTGCTTTCCTTCGCTTATGAATAACCACGCTACATCAGAGTTCGGGAAGCTCTCAGAGCTAATCAACGATCCAACGATAGAAGAGCTATGGATCAACTCGCCTCACCGAATCTTTGTTGCTCGTGCTGGTGTGAGCGAATTGACGAATTTGGTGATGAGCGGCGAAGAAGTTCGGGAATTAGTTGAACGATTGCTGAT
The DNA here is from genome assembly GCA_903821145.1 of uncultured Actinomycetes bacterium. Taxonomy (GTDB): domain Bacteria; phylum Actinomycetota; class Actinomycetes; order Nanopelagicales; family Nanopelagicaceae; genus PALSA-747. Next base: position 1,132 of record CAIJKC010000016.1, on the reverse strand, counting down.
GTGGGGTGGGCGACGGCTTGATCTCTCCCATCCTTTCGTGGATGCCAGACTTCCGGATGGAAGCCGATTACATGTTGCGATTCCAGAGGTCACGGCCGCTCACTGGGCGGTAAATATTCGCAAGCACTTGCTCCGGGGAAAATCTTTGGGAGAGTTAGCGAGCATAGGAGTCATGACCTCCCAGCTCGCCTTTTTCCTCTCAGAGGCAGTCGCATCGGGTTTGAACATTTTGGTGAGCGGGTCCACCCAAGCCGGCAAAACCACGCTACTCAATGCATTGGTGAGTGCTGTTCCCGCGGGCAATCGTGTTGTGACAATTGAAGAGGTTTTCGAATTAAAGCCAAGAGTCTCTGATTGCGTTGCCCTGCAAACACGACCTGCAAATATGCAGGGGGAGGGCGAGATCCCGCTCAGACGTTTGATTAAAGAAGCACTTCGAATGCGGCCTTCGCAACTGGTGGTCGGGGAGATACGAGAAGCGGAATCCCTGGATCTATTGATAGCTCTCAACTCCGGGATTCCTGGGATGGCGACCATTCATGCGAATTCGGCGAAAGATGCGATTGCTAAATTACAAACCCTGCCGCTCTTAGCTGGCAAAAACATCTCGCACGACTTCGTGACCCCAATTGTTGCTGCCTCTATCGATATGGTCGTTCACACAACTATTACGCGAGCATCTGAAAAGACAAATTCAACACAATCTGGCTCGGGGGAAGAACGGGGAGCTGGTGCGCGAAGAATCGTTGAAGTCCTTGCGGTGACCGGGAGAGTTGAGAATGGAAGAGTTGAAACTGAGCCACTCTTCTCACTGCGTGAAGGTCTCTATGTTGCGGGATTAGGAGATCCACGCAGAGTACTGACCCGCCGAATGAATCTGGATGCGATGTGAGGCGCAGATTATTGAACGATCGGTTAGTCGCTCAAAAATATGTGTCACGAAATCCAAGCACGCTCCTTGCCTGCTTCTTTGGCTTTATAGCTTTAGCCATCACTCGATCATTGCTATTTGTCATTCCTCTTACCTTAGTGCCATTTTTCATACCAAGAATAGTGATGAGGCGTCGTTCTGAGCGTGAACGTATTGAGCTATCTGAACTCTGGCCCGAGATAATTGATCATATTATTTCTG
>CAIJKC010000015.1 GCA_903821145.1 uncultured Actinomycetes bacterium | reverse complement strand
GAAAGCACTAGTACGCAGATCAAAAGCCTTGGCCAACTCTTTAATCACGGCAGCGTTCGCTTTCCCATCAACAGCTGGTGCTTGAACCGCCACAACTAACCGAGGTGGATCGCCCGCAACTCCGCCCACCTTATTTCGGGAGGCATTGGGACGAACTCGGATTTCGATGAGAAGTTGGTCTGGCATAAGTGGGCCCAGACGGGCTCGAACCGTCGACCCACGGATTAAAAGTCCGTTGCTCTACCGACTGAGCTATAGGCCCCACGAGCGCTTTCACGCTCAGTGGGAGAGTCTATACGACGGCGAGAGCGGTTGTTACGCCAAAAAAGCATGCATTGAGTATGCATTCTTTCTAGTATGCAGTGCTGCTTTCTTCGCGCTTATGCAAGCGGAAGGGAGTGGAGCAGAATTATCTTCCACTCACCATTTTCCCGTCGAAAAGCAACGGTTGTAGGGGCGACTATCGAGACCGGATTACCTTTATAGATGTAGGTCTGGGTTAACAGGCATGTGAGCAGAGCTGACTCCTCTGTCATGACTGTGTAGAACTCTGAGCCTTTTGAATGAATATCAGAGGCCACTTCAAGTCCATCTAGAAAAGCTTTCTCGGCATGATTTTTTCCCCGAGTCCATTTTCCTGAAATTTCCTCAACCATTTGAATATCATCGGCGAACCATTTCACGACATTTGGGATGTCTAGGTCGTCTACTGACTTGAATAGTTGGGTGACAATATTCTCTAGTTCAACACTCATATTTTCACTCTTCTCTGTTGGTTCTTCAGGTTAAATTTTGGATGACTTATTTTTTACTTCTCGTAGATCAGATCTGATCCGACGCGTTCCCAGACCTGTGTTGGTTCTTCGTTAATTCTCTTCCAGATTGCAAGCCATGCCGCGCTCTTCGCTTCATACTCTGACCCGCCACCCCATTGGCGGCCATATGCATCTGCACTCTCAAATACTAAGGAGACATAAGTCGATGGAGAATTATGACCAATCTCAACTGTTCCGACGATAACGTCACTGATGCCGAGATTGAGTGCCTCGGCCTTGAGCTCATCAATATATTTACTTGCCTTCACTCCTTGGCCAAACTTCGCCCGGAAGTAATAGTTGGCAAAAACCCGCTTACCCATTGCATCTCCCTCTCACTCGTTGTTGGCAAAACCAAGAAGAAGTGGTGAGGAAATGGAAGAGCCGGGGTGGTTAGCCCCGGCTCTTGGAAGTTATTTAAATTATTTGGTTGGCTTCACTGGCTTCACAGGTTTGGCAGGAAGTGCAGCAATTGCCGCTTTGTGGGCAGCGCGCGCTGCGACTCGGTCTGCCTTTGTTGTTGCAGAAGCGAGTGCACTCTTGAGCGCATCATTGGCAGCGGTACGTGCTGCGTGACGAGCTGCTACAGCTGCGTGACGAGCTTGCGCAGCAGCGGAAGGTGCATGAGTTGCAGCAGGTGCTGGTGTTGAGTCAGCGAATGCGAGTGCTGGAGTGGCAACGATGGCTGCGGCTCCGAGAAGTGCTGCGATTGACTTTGATGATGTTTTCATAACCCAACTATCTCAGGGCCTACGGCCTTAATTCCACTCTTTTCGGTTAATTCAGGCTGAGAAGGTTCTGTGGAATTGCGCCTGTACTTGGGCGCTCACGCGTAGATAAAGATGATCTCAAAGACCACGACGGCAATCGAGACTATGGCGCTTACTGCTCGGAAGAGGATCCAAGGCTGGCCCCGGAAGTTGGCAAAGTAGGCAGATCTCTCATCTCCAGCATCTTTGGCGATCGAGGCTAGCGCTTGGATAGCGGTGTCAGAAAATAAGAAGAAGGCGAAGTTGATTAATCCCGTGATGATGGCCAGGCAGAGCTTCCCTTTTGATGTGAGGTGAGCAAAGGCAACGATTGCCACAATGCCCGCATTAAAGAAGGCAACCCCACGAAAATTATTTGCAAAAAGTGGTGCTTCTAGAGCAAGTCGTTCGTCGTGAACTTTGGAGTCCATCTCAATGCCTCACATTCGGGAAGAGCCAATTTGGCTAGGAAAAACCTATTCTTGCTCGGGGCCCATAGCAAGAGTCGGCGGATAAATTTATGAACAATTTATACCTAGTCGTGCCTCTCTCTTCTCTCACCTTGACTACCTGTACCTTGTGAGGATGCGTAGAGCCCTCACCATCCTCTCTCTAGCCTTACTTGGGCTAACTCCGATTCACGCCTTTGCCGCCACAAAGGCAGGTGCCACGTGCACTAAAGCCGGCCTGACTTCAACCGTAGGCCAGATTAAATATACGTGT
>CAIJKC010000014.1 GCA_903821145.1 uncultured Actinomycetes bacterium | reverse complement strand
GGCATCTTTATTGTGAATGCAGTCGCCCCTACTCTTTCAGCCTCCCTTGCTTCACCTCGGCGATTTGGTGGTGGTGCTGGTGGCTTTACACCGCCAGCAGGTGGCCTCACTGCGCCTGCGGGTGGATTCACCCCTCCCGCAGGTGGATTTGGTGGTCGCGGTACTGGCTTTGGTCGCGCGGCAGCAAATGCCACAACACTGAAGTTACATATTGGGATGAACTTCTCAACCTTGGTAATCGGTGTATTGATTGCTCTCGCAGGTGGCTTGATTGCAGGTACATACGGAAGTTGGCGCGCATCTAAATTGAGCCCAGCAGTAGCACTAAGGAGCGTCGCATAATGACCACTTCACATCTCTATTTACTCAAAGATCTCACTAAGACATATAAGCAAAAAGGAAAGCTCGTCGCAGCCCTCAAGGGCGTGAACCTCGAGATTGCTCGTGGTGAGTTTGTCTCTATCCAAGGGCCAACCGGCGGTGGAAAATCAACACTTCTTCAGATGCTCGGTGGGTTAGATCAACCAACAAGTGGCTCTATCACTCTCGTGGATCAACCGCTCGAGACCTTAAGTGAAGCAAAGCTCACCGAGGTGAGAGCTAAGAACATTGGCTTTATTTTTCAGAATTACAATCTGATTCCTACCCTGACCGCGTTGGAAAACGTTCAAACTGCTTTGGTGCCATCGGGTGAAGGCAAAGCCGAGAGTAGAGAGCGTGCATTAGCTGCACTCGAACTTGTCTCCCTCTCAGATCGCGCAGATCACCTTCCTGCCGAACTCTCTGGTGGACAACAACAACGCGTAGCGATCGCCCGTGCCTTGGTAAAGAATCCAGAGGTCATTTTGGCCGATGAACCAACTGGCAACCTTGATGAAGATACGCGCGATCAAATTATCGAACTCCTTGTCGCTCTCAACAAAGAGAAGGGCATCACGGTAATTCTCGTGACTCATGATTCAAGCGTCGCCAATAAAGCGGGTAAGCGCCTCCATATCGCCAAAGGAAATGTGGAGACCCGTTAAATAGTCACTAACGTTTCTCTTCGATCAAGTCCCACTTATTTCCGTATTTATCCTTAAAGACGACGACCATCCCGAACTCCTCGTGGCGAGGTGATTCGGTCATCTCAACGCCTTTTTCTATCAGCCCTTGATGGGTCTGGTGAAAGTCTGTGGTGTAGAGGAAGAAGCCGACTCGACCTCCCGTTGAGTTTCCAATGGCAGCAGCCTGCACATCATTGCTTGCCTTTGCCAAAAGGATCTTCGCACCACTTGGTCCGGGTGAAACAACTACCCAGCGTTTTTCAGGTGAAAGGAGGGTGTCTTCCATGAGAGTAAAGCCAATATCGCCAACGAAGTGGGCGATCGCACTGTCATAGTCATCGACCACAATCGTAATCATTCCCAGCGAAAGCATTCTTTGAGAGCCCCTTTTCCTCTTATCCTTCAAGTATAGATCGCTCCCCCTAGACTTTATCTATGGCTCGAGTAGCACAAGTGAAGAATGGCTTTGCACCCAAAGTCTGCGCTACCTGTGGCCTGGAATTTGAATGGCGCAAGAAGTGGGCCCGTGACTGGGATCAGGTGAAGTACTGCAGCAAGAAATGCGGTGGTAAGTGAAGCGCATTCTCTATATCCCTTTTGATCACCTCAATGCTGGATACGGCGTCTTGGCAGAGGCTGACCCACAGAGTGATCTGATCGTCTTGGTTGAAAGTAAGCGAATGGTCGAAGAAGGCAACTGGCATAAAGTTCGGCTCTATTTCTTGGTCTCATCAGCTCTCCATTTTGCACAAGAGCTCCGTAATCAAGGTTTTACGGTCTCCTACATCCAGGCTGAAACGACCATCGATGGGCTCAAGCAGATGCAGAGTGACTATCCAGGGCTACCTATTCTTACCGCAGAACCATCCTCGCACCGACTCTTCAATCAACTCAAAGAGTTTGGTGTGGAGTATGGAGAGAATGATTTCTTTTTGACCTCTCGCTCACTCTTCACGCTCTGGGCGCAGAAGCAGAAAAGTTTTCTCATGGAGAACTTCTATCGGGCCCAGCGTCTTCGACTTGGGATTCTGGTCGACAATGGCGCACCAGTAGGTGGCCATTGGAATTTCGATAAGGAGAACCGCCTCCCGCCACCCAAGAACTACACCTACCCGCCGTACTTGGTACATGAGGTCGATGCGATTGATCAAGAGGTGGCCGATCGCTTTGGGATCGCCCCTGCTACGACCTGGGCCACAACCAGGGCTGGCGCTCTTCGTCAGTTGGAGTACTTC
>CAIJKC010000013.1 GCA_903821145.1 uncultured Actinomycetes bacterium | reverse complement strand
GCCATCAGGTGGCGATACTGGTTCTGGATTCTTCATTCAAAGCAATGGCACAATCCTCACCAATAATCACGTCGTTGAAGGTGCCGTGACTAGCGGTGGATCAATTACCGTAAATCTTGAAAATGGTAAGAGCTATCCAGCGACACTCATTGGCCGAGATGCATCGTATGATCTCGCCGTTTTGAAGATTGAAGTAACCGATGCACCAGCACTTCAACTTGGCAACTCCGACTCAATCCAAGTAGGAGACACCGTTATTGCAATTGGCTCACCACTTGGTCTGGCAGGAACTGTGACATCAGGAATCATCTCTGCAAAGAATCGTCCGGTGACCTCAGGTGGCGGAACGGGAGAAAACTCTTTCATTAATGCCCTGCAGACTGATGCCGCAATCAACCCAGGAAACTCTGGTGGACCACTTGTTGATGTGAATGGCGCTGTGATTGGTGTGAATTCTGCGATTGCATCCCTTGGAACAAACTATGCAAGCCAATCAGGATCTATTGGGCTAGGTTTTGCAATTCCTATCAATCAAGCCAAGAAGACAGCCGAACAGATTATCAAGACTGGCAAGGCGACCTATCCGATTATGGGAGTGTCAGTCGACACCAGCTTCTCTGGGGTTGGTGCTCGCATCACAACCCATGGCACTCCAATTCTTGCTGGTGGTCCTGCCGCCAAGGCTGGATTACGTGCTGGAGATGTGATCATTGAATTTGATGGCAAAGCCATCGCAACATCAAATGAACTAGTGGTTGCAATTAGAGCCCACAATGTTGGAGATCGCGTTATTGTGAAATTCCAGCGAGGAACTTCAACCCTCAGCGCAGCTCTCACCTTGATTGCCGGCAAGTAGTTCTGAGCAGGTAGGCTCCACCCATGTTCAATATTGGAGCAGGGGAGTGGCTCTTGCTGGCGGTCCTGGGGATCATCTTGGTTGGCCCAGATCGCTTGCCACATCTTGCGTCAGATGCAGCAAAGTTGGTGCGTCGATTTAAGGAACTCACATCCCAGGCCACACAAGAGTTGCGAGAAAACCTTGGACCTGGCTTCGAGGATCTGAACGTGGCTGATCTGCACCCCAAGAGATTTATTGCGAAAACCCTTAATGAGGCGGTCGAAGGCGCTGTCCCAGTCGCGGAGATTCGTGAGATCGCCAAAAGCGCAAAGATTGATCCTGATCTCCTATGAACCAATCTCTTATTGAGCTGATCCAGAGCGCTCTGAGCAAGGTCTCAGACCCTGAACTCCATCGTTCAATCACTGAACTTGGCATGGTTCAAACCGTATCTGTGAATGGCTCTGATGCAGCAGTGCATATTCTTCTGACGATTTCAGGATGCCCCATGCGTGATCGTTTAGATCGCGATATTCGCGCTGCAGTACTCAGCGTTGACGGCATCAAGAATGTTGACATTGAATTTGGCGCTATGAATGAAGAGCAGCGCAACAACGTAAAAAAGTTAATGCGCGGTGGCCGCGATAAGACGATCCAGTTTGCAGATCCATCCTCACTTACGCGTGTGATTGGTATTGCATCAGGCAAAGGTGGAGTCGGCAAGTCCTCCGTCACTGCCAATTTGGCAGTCGCAGCAGCGCGCAAGGGCTACAAAGTTGGAATCCTCGATGCCGATGTCTATGGCCATTCAATTCCTCGCCTTTTGGGAGTACTTGGACAAAGGCCAACGGCGATCGATCAATTCTTTATTCCAGTTGAAAATTATGGCGTCAAGATTGTCTCGATGGAGATGTTCAAGCCAGAGCGTTCTGACCCAATTGCCTATCGCGGTCCACTTCTGCATCGCGTATTAGAACAGCTCTTAAGTGATGCCTATTGGGGCGACTTAGATCTATTACTCCTCGATCTTCCACCAGGAACTGGCGATATTGCGATCTCACTTGGCCAGCTCTTGCCGGCATCAGAAATTCTCGTTGTTACGACACCGCAGATAGCTGCGGCTGAGGTTGCAGAACGTGCTGGTCGGATCGCCCACCAACTCAAGCAACACATCTTGGGCGTCGTTGAAAATATGAGCGACATCCTCTGTCCTACCTGCGGGGAGTCGATCTCTATCTTTGGTTCCGGCGGTGGCCAAGAAACAGCGACCCGCCTCTCAAATCTTGTGGGCAGTGAGATCGCCCTCTTGGCCCAGATCCCATTCGATGGGGCCCTGCGTGAAGGCGGGGATAACGGGGAGCCGATCACCCTGGCAAAGCCTGATGCCCCAGCAAGCCTTGCTATAGATGAACTCTTGGGGAAGTTAATGCAGCGTCCTCGCTCGTTAGTGGGAGTGCCACTCACCCTTCACACGTAAGATTCGGGTATGAAAACGCCACCAGTCAGCACGATTAATACTGTGGCGAAGAAGATTGTTGGTCGCTCAGATAATGCACTCACCAAGAAATCTATTCGTGAGTCATTAGTTTCTGTATCAGGCCTTATTGGGCGTCCGGTTCGCGATGAAGCAGGCAGAGAAATTGGTCGGCTCGTCGATATCGTTGTTCGAAACGATGATGCTACATATCCTCCAGTTTCAGGATTGATCGTCAAGGTTGGTCAACGTAAGTCCTATATCAATGGCGCGAAGATTTCTGTGCTCACTCATGATGAAATTCGCATCTCCTCTCTCAAGATTAACTTGGAGGATTTCAAGCGACGCGATGGTGAGTCACTTCTTGATGCTGATGTGCTCGATCACCAGATCGTAGATGTTGACGGCCTTCGTGTGGTTCGCTCCTCTGATCTGTATCTTGCAACACTTGATAAAGAAGTTCGCCTGGTCGGTGTTGATATCTCATTCCGCTCCTTTGTTCGTAGACTCTTTCCAGGATCACTGAGTCGTCTTCCAACACCTGACCATGTGGTGGACTGGGCAACTATTGCCTCCCTCACCAGTGGAACTGGTGTCGTTCGCACCGCTGGCCAACGTTCAAAGCTTTCGCAGTTGCGTCCAGCAGATCTTGCTGATTTGCTTGAAGATCTCGCCGGTCGCGAGCAGGGTGCTTTTGTTGATCTCTTAGATCCAAATCTCGCCGCTGACGCACTTGAGGAGATGGAAGAAGAAGATCTTCAAGGCTTGCTTCGTGGTCTACCTGCTGAGCGTGCTGCCGAACTTCTTGCGCTCATGGAGCCAGATGAATCTGCAGAGGTATTGCGTGACCTTGAAATTGAACACCGCGATGCGATCTTGGCGATGATGGATAAGAGCACTGCAAAGGCGCTGCGTGAACTGATCTCCTTTGATGAGAAGCTTGCTGGCGGAATGATGACTACGCACATGCTCGTGATCAAGCAGACCGACACTGTGGAAAGTGCTATCAAGCTGCTTGTTGCCCATAAAGAGCGCGATGTCGTGGATGGCGTCCTCGTCGTTGACTCCAAGGGACGCTTGGTCGATCATATTCAGACGATCGAACTCGTTGCAGCAAAATCCAGCGCCTTGATCGAAACCCTTATTGCAGCGCCATTCCCAACCGCTGTGAAGATCGATACCGCCCTTGATGAAGTAATTGAAGAGTTCTCCAATAACCGAGGTTCATCAATCGTCGTTGTTGATGACAAGGGACGACCAATTGGTCGAATCCTTGCAGATGACTTAGTCGATGCGCTGACGTCAGATGAGGGTCGCGCATGAGCACTACAAAGACTGCCACTGAGAAGCGCGCTATCTCACCAAAGAAGATTCGTCTTGCTGCATTCTTAGGAGTGATGGGTCCTGGAGTTCTCGCTGGCCTCTCCGATGACGATCCAGCAGGTATCACTACTTACTCACAGCTTGGCGCCCATTACGGTTATAGGTTGATGTGGGTTCTGACAATTTCCACTATTGCACTGATTATCTTTCAAGATCTAGGTGCACGTATCGGTGTTGTGACACGTCAAGGCTTACTTGGACTTGTTCGCCAAAAATATGGGGCTCGCTCTGGCATCTTGAGTGCAAGTGCACTTGTTATTGCCAATGTGGGGACCATGACCGCAGAGTTCGCTGGTATTGCAGCTGCAGGCCAGCTCTTTGGCCTCTCCCGTTACATCAGTGTTCCGATCGCAGCGATTGTGGTCTCAGCACTTGTTCTTCGTGGATCCTTTGCCCGCGTAGAGAAGGTCTTCTTCGCGCTCTGTGGCGTCTTCTTTGCTTACATCATTGCTGGTTTTATGTCGCACCCGCATTGGGGAGCAGCTTTTAAGGGATTGGTTGTTCCCTCGATACCTTTCAACCACGATGCGATCTATCTAGCGACTGCGACTCTTGGTACAACACTTGCTCCATGGGGGTTGGCCTTCATCCAGTCCTATGCCGTTGATAAGCGTCTAACTAAAGATGATTTAAAGCTACTTCGAGTCGATGTGTGGACTGGTTCACTTCTTACCGGAGTCATCGGATTCTTCGTGATTGTCACCTGTGCAGCGACTCTCAATGCACATGGAATAACAAATATCACTGATGCCTCACAAGCGGCTGCAGCGCTCAAGCCGCTGGCTGGGACCCTTGCCAAGGACCTCTTCGCAGTTGGCCTTATTGGCGCCGCGCTCTTAGCTGCCTCCATCCTGCCTCTTTCAACTGCTTACTCGATCAGTGATCTCACTGGCCGGCCTGCAGCCCTTGATGATTCTTTTAGTGAGGCGCCACTTTTCTACTCAACATTTGCCGCGATTACGGTGCTGGCTGCATCTCTCATACTGATCCCTGGTGCGCCACTTATTACGATCTTGATTATCTCCCAGATTGTTAATGCAGTTCTTTTGCTACCACTTTTGATTTATATGTTTGGTATCGCTCGCGATAAGCGCCTCATGGGTGAATTCTCTGCAACAGGCCGTATGAGTGCTGTCTACACAATCATCATTGCTATCGTTGCCGCATGTGTTGCCGCGATGCTGTGGTTCACGTTCTTCTAACAGTTTGTAAGAATCGGTAGGGGCCACAGATGAGCAAGACTCAAGACCATACTGCACTGCCTGAGGGACGCGATATTCCGATCCTCCTACTGGGCATTATCGGAATCGGAACATCTGGCCCGCTCATTGCAAAGAGCGTGATGCCTATTCCGACACTGATCTTCTGGAGAAACTTATGCGGCTCACTCATCATGGCACCATTTGCCCTTCGCAAAGGGGAGTGGAAGAGCGCTGCTCATCGACGTGCAATTAGAGTTGCCGCTATCTCTGGTGTCTTCCTCGCACTTCACTTCATTGGTTTCTTCTTGGCAATGCGTTTCACCAGCGTCGCGGCCGGCACCGCTCTGACGGCACTGCAACCAATTTTTAGTGCGCTCTACGTCCGCCATAAAGGTGGCCATATCGCCAGACTCTCATTGATCGGAATGCTCATCGCATTTAGCTCAGTGGTGGTGATTACTGGCGTTGATCTCAAGCTTTCGCTACGAGCATTTGAGGGCGATATCTTTGCGATTATCTGCGCAGCCCTTGCCGCCATCTACGTGATGATTGGCTCCAAGGTGCAGACCCAGATTGCCACCTCGACCTATACGACTGTCTGTTATGGCGTATGCGCTTTAACCATCTTTCCCGTCATCTTCGCTACTGGCTCCACGCTCATCGCATTTCCTAAGATTCAGTGGTTGTGGCTTCTCCTCTTAGTGCTCGGTGCCCAGATTCTTGGCCATACGATGTTTAATCTCTCACTCAAGCGCCTCTCCCCAGTGGTTGTTTCACTTATTGTCTTCTTTGAAGTGCCGGTCGCTTCGGTCTTTGCCTGGCTCTGGCTTCATCAAAAGCCAAGTGCTGGCATCATTCCAGGAGTAATTGGCATCTTGATTGGTTGTTCGATCTTTGTATTGGGGCGCAATTCCAAATGAGAATTGATCTGCATACCCACTCCAACTTTAGTGATGGCACCGATCGTCCCAGCGAACTGATTAATAAGGCTATGTCGCAAGGGATCACAACTCTTGCCTTAACCGATCACGACACTATTGCTGGGTGGGATGAAGCGATCCAATGGCTGCGTCCGGGAATGGATCTGGTCCTTGGGTCAGAGATCTCCTGTCAGACCGAAGATGGAATTAGTGTGCACATGCTCGGACTTCTCTTTGATCGCGCGAATGCGCCGTTGCAAGAGATGCTTGCCCAGACTCGCGATAACAGACTCGGTCGAATGGAGCGCATTATCGCTCGCATGAATGGCGCTGGGATTGAGATCACTATTGAAGAAGTTCATGCTCAATTGAGTGAAGGAGCAACCCTTGGTCGACCACATCTTGCTGATGCACTCGTTGCCAAAGGATTAGCAAAGAGTCGTGATGAAGTCTTCTCTGATTGGCTGGCAAATAGTTCGCCCTTCTATGTTGCGCACTATTCACCAACTCCAGAAGTGGCGATTGGCGCAATCAAAGATGCCGGTGGTGTGGCAGTGATTGCCCATCCACTTGCCTCGCTGCGAGGCAGGATTGTGAGCCTTGAGAGCTTTGATTCCTATATTGAAGCGGGCTTAGATGGCATTGAGGTAAAGCATCGTGATCAGACGCCAGAGCAACAACAACTCCTCTTTGATATCGCCAGTAAAGCAGATTTAGCGATGACAGGGTCAAGTGATTATCACGGAAATGGCAAGATGAATGAACTCGGGGAGTTCACGACCGATCTTGCGCAGTGGGAGATGCTTGAGGCCCGGGCTAACGCCCGCCGTATTGTGCGCGTGTAACTAGCGCCCTGCAGCCTCCACAGCATCTAGCATCATCGTCCAGAACTTATCGAAATCGAGCTCAAGTGCAACATCTACGTTGGCTTTGCCCCCAGTGCGGCTGTAGATATCAACCACCGTGGCGCCACGGGTATGAAGTCCGCTGAGTTCGACCTCAACATTCACAAATCGATTCTTGGTGACTGTGCTATCGATGAGCACAGCGACTGCGATGGGGTCATGCAGCGGAGGATCTGGCATCTCGAAGACATCGTTATACGTCTGCGCGAAGAAGCGCATTAGGCCCGAGAGGGTTTTGGCAATTTCAGTATTGAGCCCCTCAAGGCGAGCGAAGATCTCTTTGGTGATCAGCGCTTGGTGAGTCACATCAAGACCAATCATTGTCAGCGGAAGTCCAGATTTAAGGACGACATCACAGGCTTCTGGGTCCATCCAAATATTGAACTCGGCATATGGTGTTCGATTTCCACGGCCCGCACTTCCGCCCATGAATACGATGGCCTCAATACGATCTTGCAGTTCTGGATACATCTTGAGAAAGAGCGCGATATTGGTCAACGGTCCAGTTGCAACAAGAGTTACTTTCTCTGGGTGTTCGCGAACTAGTTTTGCAATTAAATCCACGCCATGTCCAGGTTGAAGAGCAAAAGTTGCTGCAGGAAGCGGCGCACCATCGAGTGCAGTCTCACCATGGATATCTGAGGCAGCTTCTACTGCGCCAAGAAGAGAAGCACCGGCACCTTGTGCGACGGGAACGTTGATCTTTGCAAGTGCACACACTCGAAGCGCATTCTCTGTCACTTTGTTGATGATGCCATTTCCTGAAACCGTCGTTATTCCCAGGAGATTGATAGCTGGGTTATATGCAGCAAGAATCATCGCCATGGCATCATCGTGGCCTGGATCGCAGTCGAGAATTATCGGTGTTGGCGTCATCAGAATCCTTTTCATTCCTTCGCTAGTGAGGGCTAACTTTCTCGGTAAAAGGGGTGAGAGTCAACGGTAGTAGAAGGCGAAAAATACCTTCTCTAGCGCCATTCATAGGGGTATGCTTTCTAGGTGCAGGTGATTGATGGAACCGCGAACTCTATAAAGAGTTTCCTTAAGACGCTCTCTCCCGTGGATCAAGTCGGGGCTGAGGCTCGCGCTGCAATGCTTGCTACCCGAAGCATTAAGACATCGAGCAAGAGCTGGGCCATCGATATGGCGATCTCGATGATCGATTTAACGACGCTAGAAGGTGCTGACACAGCGGGAAAGGTCAAGGCGATCTGCAATAAGGCAGTGCGTCCTGATCCAAGTGATCCTACGGTTCCTCATGTTGGCGCGATCTGTGTCTATAACGACATGGTGAAGATTGCTCGAACTCATCTTGATGCAGCTGGTGGTCGGGATATCCCTGTTGCTGCAGTGTCGACCGCCTTCCCATCAGGGCGTGCATCTCTTGAAGTGAAAAGAGTAGATACCGAAGACGCGATTGCTCATGGCGCAGCTGAAATCGATATGGTGATTGACCGCGGTGCTTTCCTTTCTGGTGATCTCGAGAAGGTCTACAGTGAAATTCAATACATCAAATCTCTCTGCGAGGGTCGAGCACATCTCAAGGTAATCCTTGAAACCGGAGAGTTAGTCACGCTCGACAATGTTCGCAAAGCATCGTTCCTTGCGATGGCTGCCGGAGCAGATTTCATCAAGACAAGTACTGGCAAGGTGGCACCTGCAGCAACGGCACCAGTCGTGCTTGTGATGCTGGAAGCCGTGCGAGATTGGTATGCCATGACTGGTGTGAAAATTGGCGTCAAGCCAGCTGGTGGCATTCGAACAACTAAAGATGCAATCAAGCAGCTCGTTCTCGTCAATGAAACTGCTGGACCCGAGTGGCTCAATCCCCAGCTCTTTCGTATCGGGGCGAGCGCCTTGCTTAATGATCTACTGATGCAGAGAATGAAGCTTCGTGATGGACACTACGCTGGACCTAACTACGTGACATTGGACTGATGATGACCTTTGAATATGCCCCTGCCCTTGAATCCACTGCAGTTGTGAAGATCAAGCCTGAATATGGCCTCTTTATCAATGGCAAGTTCGTCCCAGCCAAGGGTGGCAAGACCTTCACGACAATCAACCCAGCAACTGAAGAGACGTTGACCAAGGTTGCCTTTGCCAGCTCATCTGATGTTGATAAAGCCGTGGCAGCAGCTCGCGCTGCATACAGCAAAGTTTGGTCAAAGATGCCTGCGGCTGAACGCGGGAAGTATCTCTTCCGTATTGCACGCATCCTGCAGGAGCGCGCTCGCGAATTCGCAGTACTTGAAACTATGGATAATGGAAAGCCAATTCGCGAAACTCGCGATATTGATATCCCACTTGCCGCTTCACACTTCTTCTATCACGCTGGTTGGGCTGACAAGTTAGAGCATGCTGGAATGGGATCTTCTCCTAAGCCACATGGTGTTGTTGGTCAGGTTATTCCATGGAACTTCCCACTCTTGATGCTCTCCTGGAAGATCGCTCCAGCACTTGCTACTGGTAATACTGTTGTTCTCAAACCTGCCGAAACGACACCACTTACCGCCCTTCTCTTCGCCGAGGTCTGTCAACAAGCTGATCTTCCGCCTGGCGTCGTTAACATCATCACCGGCGATGGTTCTACGGGATCTGCCATCGTAAACCATCCAGATATCGACAAGATTGCCTTCACAGGTTCTACCGCTGTCGGAAAAGGTATTGCTCGCGCAATTGCAGGAACGAAAAAGGCAGCAACTCTTGAACTTGGTGGCAAGGGTGCAAATATTATTTATGAGGATGCACCACTTGATGAGACCGTCGAAGGAATCATCTCTGGAATCTTCTTCAACCAAGGTCATGTCTGCTGTGCTGGCTCACGCCTCTTGGTTCAAGAGAACATCCACGATGAGGTGATTGAGAAACTTAAGCGCCGTATTTCCATGATTCGCATCGGAAACCCACTTGATAAGAACACCGACCTTGGCGCGATTAACTCATCTGCTCAACTTGCCAGGATCAACGAACTCGCTAATTCTGGTGATCTTGAGGGTGCTGAACGCTGGAGCCCAGCATGTGAGCTGCCTACAAAGGGTTTCTGGTACCCACCAACGATCTTTACCGGCGTTACACAGGCCCACCGCATCGCCCAAGAAGAGATCTTTGGACCAGTGCTCTCTGTCCTCACCTTCCGCACACCGCAAGAGGCAATCGAGAAGGCTAATAACACCCCCTTTGGTCTCTCTGCAGGAATCTGGACCGATAAAGGTTCGAGAATATTGTGGACTGCAAAGCATCTTAAGGCCGGAGTTATCTGGGCTAATACCTTTAATAAATTTGATCCAGCAAGCCCATTCGGTGGTTATAAAGAATCGGGCTGGGGACGAGAGGGAGGCCGACATGGCCTTGCTGCTTACTTGAAGGGCAACCACTAATGCGCATCGATGTGAAGAAGACGTATAAGTTATTTATCGGGGGAGCTTTCCCACGCAGTGAATCTGGTCGCACCTATGAGATTGCAAACTCCAAAGGCATTTTCATAGCGAATCCGGCACAAGCCTCACGCAAAGATCTACGTGACGCGGTAGTTTCAGCACGCGCAGCCTTCACTGGCTGGTCTGGTGCAACAGCATTTAACCGTGGACAAATTCTTTATCGTGCAGCAGAGATCATGGAAGGTCGAGCTGCTCAATTTGTTGACGAGATCGTCGCTGTTGAAGGTATTTCTTCCACTGCTGCAAAGAAGCAAGTTCAGGAAGCGATCGATGCCTGGGTTTGGTATTCCGGATGGTGCGACAAGATCGGTTCTATTTATGGTTCTACGAACCAAGTCTCTGGTGCCTTCTATAACTTCACCATCCCAGAACCAATCGGGGTTGTTGGAGCTTTTGCGCCACAGAAATCTTCACTCTTAGGGCTGGTACAAACCATTGCACCGATCATTGCAACTGGTAATACCGTTGTCGTTGTTGCAAGCCAGAAGCTGCCACTCTCTGCTATCACCTTGGCCGAAGTACTTGCGACAAGTGATCTACCAGGGGGAGTAGTCAATATTCTCACCGGTATAACAGCGGAATTAGCCCCATGGATGGGCTCTCATATGGATGTGGACGCAGTCGATGCCTCAGGCCTCACGGCCGCTCAGGATAAAGAGCTGCGTATCGCAGGCACTGAGAACCTCAAGCGCATATCGACCTTTAAAGCCGAGACATCACCTCAACGCATCCTCGCCTTTATGGAGCAGAAGACGGTCTGGCACCCAATAGGGATTTAAGGACGAGAGAGCGTTTCCATCCAGAGTTCGCGTAGCTCATCAACCTTGATTGTCTTACAGACCTGCACACCAGGATTCTGCTCAAGCCAAGTCTTTGTGTAGTTGCGCTCTTGGAACTCTTCTGGGCGATGATCACAGATCGTCGCACCGCGGTTTGGTCCAAAGGTCGTATCAACCATGACCTTCATTGTCTCTTGAGTCGCCAGTTCTGGATAGAGAGCAACCGCAACAGCGCCATAATCACCGAGTGTGATCTCATAGTTGAGGCGTGAGAGCATCGCATCAATCAGACGCCCACCAAAAGTTGATGGCGCATGGCTCGTTGCCAGCAATCGTTCTGAGAACGATTTATTCATACGGAGTTGATTGAAGACATCAAGGCCATACATGGTGATGGGGATACCACTCTGGAAGACGATCGCAGCAGCTTCAGGATCATGCCAGATATTGAATTCAGCGGTTGCTGTTGCATTTCCCTGAGATGCTGATCCACCCATAAGAACGATTCGTTCGACCTTCTTGGCACTTTCTGGGAAAGCACGCAAGAAGAGCGCGATGTTGGTAAGTGGGGCAAGCGGAATAAGTGTTACTGGGTCGCTAGATCCTTCAATCAGGTCGCGCATAAGTTCAACAGCCGGACGAGGATCGACTTTGCGAGCAGACTCTGGATAGCCCATATCTCCTAAGCCATCTTTTCCGTGGACATGTTCGGCATAGCGAGGCTCATCAATGAGTGGTCGTGTTGCGCCCACTCCAACAGGAATATCGCCAGCTTCGGCGGCGTCAAGGACCTTAAGAGTATTGATAACAACTTGCTTGAGATTGGTATTGCCATCAACGCAGGTGACGCCAAGAAGATTGATCTCTGGATGGCGTGCGGCGAAGAGCAGGGCGAAGGCGTCATCTACTCCGGTATCGACGTCGAGAATGAAATTTTTCATGATGTCCTTGCTGGTACGGATTCGTACCCTCGTAGTGAGAAAGTGTTGCGACGAACAGGTGTTCCTGCAAGCTCAAGTGCCGGGAAGCGCTTGAATAGTTCTGGTAGCGAGACACTCATTTCCAGCCTTGCTAATGGCGCACCAATGCAGAAGTGAATTCCTGCGCCAAAGCCGATATGCGGGTTGCGTTCTCTACTCAGGTTCATTGTGTCGGCATCGGGGAAGACCTCTTCATCGCGATTGGCCGAACCAAGGAGGCTGACAATCTTCTGGCCCGCTTTGATAGCGACACCTCCGATCTCTAGATCTTGAGTGGCGGTACGGTCGAAGAATTGCAAGGGTGCATCGAATCGGAGGAACTCCTCGATCGCGGTCGTCGCAATCTCATCAGGTTGCTGTTGCAGCTTCTCCCATTCAGAAGGATTCTGGAAAGCAGCGACGATGCCATTACCAAATCCATTAACACTCGCCTCATGGCCAGCATTGAGAAGGAGAACACAGGTTGCGATCAGTTCATGGGTTGAGAGTTTCTCTCCGGCTTCTTCTACTTGAGCAAGTTCCGTGATGAGGTCATCTGTTGGATCTGCTTTACGCAAAAGCATCAAGCCGTGCACATACTCGGCAAATTCATTGGCTGCACGCTTTGCTTCCTCTTTATGTTGCGCAGATGGATTGACTTCATACATCTTCACGATCGACTGTGACCAGGGACGAAGGAGGTGCTCATCCTCATCCGGAAAGCCTAAGAGAGCAGCAATAACCTTTACTGGCAGGGGTTCGGCGTAGTCGGCAATGATGTCAAAACTGCCACCTTTAGCTTCGATCTCATCTAAGAGGCGGTTGGTGAGAGCCACAATATTGGGACGGAGCGCCTCAATACGATTCTTATTAAATGCCTTCATCACAAGAGAGCGCAGCCGGGTGTGTTTTGGTGGTTCGCTATCGAGGATGGAGTCGGAGTGAAGATAGTTAAAGACATCCCACTCTGAAGATGGCTCCTTAGGAACAAATATCCGACCAAGTGACTTATTGCGAAGTACTTCATTGGCGTCGCGATGATTGGGTGCAAGAAAGAGACCGAGGCCATCGTGCCAGATTGGTTTGCCTGCCTTGCGAAGTTCGGCAAGATGAGGATAGGGATTGTTGATGACATCTGTGCTGGTGAAGTCGATCATAAATTTTCCACTCTCTCGTATCCTGGACGGATCTGCCCTTCAAGAATTTCATGGATCTCATCGGAAGATATAAAGGCTGCATTGATGGCATTTTCTGTAATGTCCTGAAGATCTTGCAGCGTCCAATTGTGAGCAGTGGCGATATGCGTCATCTCGGCAACCATAGAGGTATTACTCATCAGGCGATTATCAGTATTGATGGTGACATTAAAGCCAAGTTCTTTCATGATCCCGATTGGATGATCGGCATATGAGGCAGCACCACCGGTTTGCAGATTCGATGTTGGTGCCATCTCAAGTGCTATTTGCTTATCGAAAATCTCTTGCGCCAGATCACCAAAACGAGTGTGACCATCAACAAAGGAGATGTCATCGATGAGGCGAATACCGTGACCAATTCGGTCAGTCCTGCACTCACGCACAGCAAGAGCGATTGACTCCAGGGGAGCAGCTTCACCGGCGTGGATTGTGTAGTGAGCACCGTGGGCACGAAGGGAGTTAAAGGCGTTGATGTGATCTGTTGGTGGAAAGCCCATTTCTGGCCCCGCGATATCAAAACCCACGATTCCGCGGCCCTGATATTTGATTACCTTTGCGGCGATCTCATCAGCTAATGCGTTATGGCGCATTGCGCAGAGGAGACCTTCAACGCGGATCAGGTTGCCCTCACTCTTCGCTTCAGCCATTCCTTGTTTATAGCCTTCAACGGTGTATTCGATGACTTGATCGATCGTGAGTCCTGCACGTGTGAAGAGTTCGGGGGCGCCTCGAACTTCAGCGTAGACAACGCCAGAGCGGGCTAAATCGATGGCGCACTCCCGATTGACGCGGATGATCTGCTCAGCCGTTTGCATGAGAGAGATCGTGTGCTCAAAAGTTTCCAGGTAGAGCTCGAGTGTGCCCTCACTGCAGGCTTCAACAAACCATCGTTGGAGTGCATCGGGTTCATAGAAGGGAAGCTTTGTATAGCCTGACTCTTGCGCCATCTCAATCATCGTCTGCGGGCGCAAGCCCCCATCGTTGTGATCGTGAAGTAGAACCTTGGGAGCTTTAAGAAATTGCTCGTCGGTGATGAGCGTGGGCACTATTTAAGATTCTCTGGTCCAAAAGCCCAAGGAAGCATCGTGGCCATTGTCTGTGGACCATCTGGTGTCATTAAGAGTAATTCAGGACCACCGTGCTCAAAGAGTAATTGGCGACAACGTCCACATGGTGCGAGGTAATTACCTGCGGCATCTACACAGACCACTGCAATCAATCGTCCGCCACCTGTTTGCGTAAGATCTGACACTAAACTGCACTCAGCACAAAGTCCCAAGCCATAACTGGCATTCTCGACATTGCACCCAGTGACATAGCGGCCATCACTTACTAGGGCTGCGACGCCAACTGGAAACTTCGAATACGGTGCATAAGCCTTGGTCATTGCGGCTTTAGCGAGGTCATGGATGTGAGACCAAGCGATCACGTCAGTGTGAGAGTTGTTATTCATAAGATTGCCGAGTCTAAAGGGATTAGTTAGCTTTTCCAAGGGGTGGACGAGCTCCTACCATGGCGCAACAGCGGCTTGCCTGAGCAATACCATTCTCAACGGCCTTCTCCACAATGCCTTCATCAAACCACGAAGCAATAAAACCGGCAGCAAAAGAGTCGCCAGCGCCGGTGGTATCGATAACTTCCACATCCAGGGCAGGTAATTCAACGGTCCTGACCTGCTCTGAAATTGCCGTGACGCCCGCAGCACCGCGTTTGATGACAACGACGGGAGCCTTGGTTGCGAGGGCAATGAGGGCGCCATGCAGATCACTGATCTGCGATATATAAAGAGCCTCTTCTTCATTGAGGAGCAAGATATCCATCATGCGTATCCACTCTTGCAGCATGCTATTTGGAATTCGGCGTAGCGCTCCAACCGTCCCTGGATCAAAAACTAAAGGGATTCCCTTCGCTTTAAGGATTTGAATCATCTCTAGGACATTTGTTCGCGATTGGGAGTTGATAAGCGCATAACCTGAAAGGTAAGCAGCTGTGAAACCATCTAATGGAGGAAGATCAGCTGAACTGAGCCCAGAGTTTGATCCAGAGTCAGGGAACATAGTTCTCTCGCCATCTTCGCTTACAAGCACTACAACAGTGCCGGTTTTCTCATGAGGCACTCGATAATCTGAATGCCGAACGTTGAAGGCATCGAGTTCTTTTTGAAGTATTAAGCCGTTGGTGTCATCGGCTACGCGCGAGCAGAGAAATGTGTCACATCCCATGTGAGCAAGCCAGCGTGCAACATTTGCGGCAGCACCTCCACCCTGAGTAGTAATAAACGCCTGAGTATCGCCACCCTTATGGATTTCAGAGTCGATAAAAACACTCACATCCATCATGATGTCACCGATGCATAGGAATTTCTGCATGGCGTTAGAGTGCTAGAGCAATCTCGGCGGCAAGTTGTGAATTTGCCTTAATGATCTCCACATTTACATCAAGACTCTTACCTTCACTGACGCGGTGGAAGTACTCAAGAAGAAATGGGGTTACTGCTTTACCGGTAATGTGATTGCGGGCCGCTTCGGCCATTCCACCTTCAAGCAAGCGATCATGCAGACCCTTTTCTAATTGGACCTTTACTGGGTTTGTCACAACCACAGCGCTGCCTTCTGTGTTCACTTCGGCACGTTGATTCCAGATTGCAGCGATCTCAGCCGGGCTATCTACGCGGTGTTCGATCTCAAAACCAGATTCAGTTAAGTAGAACCCAGGGAACTTGTTGGTCTTGTAGCCCAGAACAGGAACTGCGAGCGTCTCTAGACGTTCAAGGGTTGCTTCTACATTCAAAATTGATTTCACACCGGCGCAGACGATGACAATAGGGGTGAGGGAGAGGCCTCGCAGATCTGCAGATTCATCAAAGCCATCACCTCGGTGGACGCCACCAAGTCCGCCGGTTGCAAAAACAGAGATGCCAGCCATCGCTGCGATGTGAGCTGTTGCCGCCACAGTGGTTGCTGCACTCTTCTTCGTAGCAGCCAGGACTGCAAGATCTCGAGTTGATGCTTTAACGACACCATCTTCATTTGCAATTCGTTCAAGTTGATCACTCTCAAGACCTGCATGAATCTTTCCATCAAGAATTGCAATAGTGGCTGGTACTGCACCCGCTGCGCGGATGATCTCTTCCACTTCTCGTGCAACGGCGAGATTGCGAGGGCGAGGAAGCCCATGACTAATAATTGTTGACTCAAGTGCAACGATGGGTTTCTTGGCCGCTATCGCCGCGGCGACTTCCTTGGAAAATGTGATCACCAGGTGAGAGTACATCTCCCGCGTGCGTGCTTAAAGAACCCGATTAGACCCCTAGAGGTGCCCTTCGCTACTATTCGCAGGCTGCAGATTGACCCTGGCGGGTTGCCCGAGCGGCCAATGGGAGGGGACTGTAAATCCCCCGGCTCTGCCTTCGAAGGTTCAAATCCTTCACCCGCCACCAG
>CAIJKC010000012.1 GCA_903821145.1 uncultured Actinomycetes bacterium | reverse complement strand
CCATGATGTCGGTGAACTGACGCCTTCAATCGCCGCACTCTGCGCCCTTGCTGATTCACCCTCCACCTTGCGTGGAATCGGCCACTTAAGACTGCATGAGACTGACAGGCTCTCCGCTCTCGCCACTGAAATTAATGCTCTTGGTGGAGATGTCGATGAGGAAGAGAGTGCTCTGCATATCTCCCCTGCCCCGCTGCATAGTGGAACCTTCCATAGTTATGAAGACCATCGATTAGCTACCGCTGGTGCCATGATTGGTTTGAGGGTCTCTGGCATTCAGGTGGAGAATATTGAAACCACTCAGAAGACGCTTCCAGACTTTCCTGGCGCATGGAATAGCCTCTTAGGGCTCTCTGCTCAGTGAGTCCACGCGAATTTAGCGAAGATGATGTTCGCATCCGCCCCAAGGAGCGCACTCGTCCGCGCACAAAAGACCGCCCCGATTACTCTGAATCTCAAATTGGTCGCGTTATTGCAGTAGACCGCGGTCGAACCACCTGCCTCATCGAAGAGACCGGTCTGATCGTAACCGCAATGAAGTCACGCGAGCTTGGAAAGAAGTCTGTGGTTGTAGGAGATCTCGTTGGCATCGTTGGTGACATCACCGGTTCTGAAGGATCCCTTGCCCGCATCGTTATCGTCCAACCTCGCAAGAATGTTCTCACTCGCACCATCGATGATTCAGCAGACTTTGAGCGAATGATTGTCTCCAATGTCGACCAACTCGGTATTGTGATAGCAGCGGCTGATCCAGAGCCACGTCATGGTTTTGTTGATCGAGCACTCGTTGTCGCTTTTGACCAAGGAATTATCCCGCTCATCATTGTGACCAAGTGCGATCTTGCAGACCCCACCGAGTTTTTGGCGATGTATGCCGATCTAGATGTCAACGTAGTCTCTATCAAGCGCGGTGGTGACCTCACTGCTCTTCGCAAGCAGCTGCGCCATAAGCGCACCGTTCTTCTTGGGCACTCAGGTGTTGGTAAGTCCACTCTTGTGAATGCCCTCACGATGAGTGAGAGTCGCGCTACAGGTGATGTTAACTCTGCAACAGGTCGCGGTCGCCACACATCATCGAGCGCAGTTGCCCTCAAAATCGATCTCGATCACAATGAGACTGGCTGGATCATTGATACACCTGGCGTTCGCTCCTTTGGACTAGCCCATGTGGAGCGCGATCGAGTCATCGGTGCATTCCCCGAGTTTGCCCCAGCGATCGAGCACTGTCCGAAGAACTGCTCTCACGATGAGGAGAATTGCGCGCTCAATCATTGGCCATCCCTGTCCGATAGCGCACTCCAACGCCTTGCTAATTTACGGCGCCTGCTCGCCGAGGGCTCCAAGTAGACTCATCCTTATGAGAGATCTCGCCCTCGACCTTTCCTTGGCCCATCGCTTAGCTAATGCAGCTGATGCTATTTCTATGGCCAAGTACCGATCATCTGATCTTGTCATTGAGACCAAGCCTGATCTCACGCCAGTAACCGATGTTGATAAGGGAATCGAATTTATGATTCGCGATGTCCTCTCACAAGAGCGACCATTGGACCTTGTCATCGGTGAAGAGTTCGGTGGTAAGGATGAGGCCCTTGCTGCAAGCAATGACAAGTACTACTGGGTTATTGATCCGATTGATGGCACAAAGAACTTCGTGAGAGCAGTTCCTACATGGGGAACTCTTATTGCACTCGTCAACCCAAAGCACGAGGTCGTACTTGGAGTTGTCAGCGCTCCAGCTCTCTATCGCCGCTGGTACGCCCATAAAGATGGTGGCGCCTACGTGATCGAAAATGGCGACGCACCTCGCCGCATCTCAGTCTCTGCAGTGAGTGATCTTCGCGATGCATCCATCTCTTACTCTGACCTTGTTGGCTGGGGGCCACGCCGACAAAAATTTATTGATCTTCAGGAACGTATCTGGCGCACACGTGGGCTTGGCGACTTCTGGTCACACATGCTTGTCGCGGAAGGTTCTGTAGATATCGCTGTTGAACCATCACTGGCACTCTGGGATATGGCAGCAAATGCCATCATCGTCACAGAAGCTGGTGGCATCTTTGGAGATCTCGATGGTGGACTCGGTGCGCACGGCCCCAATGGCCTCTCTACTAATGGAAAATTGCATCAGGCATTCCTTGATGCGATCAATTAAGGTCTAGATCGGTGGGTCTCTTCTCATTCTTTAAGCGCAAGAAGGGAAAGGTGCATTCTTCGCCTGCTCCAGAAGTTCTTCCTATTGCGAAATCCTGGCACCATTCACTCTCATCCCTTGCCCTTGTCACAGACCCTCTGGGCAATACACCAGGCACTCATCTCGAGAGAGATTTCCTCTTCTCTATTCTCCAATCGCTCTCACTAGCAATATCTGCTGAAGGTGCTGAAGTAGCCAACCCTGTCTCACCCTTTAAGGCGCTGGTCGCAGAAGTTGCTGCTAAAGCTGCCTCTGAAGATCTCACACTCTCCCACCTTGACGTCGTCGGCTTGAGTTTCGATGAAGCGATGGGTTATGCAGCTCGTGTCAGCGCGCATTCAAAGAAATACACTGTCTTACTTGGCGCTCACGCGGCAGTCGCTCGGGCAAGTACGCCATTTCATGCCGATATTGCAACTTTCGTTGCGCGGCAGACAAGTGTTGCTAGAGAAGTCAGCGAGAGCAGCAGCTCCCAGAGTTTTGTCTTGGCCATTGATGGTATCGCTTACGCAGCGCTCACTACAGAGTCAGAGCTGCGCTAGAGGAACCTAACCTTTAAAGGTCGATCCACTCTCCACCAACGAGTTCATTGGCGCGCTCTGGTCCCCATGAACCAACGAAGTATGGGAAGAGTGCAGGTTCACCTGAGATGACATTTTCTAGGATGCGCCAGGTTTCAAGAACTGAGTCAATGCGAGTAAAGCGCATATGGTCGCCAGACATAGCGGCACGAAGCAGACGTTCATAGGCCTCTTGGCGTTCCCCAAGTGCTGCTGAGAACTCAACATTGAGCTGAACGGGCTGTGTGGCAAGAGAGTCTCCCGGTGATTTAGCCTGAAGTTCAATATCCACGCCATCTTTCTTACCTAAACGGAAGCGCAGAATGTTTGGTGCGCCAGCCTGAGTCTCAGCAAAGAGCATACGAGGTGGTTGCTTGAATTCAATAACAACCTCAAGAGTCGTTTCCGCTAATGACTTACCTGTTCGTAGGTAGAACGGAACGCCAGCCCAGCGCCAGTTATCAATATGAACAAGTGCTGCTGCGAAAGTCTCTGTGTCTGAGTGTTCTTTTACGCCTGGTTCATCAAGGTAGCCAACATATTGACCGCGAACAACGCTCTCTGGGCGAAGTGGTGCGATCGCGCGGAAGATCTTGAGCTTCTCATCTTCCATATTGTGAGAGTTGATCTCAGATGGTGGCTCCATCGCAATCAGCGCAAGTACTTGGAGGAGGTGATTCTGGAGGACATCGCGAAGTGCGCCGACGCCATCATAGAAAGCACCACGTCCTTCGATGCCAAAGTCTTCGGCCATCGTAATCTGAACGCTGGCGATGTAGCGATGGTTCCAGACCGGCTCCCAAATGGAGTTAGCGAAGCGGAAGACCAAGATATCTTCAACCGATTCCTTGCCAAGGTAATGATCGATGCGGAAGATACGCTCTTCTGGCAAGACCAATTCAAGTGAGTCCTGGAGATGGATTGCGGATTTAAGATCTCGACCAAAAGGCTTCTCAACAACGAGACGAACATGATCCATGAGTCCTGCGGCATGCAGTCCGCGTGTTACCTGCTCAAATGCCGAAGGTGGGATCGCAAGATAGATAACGATGTTCTTCTTGCCTTCAAGGCGCTTTGCTAAATCGTCATAGAGGGCTTGTTCTTCATATTTTCCAACAACGAGTTCCAGGTGTTTATCGAGGAATTCCAAGACCTTATCTTCAGGGTCTGCAACAGTCTTGTTGATCGACTCCATCGCATAACTGACAAACTCTTCGTGGCTCCACTTAGTGGAGGCAACGCCTACGACATCGGTTGTGAGGAAGCCACTTCGCGCCATGTTATAGAGGGCTGGGAATAACTTCTTCTTGGCAAGATCTCCTGTGGCTCCGAAGAGCACAAGCACATCAGCATCAGCAAGCTTCTTTTTACGGGGTGCCACGTATTCCTCTACTTCTTCTTTGCTTCGATATGTCCGCCGAATTTTTTCCGCATCGCAGAGAGAACCTTATTGGCGTAGAGATCATTTCCGCGCGATGAGAAGCGTCCCATGAGTGAGGCGCTCAACACATTTGCAGGAACCCCAGCATCAATCGCTGTGGCAACGGTCCATCGGCCTTCACCAGAATCTGAGACTGAACCTTCATAACCATCAAGCTCTGGATCTTCTTGATAGGCAATTGCTGTGAGATCTAGGAGCCATGAAGCGACGACAGAGCCGCGGCGCCAGACTTCGGTGATCTCGCGCATATCCAACTCATACTTCGTCTCGTTATGGTCACCGACACTGGTTGGGTGCTTGATTCCACTTTTCGCAGCGTTAAAGATATTTAAGCCTTCGGCATATGCAGCCATTGCGCCATATTCAATCCCATTGTGAACCATCTTCACAAAGTGACCAGCACCCACTGGACCACAGTGGAAGAACCCGAGCTCTGAGTTTGCTGGCGCACCTTCGCGGCCTGGTGTGCGCTCGGCTGCTTCAAAGCCTGGAGCAAGTGCTGTAAAGAGCGGAGTGAGACGATCCACAACTTTGGTATCGCCACCGATCATCAAGGAGTAGCCACGCTCTAAACCATAGACGCCACCTGATGTTCCAACATCGACGAAGTTGATGCCCTGTGTGGCAAGCCATGCTGCGTTAGCAATATCGTCGCGATAGAAGGTATTTCCGCCATCGATGATGGTTGATCCTGGTGCGAGATGTTCTGCAACGGCACGAATCGTTTGGCTGGTGACTTCTGCAGGAACCATCACCCAGACAACCTGAGGATTGCTATCGCTATTTTGGCTAGCGAGATCTGAGAGTGAGGCGAGCGGGGTGTAACCCTCGGCTGCAACAGTCCTCACGGTATCGGCATTAACGTCGAAGACGCTGATCTTTACCGGAGTGGCAGAGTCGGTGTGGGAGGAGATGCGGCGAACGATATTCGCGCCCATCCGGCCAAGTCCAACCATTGTGAACTGCAGTTCTTGAGTGCTCATCTTCTTCTCTCTTCGTTCGTGGTCTAACGGCTGCGCTAGTTAATAATCTAGATCAGATCTTGATATCAGTAGTGATAAAGATCTGAGTTGCAGGTGAATTCTCTCTCAACATTGAGATTGGGCTCCGATGCCCGCCTTCGAGGAGCTCACTCAGAGCCGCTCGCTTACCCTCCCCTACGGCGAAGATATAGATCGCTGACGCTCTTGCTAGCCGAGCAGCCCCGATCGATACCCGCTGGGCAGGTGGCTTAGGAGAATTATCTACCGCAATGGCCGAATTCTTTGAATTGAGCTCATCGACGTGGCCAGGAAAGAGTGAGGCGATATGTCCATCTTCTCCCATGCTCACGATGACAGCATCAAAGCGCTTGCCATCTCCTATCCGCTCATCCAACGCCCGGGAGTACGTCGCAGCGGCGGTTTCAAGATCGCCATGCTCTGGTGTTCCCACGCGTTCAAAGATGATTCGATCAGCAGAGCGCTTGAAGGCGGCGACCAAGGATGTATCCGAACGATCCTCACTTGCGAGATCGACGAAGCGTTCATCACTAAACCAGATGTGGAGTGTGTGAGCCTGAGAGCTCTCACCGGAGAGGGCTCGAAAGAGAGTGACATCCAGCGCCTGCGCTATTGCAAGGCCGGTTCGTCCACCTGTGATGACGATATGAGAATCCCGACCTTCACGCCAGGAGTGCAGGATGGCTGCAACGGTGCGATCGGCAACTAACGTGACAAGCTGCTCGGCAGATTGATCAAAGAGCCTCTGATAGGAAGGTGCCGTCACAGGGCTAAGGATACGCTAATTAGAGAAGAAGAAAATTACTCACGCTTGCAAAAAAATCTGGCTCATACGAATTACTTCGCATGAGCCAGATGATGCTTACTTTTACTAACTTTTACTAACTTTTACTAGTAGCGGGGACAGGATTTGAACCTATGACCTCTGGGTTATGAGCCCAGCGAGCTACCGAGCTGCTCCACCCCGCGTCGGTATCTCAATCTTAAAGGAAAGATCGAGAATTACCCAATCGGGGCCTTAGCTGACTCACCTGACTTGCCTACCCTGCTATTTCTAGCACCTGCGCCTTATTTTGTACCCTGCGCGTTGATTGCTGCAGCGATTGCTGCCTTCAATCGACTCTGTGCCTGGCCATATGCAGTGAAGTCACCATTCTTTAGCGCAGTGGCAGAGTCAGCAAGTGCTGATTGCGCTGCTGCAAGAGCGGCCTTCAATGTTGTATTTGAAGCAAGCGGTGTTCCAGATCCGGTTGTGCCCGTCTGTGACCCTTGAGTGTTAGTAAGTGAGGTTCCTGCATTTCCACCAAAGACTTGATTGAGTGCACCTTGAAGTGTGTTATCAAATCCAATCTGGTCGCCGAAACTGATCAATACCTTCTGCAGCAATGGATACGCCGCTGAGTTCGATGTTGCCTTCACATAAACCGGCTGCACGTAGAGCAATCCACCGCCGACAGGAAGTGTCATCAAGTTTCCAAGGACAACATCTGATCCACCTTGACGCAAGAGGGAGAGCGCTTGCGCGACATCAGGCTTAGCCTCAAAGTTAGAAGCAACCTGCGATGGTCCAGAGATATTTGTCGAACGCGGTAGCTGAAGAACAGTGATCTTTCCGTAGTTAGGACCGGCATCAGAGTTCACAACCGCAAAGGCTGTGAGGTTTTGACGGCCACCCTTTGGCACAAAGCTTGTCGAGAGTGAGAAGGAGGCCTTCTTCTCCCCCGGCAATTGCATTGTTTGATAGTAAGGAGGCTGGGTTGAAGCATTGGCACCAAGAGATGATGGATCACTTGGAATACGCCAGAAGTCTTGACCGCCGTAGAAGGCGCTCGCAGTATCAACGTGATAGGTGCTGAGCACATCGCGCTGAACATTGAAGAGATCTTCTGGGTAGCGAATGTGAGCCAAGAGGGCAGGTGAGATCGCGCTCTTTGGTTCAACTGTTCCGGGGTAAGCCTTTGACCATGTCTTCAAGACTGGATCGGTGGTATCCCATTGATAAAGATGGACTGTTCCGTCAAAGGCATCGACAGTCGCCTTCACTGAGTTGCGAATGTAGTTCACATTCTGATCAGCAAGAGGAGCAACCGATGTCGTTGCAGAACTGACAGAATTTGTCGTTGCCGCCGCAAGGTTTGTCACCTTTGAATAAGGATAGCCAGCAGAGGTTGTATAACCATCGATAATCCAGACTATGTGGCCATTCACAACAGCCGGATACTCATTGCCATCTAGGGTCAACCATGGAGCAACTTTTTGTACACGATCCATAGGGTTTCGGTTGAAGAGAATCTTTGAATCCTTGTTCACCAGGTTTGAAAGAATAATTTTTTGATCCTTGTATTTCACAGCAAAGAGAAGTCTGGTCAAGATCGAGCCCATAGGTACGCCGCCAGCGCCGGTATAGGTGTAGTTCTTCTGGCCATTGGCAGATGTGTCATCTGGATAATCCAGTTCAGCTGGTGTGGATGCCTTGGTGCCTCCGACGATGGAGTAATCCGGGACATTCTCACCAAAATAGATACGGGGTTCAAAGGTGCCAAGGCCGCTTGTTGGTGGAATGTTCCCAACAACAAAGGCTGGCTTTCCATCAGCGTCAACTGTGTTGGCATAGGCAGCAGCAAAGCCAAAGCCGTGGGTGTAGACCAAGTGATCGTTAATCCAGTTTCTCACAGGGCTGCCCGCAATGTTGAGCTCGCGCACTGCAACAACAGTGTCACGGCTCTTGCCATTGACGAGATAGCGATCCATATCTAGTGAATCAGGGAAGGTGTAATAAGGCTTGATTTGTTGAAGCTGGCGGAAGGTAGCTGAAACCACATTGGGGTCAAGCAGTCGAGTATTGGATACCGTGAGGGCATCTCCTGCCAACTGGCCAGTTGCCACAGATGTCGTTGCTTGGTAATCCTTGATAACAACTTTATCTAGGCCGTAAGCGGCGCGAGTAGCATCAATATTGCGTTGAATAAATGGTGCCTCTTTTGTGGATTCTGATGGCTTCACTTGGAACTGCTGGATGAAGGCTGGGTAGACACCGGCGATCAAGATTGATGAGATGACCATCAGTGAGACACCTGCTGCGGGAAGAACCCATGAGCGGCGAACAATATTTGCAAAGAAGAGAAGGGCGCAAACAACTGCAATGCCGGCGAGAATCGCCTTAGCGGGAAGTGTGGCATTCACATCTGTATACGACAGGCCTGTGATGAGGTGGCCGCTTTTGAGTGCGAGGGTGTAGCGATCAAACCAATAAGCAAGTGCCTTCACAAGAACGAGCGCTCCAAGGAGTACTGAGAGCTGGACTCGGGCTGCCACCGATGTGCGATCTTCTCGAACCTGTGGACGAATTCCGCCATACAAATAGTGAACACCAGCAGTGACGATAAGAGTCAGAACGAGAGTTGAGATAGCCCATCCGATGAGAGCTTGATAGAGCGGTAACTTGAAGGCGAAGAAGGAGATATCTAGACCAAATTGTGGGTCCTTGGTTCCGAAGGCAGTGGAGTTCTTATATTGGAGCCAGGTCTGCCACAGGTGTGAGCCTGACATCCCTGCAAAATAGAAGAGTCCAAGAGCCACTCCTGCGAGAACAAGGCGTTTGATGGGGTCGAGTTGGCCGCGGTATCGCTCAATATTGTCAGCCTCAAGCGAGGTTGGGACATAGATTGGTCGATTGCGATGAGCAAGGTAGATATTGCTCGAAATGATGAGTGAGGTGATTAATCCAAAGGCGATAAAGAGCTCGGCCTTGGTGATTAAGGTTGTTCGCCAGACCGATGAGAAGTGGACGGAACGGAACCAGAGAACATCCGAGTAGAAGCCACTGAGCGAGATCAGAATAAAACCAATAACAACGAGCGCTGCGATTGTCAGGGGAAGTGGTCCAACCTTCTTCCGAGCCCCGCCGGAATTTCCAGGGCGTTGTGAGAAGGGATTATTGGAAAAATTGAATGAACTCATAGCGCACACTCTAGCGTTTTGGGCAGATTACGCGGGATCCACATCCTGGGTAGTAGATGGCGCTGGTGAATCAGGCGCAATGGGTCTGACCGAACCTTGAGAGCGGCCCGGCTCGTTGAAGCTTCGCTGGAAGCTCTGGAATGAGTTCACTGAGCGATTAGTCTCGTTCTGATAATTATCCTTAAAGCGGGCCACCCAGATGACGTAGACAATGGCACCTGTCACGGCAAAGAGCGGCACCAGCCACCAGATCAGGGCAGAGAAGGCTGCATTGCCATGGGTCGTTGTGGCAGCAACGAGATGTAACGCTTGATGAATCCTCACCTGCGCACTCTAATCTAAAGAGGGGAGGAATATTCTCGAACTCGTTGTGGTTCTGAATATACGGATCTTTCGGAAATGGAGAGAATGGTGCCATGAGCGGGAACTTTGGATTCACCCCAAATGGTGAGGAGTCATATCCCTCTGACCCATCGGCGGGCTCCAACAATCTTCCGATGATTGCGACCCAGGCACTTCGCGATAGCGCTAGAAATTTTCTCTCAAGTAACTCGGTTATCCCAGTTGGTATGCAGGATCTGGAAGAGATACGTGGCGCAGTCGAGATTGCTCAGAACTGGCTCGATAACGCAACGATCTTTCCCAATTTATCTGCCCCTCGTGATATCGCGTGGAGCCGTAAAGATTGGCTTGATTCATCGATTGCTGGCTGGCAGAAGATTGTTGAACCACTTGCTGAAGGAATGGCGACCGCACTCGCTGATCTGATGAGTGGCATGGATGTGACTGATGTCGATATGAGTCAGATTCCGGATATGGCGATGCCCGCATTCAACGCCATGATGGGAGGCAATCCCTTGAACAGTGGTGGAATTCTGCCGATGATGCGCGGCTTCATGGGATCAATGATTGCAACACAATTGGGGCAATCTGTGGGAGCGCTCTCGCTCAAAGTCACTGGTGCCAACGATGTTGCGCTGCCACTTTTTACCCGTTGCGAAACTCATTTAATACCGCAGAACATTGCGCTCTGGGGTGAAGGTCTGGATATACCGCAGAGCGAGATAAGAATCTTCCTCGCACTTCGCGAATCAGCTTCTGTACGCCTCTTCACCCATGCACCGTGGTTAAGTGATTACATGCGAGATGCGATTGCATCATACGGTCGTGGCATCACGATTGATATCGAAGCAATTCAACGACAAGCTGAAGAGGCAATCTCATCAGGCGCCCTCGATGTTGAAAATACTGAATCTATTAATCGCGCAATCACCAGCGGAATGTTCATGCCTGCTCAATCACCGCAACAGTCTGCTGCGCTAGAAAAAGTTGAGATGGCCCTTGCGCTTATTGAAGGGTGGATTGATCACGTTGTCGCAGTTGCCGCACAAGATCGCTTGCCATCACTTCCTGCCTTGCAAGAAGTTGTGCGCCGCTCTCGCGCAACAAACTCCCCTACACAACAGCTCTTTAAATCACTGCTCAATCTTGAAGTCTCACCGCGCAAGATGCGAGAGACAGCGATCTTCTGGGGTGAAGTATTAGCTATCGGCGGCATAGAAGGACGTGATCATCGATGGGAAGATGCAGCACTTCTTCCACAAGCATCTGATCTTGCTGATCCGGCCGCATTTCTTAAGAGCACAACGGTGCCTGATGATCTGAGTGGCTTGATCTAATCCATATTGTTGCTGAATTGATCACGGCATAAAAAAGCGAAGCCCCCGGTCGCACAATTCTTTGTCAGCCTTCCCCTTGCTGACAATGAACGGTTATCCGAGGACTTCGTGTGAGAAAACTATGGGTAAACCCCCCCATTAATCAAATGAAACTCCGTAAATTCTCCACGACTCTTTCGGGATATCCCTCAAAACTGTGCATAAGTAGGAGAAAATTTCTCCATCGTTATCAGCTGCTTGTTGATAACACTGTGGAGAAACAGGGGATAACTTCGAATGTCGGTGGAGAACTTTATTCAAGACTCTATCTTCTCCGATATCTTCCCCTCCGTGGCAGCGACCGAGAACTTCCAACAATCGGGAACTCCCAAGGGAGCAAAGTCTCTTAAATCACCTCGGAGCGCTCGCACTGCGATCCCATCACTAGACCCATCACTAGACCCATCACTGCCAGAGTTTCGAGTGATTCGTTCTAGCCGCCGTAAACGAGGCGTCACCGCATTTCGTAACAATGGCATCATCGAAATTCATATCCCAGATCGCACTACGCGCCGCGATGAAGCAACACTGATCCCAGAGATGATCAATCTGGTCCTCACTCGAGAGGCGAGATCCCGACGAGGCGATG
This sequence comes from uncultured Actinomycetes bacterium, assembly GCA_903821145.1. Taxonomy (GTDB): domain Bacteria; phylum Actinomycetota; class Actinomycetes; order Nanopelagicales; family Nanopelagicaceae; genus PALSA-747. The sequence goes on along the minus strand of CAIJKC010000012.1, from coordinate 1,410 downwards.
AAATCCTTGAACGCACCGCCCACGAGCTCTTGCGCACCTATCTCCCTGAGTTCCACGAACGCCCCTCCTCCATCAGATGGCGGGCTATGCAAGGCCGTTGGGGTAGTTGCACCACCGTAGATAGGACAATCCGCATTGCGGATCGGCTAGCGAGCGCACCCGCCTACGTCCTGAACTGCGTCATCTTCCATGAGCTCATCCACCTACGCCTTCCCGGCCATGGAGCCGACTTCGCCGAGCTCCTCGCCAGATATCCAGATCTGGATCGGGCTGAGGCCTATCTCGAGGGCTTTGAGGCCGGTATTGGCGCCCCACCCGAGCAGATCTACCTTCAGGAGCTCGCCGAGCCAGGGATCACCCAGGCAGAGCCTTCGTAATTCTTCTAATTTTCTCGCCAATATCCTCCCCAATATTCTCCCCAATTACGCCTCGATATCCCACCACGCGCAGATATGCGAGGGTACCCTGAGCCTGTACGCACGCTCAGCGCGGGAAGCACCTGCGCATCACGTCGAGTTGCTGCGGCGATAGGAGGGTCACCATGGCCGAGAAATATGTAGGAAAGCTTGAAGATAACTCTGGCGCTTACTGTGTGAAGTGCAAAGAGAAGCGTGCCTTCGAAGGCGAAGTCAAGGTCTCAGACTCTGGTCGCCGTATGGCACAGGGCATCTGCTCTGTTTGTGGAACAAAGCTCAACCGAATCTTGGGCAAGGCTTAATCCCCTTCCTTCTGATTCACATCTCGAACCTAGAGATGAGCAGTTCCATCTGAAGTAACGCTTTTGTCAGCCCGTACTCAACGCCCTATGGGGTCGCGAGTGCGGGCTGTTTTTATCTGAGTACGCGAGAGATCCAAGCCAGACCCTTTCCCACATCTTCTCCCTTGCCGCTTTCACAGCTCACACTCTTCGCCACTCTTTCCCACGTGAGATCAGATATCTATCCCAGAATCAAGGCATCCCTGAGCGTCATCAATCGCGGAGATGGCACGATCTACATCGGTGATGCTCGCAGCGGCCTAGTTCTAGATGCCATCCCCTTTCTGGCGATCCTTCGTACCTGTACCGGGGCGCGCACCTGTGATGAGGTCGCGGGCTCAGAACACCTGGCAACTCTTGATCACCTTCACCAGCTCGGTCTTATTGAATATCTCACTCGGCCGGTGCTCAGCACCGCCACACCTCAACAACATCTCTTCAATGCACGCGAGCGCCTCGATAGTGAAGGCTCCATCATCACTCATCGACCAGGATGTGGTGATGGCGGCCTGAGTGAGATCGATCGACGTTCAGAGCTCACCATTGAAATCCTCGGTGATACTCGCATCGCAAGAAATCTTCTCGCACTCCTTGGGGCAAGTGGCTTCACCTCTTCTACCCTGCACCTCTCCCACCACGACCAACCCTTATTG
>CAIJKC010000011.1 GCA_903821145.1 uncultured Actinomycetes bacterium | reverse complement strand
GACGTACTCGTAAGAAGAAGGCGTCTGATTCCATGATTGTCCGCCGTCGTAAGTCGAACAAGAAGCGATAAGGAGCCGACTGCAAATGCCACGTAGTTTAAAGAAGGGTCCATTCGTGGACGGCCACCTTCAGAAGAAGGTTGATGTTCAGAACGATGCGAATACCAAGAATGTCATCAAGACATGGTCTCGCCGTTCAATGATCATCCCCGCCATGATCGGCCACACAATTGCCGTTCATGATGGACGCAAGCATGTTCCAGTATTCGTGACTGAAGCAATGATTGGGCACAAACTCGGTGAGTTTGCTCCAACTCGTACCTTCAAGGGTCACGTTAAAGATGATCGGAGAGCGACTCGTGGCTAGTAACTTGCCAAAGGCTGATCAGAGCGATGTCTTGGTTGCAAAGGCTGTTCTTCGTAACATCCGCAGCACACCACAGAAGGCTCGCCGTGTCGTCAACATCATCCGCGGAGAGCGCGTAGACGTTGCTCTTACAACGTTGAAGTTTGCTCCCCAGGAGATCGGTGACGATCTCTACACACTTCTTAACTCAGCTGTCGCTAATGCAAAGCAGAAGAATCCAGCACTTCGCGATTCTTCAGAGCTTTGGGTTTCTGAAGCAACAGTGGATGAGGGCTTCACATTGAAGCGCTTCCGTCCACGTGCTCAGGGCCGCGGATTCACTATCCGTAAGCGCACCAGCACCATCACATTAACCGTTTCAGATGATCGCGGTTATCGCGTGAACGGACAGCGTAAAGCTGCTCATGTTCACAAGAACGCCAAGAAATCTGCTAACGAAGGGAAGGCCAAGTAAATGGGTCAAAAAGTAAATCCACATGGCTTCCGCCTTGGTATCACCACTGAGTTCAAATCTCGCTGGTTTGCTGAGAAGAACTACGCAGATTATGTGAAAGAAGATATTGAGATCCGTCGCATGATGTCTAAGGGCATGGAGCGCGCTGGAGTTTCACGTATCGAAATCGAACGTACACGTGAGCGTGTTCGTATCGATCTTCACACTGCTCGCCCTGGCATCGTTATCGGTCGCCGCGGAACCGAAGCTGATCGCATCCGTATGGATCTTGAGAAGCTCACCGGCAAGCAGGTTCAGCTCAATATTCTCGAAGTGAAGAACCCAGAGATTGATGCGCAACTCGTTGCACAGGGAATCGCTGAGCAGCTCTCTGCTCGTGTCTCTTTCCGTCGCGCAATGCGTAAGTCAATGCAGTCAGCCCTCAAGGCTGGAGCACTCGGTATTCGTGTTCAGTGTGGTGGACGTCTTGGCGGAGCAGAAATTGCTCGCTCAGAGTTCTACCGCGAAGGTCGCGTACCTCTTCACACACTTCGTGCCGATATCGACTACGGCTTCTATGAGGCTGCAACTACTTTCGGTCGTCTTGGCGTAAAGGTTTGGATCTACAAGGGTGAAGTTATCGAATCCCGTGCAGAGCGCGCCGCATCAGCACTTGCTGCAGCACGCGCACCAAAGCCTTCACGTGGACCTGCTCGCCCACAGCGTGCACCACGCGCCGAGGTCACAACATCCAATGTTGCTGATCGCGCCGCTGCACCTGCTGCACCAACTGCACCAGTTGCGGTTGTTGAAGCAGCTACTGAAGGGACGGTCAGCGAATAATGTTGATTCCTCGCAAGGTTAAGCACCGTAAGCAGCACCATCCAAAGCGTGCTGGCATGTCAAAGGGTGGAACTGTCGTTGCCTTCGGTGACTTCGGTATCCAAGCTCTTGAGCCTGCATACGTAACAAACCGTCAGATTGAAGCAGCTCGTATTGCAATGACTCGTCACATCAAGCGTGGTGGAAAGGTCTGGATCAACATCTACCCAGATCGTCCTCTCACAAAGAAGCCTGCTGAAACTCGTATGGGTTCCGGTAAGGGTCATCCTGAGTGGTGGATTGCAAACGTAAAGCCAGGTCGTGTGATGTTTGAAATTTCAGGCGTCGATGAAGTTATTGCAACAGAGGCTATGACTCGTGCAATGCACAAGTTGCCAATGAAGTGCCGCGTAGTGAAGCGTGAGGAGTTCTAATGTCAAATATCGTTTCAACTGAGACGCTTCGTGCGCTCTCAACTGATGAACTAGCTATCAAGCTACGTGAATCGAAGGAAGAGCTCTTCAACCTTCGTTTCCAGGCCGCAACAGGACAGCTTGAGAGCCACGGTCGTCTGACCCAGGTTCGCAAGGAGATTGCACGCATCTACACAATTTTGCGTGAACGTGAATTAGGAATTGGAGGCGCCGCATAATGTCTAACGCTCAAGAAGAGTCCCGCGGTTTCCGTAAGACCCGTGAAGGTATCGTCACTAGCGACAAGATGGATAAGACCGTCGTCGTTGCGATCCAAGATCAGGTCAAGCATGGTCTCTATTCAAAGGTTATGGTCCGCACACACAAGCTCAAGGCTCACGATGAGAAGAACGAAGCCGGTATCGGCGATCGCGTTCTCTTGATGGAGACTCGTCCGCTATCCGCTACCAAGCGTTGGCGCGTTGTGCAGATCCTCGAGAAGGCTAAGTAAG
>CAIJKC010000010.1 GCA_903821145.1 uncultured Actinomycetes bacterium | reverse complement strand
GAGTGATTGCCTCAACATCTTGAGTTGTCATACGTTCACGAACAACGCGCTCCATACGAGAAAGACCGGTACGAACCTGGTTCTGAATGAGTTCGCCAACGGTACGTAGACGACGGTTACCGAAGTGATCGATATCGTCCTTCTCTACGCGAACTTCCTTGCCATATTCAAGAAGTGCATCACCCTTGTGGAGTGAAGCCAAATACTTGATGGTTCCGACGATATCTTCAATAGTAAGAAGGCCCTTATTGAGGTCTAGCTCAAGACCAAGCTTCTTATTAACCTTAAAGCGACCGACCTTTGCAAGGTCATAACGCTTTGGATTGAAGTAAAGGTTCTCAATGAGGTTCTGTGCAGCTTCCTTGGTAGGTGGCTCACCTGGACGGAGCTTGCGATAGATATCAAGGAGCGCTTCATCTTGAGTATTGACGTTATCTTTTTCAAGAGTCTGGCGGATTGATTCATACTCACCGAACTGCTCAAGAATCTGCTCTGATGTCCAACCGAGTGCCTTAAGGAAGACGGTGACAGATTGCTTACGCTTGCGATCGATACGAACGCCAACGAGATCCTTCTTATCGATTTCAAATTCAAGCCAAGCACCACGGCTAGGGATGATCTTTGAGGTGAAGATATCTTTATCAGATGCCTTCTCGATCGCCTGTTCAAAGTAGACACCAGGTGAGCGAACGATCTGTGAAACAACTACGCGCTCTGTTCCGTTGATAACGAAAGTTCCTCGAGGAGTCATCAATGGGAAGTCGCCCATGAAGACAGTCTGAGACTTGATTTCACCGGTCTCGTTATTTGTGAATTCGGCAGTCACGAAGAGTGGTGCGCTGTAGGTCATATCGCGCTCTTTGCACTCTGCAATCGTGTTCTTTGCTGGTTCGAAGCGATGGTCGCGGAATGAGAGCGACATTTTTCCTTGGAAATCTTCGATAGGTGAGATCTCTTCAAAAATCTCTTCTAGACCAGATTGCTGTGGGACTTCGCCTCGGCCACTCTTCTCAGCTTCGGTAAGACGCGCACGCCACAAGTCGTTGCCGAGCAACCAGTCAACGCTGTCGAGCTGTAGCGAGAGTAGGTTGGGAACTTCAAGTGGTTCGCGGATCTTTGCGAATGAGGTACGAGCAGGGGCAAACGATTTCGATTTCGCGGCCAATGTTCCTCCAGATAATTTAACGAGCACTGTTTTTTAAGACACAGCTACCGCTAGGTCTCGACCGCAATATGTCTGAACCCCAGAGGTGAAAAATTGTGAAGGGCAAGGGTACCCAGCCCACCCCCAAAATGTCCATTTGGTGGTAAAAGACCCCTGGCGGGCAGCGCCAGGGGTCTAGGGGAAGCCTTTGCTACAGCGTGATCACTTGCTTGAGAGGCTTCACCGGCCTTGGGGCAGCAACTGGCCAGACTGGCTTGGGGCCAAGCACTGGGAGTGCAGCCAACTGAACTTCTGCTGAGGCGATAATTGCCGCATACGCAGCCGTGCGGACGCTCAACCACTTCGCCCTTAAGGCGGGATTTGTCGATGTGGCAGCGGCATCTAGGTAGGTCTGTCTAGCGTCAGCTAAGGCAGTTGTTCGCGCAGCCACGATCGCGACTCTCGCCACATGATCGCTGGCCAAAGCCTTCGCATACACAACTCTTTCGGCAATGTGAGTGGCGACCTGTTCTGCTCGCGTCACATTCCATGCTTTTGAGGCAGCAAGCCACGCGGCGTACTCCACTTTGTACTCAAGCATCGTCATGACATCTGCACTGGCAGTCGTGGGTGAAGAGATGGGAACAGCTTGTGAGGGCGCCGCAACAAGTGCAGAGGCCGCAAGAGCGCTAGAGATTGTAAAAAATAGAATGCCTCGATGATATTTCTTATTACGTAAAACATTTCTCATGGTAATCACCAATTTCATTACATATGCATCCCCTTTTGGAGGTGCATATGCAGTATCACCCTCATTTCTGAGGATCAACTCCATAAGGGCACATAATGGTGAGTGCTAGCCACACCTAATTTCTCTTGAGTGCTAGCAACCAACTTTTTGGTGACCGCTCTCACAAAAAAAGGCCCCACTCGCATCTGCGAGTGAGGCCCTTTGAGGAATTGAGTTACTTGATTGTGACCTTTGCGCCAGCAGCTTCGAGAGCAGCCTTTGCCTTGTCTACAGCTTCCTTTGTTCCCTTTTCGATGAGGGTTGCAGGAGTTGAATCGACGAGATCCTTTGCTTCCTTGAGACCAAGAGCAGAGTTGATTCCGCGAACTTCCTTGATCACAGCAATCTTCTGTGAACCAGCATCGTCAAGGATAAGTGTGAACTCATCCTGTGCTTCGGCTGCGCCACCAGCGGCTGCGCCACCGGCTGCTGCTGCAGCTACTGGAGCTGCTGCTGTTACATCGAACTCTGTCTCAAATGCCTTTACGAAATCTGAAAGCTCAACAAGGGTCATCTCCTTGAATGCTGCCATCAAATCATCTGATGAAATTTTAGCCATTTTTTATGTCCTTTTCCTAAATTTATTCTGCTGGGGTTTCGGTAACTTCGGCTGCAGGAGCTTCTTCAGCAACTACCTCCGCTGGAGCCTCGGCTACTGCCTCAGCTGGTGCTTCAACTACTGCTTCAACAGCTGGTGCTGCTTCAGCGACAACTTCAGCGGCAGCGACAGGCGCTCCAGCTTCTTGCTTAAGACGGAGTGCATCAAAGGTACGAGCAGCCTTAGCCATCGTGCCCTTCATTGCGCCTGCCAACTTAGCCAAGAGAACTTCGCGTGACTCAAGGTCAGCGAGCTTCATGATCTCTGCAGTTGTTACGGTCTTACCTTCGAAGATTCCACCCTTAATGATGAGGAGTGGATTCTCTTTCTGGAAATTTTTCAAGCTCTTCGCTGCTTCAATCGCATCACCCTTGATGAATGCAACTGCTGAAGGACCAACGAGAAGATCATCAGAGATCTCTACGCCAGCATTCTTCGCTGCAATCTTGGTCAAGGTGTTCTTGACGACCGAGTACTTGGTATCTGCACCAAGTGAACGGCGAAGCGCCTTCATTGAGGTCACGGTTAGACCGCGATACTCAGTGAGAACAGTTGCGCTAGCTGAACGAAAATCTTCGGTCAGTTCAGCAACTGCGGCTTCCTTTTTAGGATTCGCCATGTGCTTCCTTCCTTAAGTGTTCTTAAATCTCTGAAGCGCTTTTGCACTTCAATCACGTCAATATGCGAGCCGGAAATAAAAAATCCCCGGCGCATAAGTGCGCACGAGGAGTAACTCTCATGTGAACCTATGCGGGCTCCTCTTTCGAGGAATTAACGAAAGCTATTTCTAGCTCTCAAGACCTGCAGTCTTTGGTGATGACGAAAGGGTAGGCCATAAGGCCTACCCTTTACAAATTGAGCCTGTATGGCCCGTAATTACTGGAGGTTGCTGCCACCATCACGAGAGATATTTGGATCTACCTGGATTCCAGGTCCCATCGTTGTTGAGATGGTTGAGCTCTTGAGGAAGCGTCCCTTAGCCGATGATGGGCGTGAGCGGATTACTTCTTCGATCGCTGCAGCGTAGTTCTCAGCGAGCTGCTGCTCGGTGAAGGAGACCTTGCCGATAACAAAGTGGAGGTTTGAGTTCTTATCAACGCGGAACTCGATCTTTCCAGCCTTGATATCCGTTACTGCCTTCGCCACATCGGTGGTCACAGTTCCGGTCTTTGGGTTTGGCATCAAACCACGAGGTCCGAGAACCTTTCCTAGGCGACCGACCTTACCCATCAATTCTGGTGTTGAGACAACGGCGTCGTAATCAAGACGACCCTTTGCAACTTCATCGATCAATTCATCAGCACCGACGATATCGGCACCAGCTGCGCGAGCTTCATCAGCACGTGCGCCGCCTGCGAATACCAAGACGCGAGCAGTCTTACCTGTTCCGTGGGGCAAGTTCACAGTTGAGCGGATCGCTTGATCAGCCTTCTTTGGGTCTACGCCCAAAGTGAGAGCAACTTCAACAGTTGCGTCGTACTTCGTTACTGAAGTCTCTTTAGCGAGCTTCACTGCTGCAGATGGCGAGTAAAGGATCTTCTGATCAACCTTCGCCGCAGCTTCGTTGTATTTCTTTCCGCGCTTCATATCTTCTCCTTTATAAAGGAAGTGCAAGGTGCACTACCTAGGGGGTGTGGTTAGCGGAGCAGCGCGCTCCTCCCACGGGGTGTTGCTTTTTCAGTTATTAAGTTGTTAAGAAAAATAGAACTAATTAACCGACGGTGATACCCATTGAGCGGGCAGTACCGGCGATGATCAGGCTTGCTGCTGCAAGATCATTAGCATTGAGATCAGGCATCTTGATCTTTGCGATCTCTTCAACCTGAGCATTGCTGATGTTTGCAACTTTATTCTTATGAGGAATCGCTGATCCCTTTTCAATTCCAGCAGCCTTCAAGATCAGGCGTGATGCTGGTGGAGTCTTGGTGACAAAAGTGAATGAGCGATCTTCGTAGACAGTGATCTCTACTGGGATGATCTGACCCTTTTGGCTCTCAGTCTCAGCGTTGTATGCCTTAACGAAGTCCATGATGTTGACACCATGCTGACCAAGGGCAGGACCTACTGGTGGTGCAGGTGTTGCTGCGCCAGCCTGGATCTGCAACTTGATAAGTGCTGTGATCTTCTTCTTTGGTGCCATTTTGGTTCTCCTATTTTTCTTTTCTTATTAAATCTTCTGGACTTGGTTAAATGAAAGTTCTACTGGAGTCTCGCGACCAAAGATCGATACGAGAACCTTGAGCTTGCCTTGTTCTGGCATGATCTCTGAGATCGTTGCTGGCAAGGTAGCAAATGGGCCATCCATAACGGTGACAGATTCACCAATCTCGTAATCAACGAGCTTGATATCAGCCTTATCTGACTTCTTCACTGGACGTGGTGCCAAGATATTTTCAACTTCTGGAAGTGAAAGCGGAGATGGGTGGTGAGCATTGCCTACGAAGCCTGTGACACCAGGGGTGTTACGTACACACGACCATGACTCATCTGTGAGATCCATGCGGACCAAGACATATCCTGGGAAGACGTTGCGCTTAACCTGCTTGCGCTGGCCATTCTTAATTTCTGTCACTTCTTCTTCAGGGACTTCTACCTGGAAGATGTAATCCTCCATGTTGAGTGCCTGGACACGGTTGGCAAGGTTGCCCTTTACCTTCTTCTCATAGCCTGCGTACGAGTGAACGACATACCAATCACCAGCGGCAGTAGCGAGCGCACGACGGAACTCCGCATGCTCATCATCTTCTAATTCTTCCTCTTCCGCTGCGACTTCAGTATCAATCGCAAGGATCGCATCCAAATCACCAGCTGCTTCATCAGCGATGATCTCTTCCACGAGTGGAGCAGGTGATGAATCGGCTGCAAGGGCAGCTTCAAAAGCGTCGACAGTTGGGGCAGCAGCCGGAATGATTTCTTCTACGACTTCACTGCTAAATGTTGGGTTCTCAATGCTCATAAGTATCTCTTCTCCGTATCCCGATTAACCAAAGACCAAGAAGATGATCTTCGTCAGTGCTACATCCAGGACTGAAACGACGGCGATGATGAATCCTACGAAGACAAGAACGACCGCTGTGTAGGTGGTCAACTGATTGCGCGTTGGCCAGACCACTTTGGTGAGCTCGGTAACGATTTGGCGATAGAAAAGCCCAATGCGACCAAAGAGCCCAAGGGACTGTTGGTCTGGAAGAACTTCGTCAGCCATCGCTTACCTCTCTTATTACTTTCGTATTACTTCATGTGTAGAACTCGGGTGGAACTCGGGTAGAACTTTTCGTACTGGTGGTACTTGCAGGGCAGGAGGGACTCGAACCCCCAACCGGCCGCTTTGGAGACGGCAACTCTAGCCAATTGAGCTACTACCCTTCGGGCGTCACTAAGGCATGAGTCATCATGACCTTTTGCAAGCGCCAGACCGTGAAGTCTAGAGGCGAGACCCCATAACGCCAAACCCGCTCCTGATTCCTCTCGATTCCTCTCGATTCCTCAAGCTACCTCTCGGCTCCACCCCAAGATATCTAGCGAGCCACCACCTGGGCAGGTGAGGCATACTTCGGGGATGAGCGAAAAACCACGCGTATCTGCACGAATCGCCGCCATTGCAGAATCAGCAACCCTTGCCGTTGATGCGAAGGCGAAGGCCCTCAAGGCTGCCGGCCGGCCAGTAATTGGCTTTGGTGCAGGCGAACCAGATTTTCCTACACCTTCTTATATTGTCGAAGCAGCCGTGAAAGCCGCCGCCGCTCCGGCAAATCACCGTTACACGCCAACACCAGGTCTTCCTGAGCTTCGCGATGCGATCGTGGCCAAGACCCTTCGTGATTCCTCGTACGCCATCACCGCCGATCAGGTGCTCGTCACCAATGGTGGCAAGCAGGCGGTCTACCAATCATTTGCTTCGATTATCGATCCAGGTGATGAAGTTATTCTTCCCGCTCCTTACTGGACAACATATCCAGAGTGCATCAAGTTAGCTGGCGGAACCGCTGTGGAAGTTTTTGCTGATGAGAGTCAGAACTACCTTGTGAGCGTTGAGCAACTTGAAGCCGCTCGCACACCACGGACAAAGGCGATTCTCTTCTGTTCTCCATCTAACCCGACCGGTTCTGTGTATTCAGAAGCACAGGTTAAGGCGATCGGTGAATGGGCACTTGAGCATGGCATCTGGGTAATCACTGATGAGATTTATGAACACCTTCTCTATGACGGTGCCACTGCGCCATCACTCCCAGTTCTTGTTCCTGCAATGGCAGATCGCACCATTATTCTCAACGGTGTTGCAAAGACTTATGCAATGACTGGTTGGCGTGTGGGTTGGATGATCGGTCCGAAGGATGTCATTAAGGCTGCAACAAATTTGCAGTCACATCTATCTTCTAATGTGAATAACGTTGCTCAGCGCGCTGCGATCGCTGCACTCACAGGAAACCTTGATGCAGTCCACGAAATGGGCGTCGCATTCGATCGCCGTCGCAAACTTATCGTCTCGATGCTCAATGAGATTCCAGGGGTAATGTGCCCAACGCCAACAGGGGCTTTCTACGTCTATCCATCTGTTAAAGGCGTACTTGGTAAAGAGATCCGCGGTAAGCGACCACAGACCTCTGCCGAGCTTGCAACATTGATCCTTGAAGAAGCAGAAGTTGCAGCGGTGCCAGGTGAGGCATTTGGGCCTTCTGGGTACCTTCGCTTCTCCTACGCTTTAAGTGATGAGGATATTGTTGAAGG
>CAIJKC010000009.1 GCA_903821145.1 uncultured Actinomycetes bacterium | reverse complement strand
CGGATTCCGCCAAGAACACCAAGGGTTGCAATAACCGGAGCTATCGACTCAACCGGTGTTCCCTTAGTCCGCTTTGCAAGTGGTCGCATGATGACTGCCTCCACAAGTGCACTGATGAGCGCACCAGCCAGGATTGCAACCGGCAAGGAGAGCCAATAGTTATGCATCGATGACATCGCTTCATAACCGATGTAGGTAGAGAGGATCGCCTGACCGGCAGCAGCAAAATTCACAACGCGTGTTGAACGCCAGACCAGAACAAGGGCAAGTGACATGAGGGCATAAATGGCACCACTGCTCAAGCCAACGAGAATTGTGTTGAAGAAAATTTGCATCAGTACCCCAAGTAAGCAGATCGAAGGGCTGGGTCATTGAGCAGCGCCTCTGATGATCCAGAAGCAACCAATTTTCCTAAGTTGATGATGATGCCGCGATCAGCAATCGAGAGTGCTGACATTGCATTTTGTTCGACAAGAACCACGGTCAATCCAAGCTTGTGTCGAAGCGCATCAATAGCTGAGAAAATTTGCTCGATAATCAATGGTGCAAGACCAAGGGAAGGCTCATCCAGAAGAAGTAAATCAGGACGGGCAATCATGGCTCGTCCGATCGCGAGCATCTGACGCTCACCGCCAGACAAGCTATCTGCTCCTTGCTTCATACGTTCTGCCAGTCGTGGGAAGAGTTCTAATACTTCAGCAGTTGCCGTTGCAACATCGCTCCTATCCCTGCGCCAGATGCCACCTAGCTCAAGATTCTCACTCACCGTTAACTCTGGAATAACCGCTTTGCCTTCAGAGACATGGACGATTCCTCGCCTTACAAGATCTTCTGCGCGCTTGCCGAGGATTGATTCACCCTTCCAACTCGCACTCCCTGAAGTTGTGGGTAAAAGTCCGGAGAGTGCGCGAAGCAGCGTTGTCTTTCCAGCACCGTTGCTTCCAATGATGGTAACAAGCTCGCCCTGTTCAATAGTGAAGCTGAGATCATCAATTGCGGTGATAGCGCCATGTTGAACGTGCAGGTTCTCTACCTTAAGTGTCATGAGTGGGACCCCTGAGTACCAAGATACGCCGCAACAACTGCAGGGTTCTCGCGGACCTGTGCAGGCGTTCCTTCAGCGATGAGCTCTCCAAAATTCAGAACATAGATACGATCGCAGACATTCATCACTACTTCCATATGGTGTTCCACAATCAAGACTGAGGTGCGACCACGAATGTTGCGGATCAGGCTCTTCATCCACTCAATATCTTGAGAACCCAAACCACCGGCTGGTTCATCTAGTAACAAGAGCTTTGGGTCGCTGACGAGAGCTCGTGCAATCGCAACACGTTTTGTTATCGGATAAGGAAGTGAGTCGGCTCGGCGATGAGCAATATCAGCGCAATAAGTATTTTCTAGCGCAATGTATGCGCGCTGGCGAAGTTCATCTTCGCTCTTCTTCGATGCTCCAAAGATAGACCGAACGAGGCCAGCCTTTGCATGCACTTCGGCACCAATCATCACATTTTCTAGAACAGTCAGATCACCAAAGAGGCCAACGCCTTGCAGTGTTCGTGAGATCTGGTTTTCAACAAGGTCATATGGTTCGAGCCAATCTCGCTTTACCCCGTTGAGTGAGAGCTCCCCTGAATCAGGCTTCACAATTCCGGAGAGAACATTGAAGAGCGTTGTCTTGCCAGCACCATTGGGGCCTATCAGACCAACGACTTCGCCAGAATTTATCTGGCAGTGAACATCCGAGAGTGCTTTTAAGCCTCCGAAACGGACGTTGACGGAGTCAACGGAGAGGAGCGCATGATCGTTTGCCACGAAGTACTCTCCTTCATCATTGAAAGTTCAAAAACCCTTTTTAAATTGGTCTACTTACCGATGGTAGATTCTAGGCAGTCGCGATGCAATTCTCGTGGTGATTTCGTAGTTAATAGTGCCAGCCGCGCTTGCCCAATCATCTGCGCTAAAGCCATCTTCGCCAATAATCGTCACATAGTCACCAGCACGTGCCGCGCTATCTGCGCCAAGGTCGACAACGCATTGATCCATCGAGACGCGGCCAATTAAGCGAGCAAGCTCGCCGTTGTAGGAGACTCCGGCCGTTGCGTCTGCCCTACGAGGCAAGCCATCGCTATAGCCCATGCAGACAATCCCCAGCTGGGTATCTCGGTCAGTCACACCAGTGCCACCATAGCCCACTCGTGACAGAGCGGGCACTCGCTTCACATTCACAAGTTTTGCTTTAATACTCATCGCTGGCTTAAGTCCTAGTTTTGCGGAATCCCCCATTGTCGACACATCAGGGCTGAGTCCATACATCGCAATCCCAAGTCTCACCATCTGCTTATGTGATCCAGGATGGGCGATCGCCCCAGCCGAGTTCGCTGCATGCACAATCTCAGGAAAGATCTCCTCGCTTTGTAGTGCATTCAATAGAACATTGAAGAGAATCAATTGCTGCTCTGTGAAATCTGAATCAGGTTCATCGGCGCGAGCAAAATGTGTCCAGAATCCAACAATGTGAAGTTCACTCTTGACTTCACGCAATCTCACTAAAAATGGATCCCACTCTTCAAGGAACCCGCCACGAGTCATTCCTGTGTCCACTTCAATATGAACACGAGGTGTTATTCCTGTTCGCTTACCCGCCGCGAGAATCTCCTCCAAGAGCGCCAGAGAGGAGACAGAGAGATCAATCTTCTCTTTAAGTGCGCGATCAAAGTCCTCGCCAGGGGGTGTGAGCCAGGCAAGAATGGGCGCTGTCAAGGAAGCATCACGGAGTGCGAATGCTTCTTCAAGAAGTGCCGTGCCAAGCCAGGATGCGCCGGCCTCGATTGCCGTGCGAGCGACCTCAATCAGTCCATGTCCATATGCATCAGCCTTCACGACCGCCAAAATGTTGGCATCAATTCCACGGCTAAGGTGTCGAATATTCGCTGTGATGGCAGTGAGATCTACTTCAACAAATGCACGTGGTTCACTCATTCTTCAATCACCACCATCGCAGAAGCGATTCCAACCTCATGGGAGAGTGAGAGGTGAATCTTCTTGCCGAGTAAGTACTTGGCTGTATCCCCAGTAAGTGTAAAGCTGGGTTTACCGCTCTCAGAGTTCACCACTTCGACATCTTGCCAATGGAAGATCTCTTTGGCATCCATCGCCTTTGCTAGTGCCTCTTTGGCTGCAAAGCGCGCGGCAAGTGCGTGGATTGGCTTCTCTAGTTCACTGGCTTTAAATAGACGTTCCTTCAGTGTTGCGGTCCGCTCCAGTGACTGTGCAAATCGCTCGATATCAACGACATCAATGCCGGTCCCAAAGATCATGATGGCTGCCTTTCTGATGGCCAGGCACGATCAATAGCAATGAGGAAAACCAGGAGTGATCCACCGATCAGCACGCCACCCAAAAGGTCTGAGAACCAATGAGTGTTACGCACCAGCGATGCAACACACACTGTGACGGCAATAAGAGCAACGAGCCAATTCAATTTGATTCCATTGAATGGTTCGCGGTGGGTATATCGATAAATGAGGTAAGCCGTCATCCCCCATGTCAGCAGGGCATTAGCAGAGTGGCCACTTGGATACGAGAGTCCACCTGCGTGGAGCAGATCCAGCGCAAGGCGAGGCTTTGTACGCCCAAAGATTATTTTGGATATTCCGACAACACCATTGAGGAGAAGGAGTGCGGAAACTGATAAGTAGATCGGCCGCCATGACTTAAAGCGCCACCCAATGAAAGCTGCGGTGACTAAGAGAACAGTGGCGGTAAGACTTCGTAGTCCTAGATCATCCATCGCTAAGAGAATATGGCTTGGCATCCCTTTGAAGGTGTGGTGTTTGAGCATCTTGACCCAGTGATCAAAGCGATAAAGATAACTCTTTGTCATCACTTGCTCTGTCACAAGGATGAAACCAGCAAAGAGAATGAGTGACCACTTGAAGGCTTTATACATTGCTATTTTTCTAGCAGGAGGAAGAGTGTCAAGCATTTATTCCACCGTGACTGATTTAGCCAAGTTGCGAGGCTGATCAACGTCGTTGCCTCGGGCGATCGCCATTTCATAGGCAATGACCTGCAATGGAACCACTGCCAACACTGGTTCTAAGAATGGATGGGTTGCTGGGATACGAATCATGTGATCGGCACTTGTTAGATCGCCGTCACCGATTGCAATAATGATCGCTCCGCGAGCTTTCACTTCCTGAACATTGCTCGCCATCTTCTCGGCAAGCAATGAGCCCGCCGCCGGCATGACTGCAACAACTGGTGTGCCCTGATCAATGAGTGCGATTGGGCCGTGCTTGAGTTCTCCCCCTGCAAAGCCTTCGGCATGCATATAAGCAAGCTCTTTCAACTTGAGTGCACCTTCAAGAGCAGTGGGAAATCCAACGTGGCGACCCAGGAAGAGCATGGATGATGCCTCTTTGAATTCACGGGTAAGTGCGCGAAGTGGTTCTACCGTTTCTAGTACTTGTTCAATCTTTCCAGGAAGCTCAGCAAGATGGCCAACGATCTCTTCGTGCTGCGCCTGTGTGAGTGAGCCGCGAACTCTCCCAAGGTGAAGGGCTATCAAGTACATCGCAATGAGTTGAGTCAAAAAGGCTTTAGTCGATGCAACCGCAATTTCAGGTCCTGCATGGGTATAGAGGACAGCATCTGATTCACGAGGAATAGTTGATCCGTTTGTGTTGCAAACCGCAAACACTCGAGCACCTTTGCTTCGTGCATAACGCATAGCCATCAAGGTATCCATCGTCTCGCCCGATTGTGAAATAGGAATGACGAGTGTATTTGCATCAACACTTGGCTCTCGGTAGCGATATTCCGATGCGAGCTCAACATCCACAGAGATATTGGCCCACTTCTCGATTGCATACTTACCAACGAGCCCAGCGTGAAACGCTGTGCCGCAGGCGATAATGACAACCTTGGTTATTCCCTCAAGATTAATCCCAGCAGTGATCTCTGGGTCAAGGCCTGCGGTACGGCCAATCAAAGTATCTGCCACTGCCTTCGGTTGTTCGTAAATCTCTTTGAGCATGAAGTGTTCAAAGCCACCGCGCTCAGCAGCTGATGCATCCCATGAGATTTCATAAGCTTTCTGGGGAAGGACATCACCTGCAAGGTTTGTGATCACAATGCTTGAAGCAGTGATATCAACGACTTCATCTTGTCCAAGCTCAAGTGCATGTTTGGTATGTGCGATAAATGCTGAAACATCTGATGCGAGGAAGTTCTCACCATCACCCACTCCAACAACGAGCGGTGAGTTACGTCGAGCACCGACTATTCGACCCGGTTCATCGGAATGAATTGCAAGCAAAGTGAAGGAGCCTCGAAGCTCCCCGCAGACTTCGCGCATCGCTGCCGCTAAGTCCCCGCCATGCTTCTTACGCGCATCGCTAAGTAAATGAACAACTGATTCAGTGTCGGTCTCTGATTTGAAAGTGTGGCCGCGCTTTTCCAGTTCTTCCCGCAGCTCCACATAATTTTCAATGATCCCATTGTGAATCAGTGCGAGCTTTCCTTCATTATCTAAATGTGGGTGGGCGTTGCGGTCTGTTGGGCCACCATGTGTTGCCCAGCGAGTATGCCCAATTCCGCTATGAGCATCCGGAACTGTAGTGAGTGATGACTCTAAGTTGCCAAGCTTTCCGGCCCGCTTCTCAATCCAGAGTGGTTCACCCTGTGTGACAGCGAGAGCGATTCCAGCAGAGTCATAACCGCGATATTCAAGGCGACGAAGTCCTTCGAGAACTGGTGAGAGTGCGGCTGAATTTCCGGTGTATCCAACGATGCCACACATCTAGCCAGACTCCTTACTATGTTATGAGAGTTCGGATCTTACTAGTGAGGCGATTTCATTAGCGATTTCTTCCGCCTCTTTGAGGCTCTCAGCCTCAACCATCACGCGCACCAGCGCCTCGGTGCCAGAAGCGCGCACCAGGATCCTGCCCTTATCGCCAAAATCTTCACTCTTAGCCTTGATCTGATCAGCAATCTTCACAGAGCCAGCAAGCCCATCTTTCTTCACATCTTTCACATTGATCAGGACCTGTGGGAATCGAACCATGAGTGAAGCAAGCTCGGCCAAAGTCTTTCCAGAATTCTTCATCGCCTGCATCAGGTGCAGGGCAGTGAGTAAACCATCACCAGTATTTGCATGCTGGCGCATGATGATGTGACCTGACTGTTCCCCACCGAGCATGTGTCCATCAGCGAGCATCTTCTCCAGGACATAACGATCACCAACGGCCGTGGTCTCAACGGTAATACCACTACCTGACATCGCCTTCATAAAGCCAAGGTTGCTCATTACTGTTCCAACGACGGTGTTGTTCTTTAACTCACCGCGGGACTTTAAATCTGTTGCCAAGATCGCCATGATGAAATCGCCATCAATTTCATTGCCTTGAGCATCTACTGCCAGACAGCGATCAGCATCGCCGTCATGGGCAATTCCAAGGTCGGCGCCGACTTCAACAACCTTTGCCTTCAAGTTTTCAAGATGGGTTGAGCCACAACCATCATTAATATTTAATCCATTGGGTGCCGCAGAAATCGCGATCACTTCAGCGCCAGCGCGTTCATATGCTTTAGGTGCGACACGAGAGGATGCGCCGTTTGCGCAATCAACAACAACCTTAATTCCAGTCAGATTTGTGGTGAGGGAAGAGAGTAAATGGAAGATATATCGCTCTGCAGCGCTCTCGTCATAAACCACGCGACCAACTTCGGCGCCCAGTGGGCGTTCCCACTTCTCCTGCAGCCTGGCTTCGATCTTTGCTTCAAGGTTGTCATCGAGTTTTCCTCCGCCTTTAGCGAAGAACTTAATTCCATTGTCTGGCATCGGATTATGCGATGCGCTGATCATCACGCCCAGATCTGCACCGGTCTCAGCAACAAGATGGGCGATGGCAGGAGTGGGGAGAATGCCGACGCGAAAAACATCCACGCCAGCACTTGCTAGCCCTGCAATGACGGCTGCTTCAAGAAACTCTCCCGACGCACGTGAATCTTGGCCAATGATTGCCTTCGGACGCTGACCAGTTGGAATAGCCCCAACTTCAGCCAGGATATGGGCAGCAGAGACAGCAAGCTCTAGGGCTAGTTCAGCGGTGAGGTCGCGATTGGCAAGGCCTCGAACACCATCGGTGCCAAAGAGTGCCATTTATCTTCCTAATCCAAGCAGAGTGTGCAAGAAAGGTAAGAGAGAAATTAACGCTTTGAGTATTGTGAACGCTTACGAGCCTTCTTCAGGCCGTACTTCTTGCGCTCGATAACACGTGGATCACGCGTTAAGAATCCAGCCTTCTTGAGCGCTGGACGGTTTGCATCGCGATCAATCTCATTCAATGCGCGAGCAACACCGAGACGAAGAGCACCAGCTTGACCTGATGTGCCTCCACCGTTGATGCGGGCAATAACGTCAAAGGCATTCTCGGCACCAACGGTGCGGAATGGCTCTGAAACGAGTTGCTGGTGAACCTTATTTGGGAAGTAGACAGCAAGTTCCTTGCCGTTAACAATCCACTTGCCAGAACCTGGAACCAAACGAACGCGAGCAACAGCTTCCTTACGACGACCTGTTCCGCCACCTGGTGCCTTGATTGATGGACGGTTAGTCGCAGCAGCAGGTGTGCTGCTTGTGTATGAAGTTAGGAGTTCATCCTGTGCATCGACAGTTGTTTCGAGATCTGACATGTTTATAGGCTCCTATTACTTGCTTACGATTTGGGAAATTTGGCTGAATACAAATGGTGTTGGGTTCTGCGCAGCATGTGGATGAGTTGGGCCTGCGTAGACCTTGAGCTTTGTTCCGACTTGGCGGCCAAGCTTGTTCTTAGGGATCATGCCAAGGACTGCCTTCTCAACAACGCGAGTTGGATCTTGGTTGATCAAATCTGAGTAGACGATAGATGTCATTCCACCAGGGAAACCAGAGTGATGGTGAGCCATCTTCTGAGCCGACTTCTGGCCGGTAAGAACGATCTTCTCTGCATTGATGATGATGACAAAGTCACCCATATCGATATGTGGAGCAAAAGTTGTCTTATGCTTTCCACGAAGCAGCACTGCTGCATGTGAAGCGAGGCGACCGAGTACTACGCCTTCTGCATCGATGACATGCCACTTACGAGTAGTAGCTTGGTCACCAGCCTTCGGTGTAAATGTGCGCACGAGGTCTTCTCCTTATTGCTTCAGTATTGCCTTGATAACGACGGGGTAATGATGGGTTAAGCGTTACTTGGTTTAATGCAAGAGGTGCAGATTACCCGCCAGAGCACTCTCGGGTCAAAATGGGTCTGGCTCCCTTTTTGGGGCAGAAATTACGGTTTTTTGAGCGTATATCCGGCCGGACATTTGGGGTTGAGAGCCTTCACAACCTTCTTTGTGGCCCCCTTTACACAGGTGATCGTCTTCTGGATCACGCTAGCTCCGGGCTTGAGAACCACTGGTGGTCCAACGGGTGCTACCAAGGTTGGCTTAGGCGTGGCCTTAGCAGTGGCGCTCGCCTTGCTTGTTGGTGTGGCCGTGGGGGTCGGGCTCTTCGCAATCGGGGTCGGTGTTGGTTTCACTGTCGGAGTCGGTTGCCCATTTCCTTCATCAGATCCTTCATGTTCAGATCCCTCTGTCTCCCCTCCACCTCGTGCTGTTGGTGAGATGACTGGGCGGGGTGCAACTGTTGGCACCGCAATGGGGGTCGCAGAAACTGTTGGAGTAGCAATTGGAGTTGGAGTCGATGTCGTGACACTTCCTACTTGCGCGATCGCCGATGCAAGTGATGCAATCCAGCCGCGCGAGATGTAGGAGGCACCTGATACCCCTTGGATAGCAGCGCTTTGAGCTTTCAGTGCTTCAGTGATCAAAATTGGAACGGCGTAATTTGTGTAGGATGCATTTGATCCGCGAGTCGATGATTGGGGTGTCGTGATCTGAATGATTTTCCCATTGCTATCTACGGTGATCTGAACTTGCACTGTGCCATAGGTGTAATCGATGGGATTACCTAAGAACGTTGTGGCAGCATGAGCAATATCTGCAAGAGTTATTAGGCCAGCAAGTGATGTCGCACCAGCAAGTGAGAGCGTGAAGGTTGTAAAGCCCTTACTCGCTGCTCTCATGAAAACTCTCATCTCTTCTAGCTAGGGTCATATCAATTCTAGCAAGCAGATCTTCATCAGCAGGATAGTCGACGTGCATCAAGGTTAGACCAGAGGAAGGGAAAACATAGGAGTCTGATACCCGTGACTTTGCTGTGAGTATCTCTTTCATCCATGAGACTGGGTAGCGCGACTCCCCCACACACACTGCAGCTCCCACAAGATTTCTCACCATATTCCAACCAAAGGCATCGGCGGAGAGATCTGCAATGACAAAGCCATCACTATCCCTACTCCACTCAAAGCGCTGAAGTTCTCTAATCGTCGTACTGTTTGGGCGGAAGCGACAGAAGGTGGCAAAGTCTTGTTGACCCAGCATCTGAGCACTCGCCTCATTCATCAGATCAATATCGAGCTCTCTAAACCACGTGGTTGCATCGACTCTCTGAAGTGGTGATAGGACTCGATTGTTATCGAGGATCTTGTAGCGGTAATGGCGAGCCTCAGCCGAGAACCGGGCATGGAAATTTGCAGGTGCTTCTACGACAGAGTTGATGCGGATATCACGGCTTAAAATCTGGTTAATTCTGAAGTAGAAATTCTCGATATCCCACTCCGTCTCATCTGGGCGATACCTAGAGATATGGGGGGTGGCAGGGATATCAACATGGATGATCTGATGGCGGGCATGAACACCGGCATCAGTTCGGCCGGCCACAATCGTGCTCACCGGATGGCGAGTCATGCGTGTCAGGGCATCTTCAATCTCGAATTGAATCGTGCGTTGATCTGGCTGCTTAGCCCAGCCTGCAAAATGTGTGCCGTCATACGAGAGATCAATCTTTAAACGACGAAACCCACTCTCGGGATTGAGAGTGGGTTGCGCCATAAGAAACGGGAAGGTTGGTTAAAACCTAGACCAGCTCGATAACTGCCATTGGCGCGTTATCACCGTTACGTGGTCCGACCTTAGTGATGCGTGTGTATCCACCATTGCGAGTTGCAAAACGTGGACCAATCTCTGTGAAGAGAGTGTGAACAACGCTCTTGTTCTGGATGGTCTGCATAACGCGACGACGAGCAGCAAGATCGCCAGCCTTGGCGGCTGTGATGAGCTTCTCGGCTACTGGACGTAGGCGCTTAGCCTTTGTCTCAGTTGTCGTGATGCGGCCATGTTCAAAGAGCTGCTCAGCAAGGGTGCCTAGCAACAATCTTTCGTGTGCTGGTCCGCTTCCGAGACGTGGACCTCTACTTGGTGTTGGCATGCGTTTTCCCCTGTGCCTTAGACGTTCTCTGATTCGACGAGTTCATCGTCAACATCAGATCCGTAGTTGTGGTGTTTTGTTGGATCGAATCCGATTGGGCTGTCCTTAAGTTGGAGACCCATGGAGTGAAGCTTTGCCTTCACTTCATCGATTGACTTTGATCCAAAGTTGCGAATGTCGAGAAGGTCAGCTTCTGAACGGCCAACGAGCTCGCCGACAGTGTGGATTCCTTCACGCTTTAAGCAGTTGTATGAGCGAACGGTGAGATCGAGATCTTCGATAGGAAGAGCGAGATCAGCAGCGAGCGCAGCATCTTGGACGCTAGGTCCCATTTCGATGCCTTCAACATTGACATTCAATTCACGAGCAAGGCCGAAGAGCTCGACAAGAGTCTTACCAGCTGATGCCATGGCATCTGATGGCTTCATTGACTGCTTTGTCTCAACATCGACGATCAAGCGATCGAAGTCTGTGCGCTGCTCAACACGAGTCGCTTCCACCTTGTAGGTGACGCGAAGAACTGGAGAATAGATTGAGTCGACCGGAATACGGCCGATATCTCCGCCAGCCTGCTTATTTGAGACAGCAGTGACATATCCACGGCCACGCTCAATAGTGAGTTCGACTTCGAACTTCGCTGATGAGTTGAGGGTCGCGATATGAAGATCTGGGTTATGAACCTGAACACCTGCAGGAGCTGCGATATCAGCACCAGTAACGATGCCCTCGCCATTCTTGCGGATGTAGATCAATGATGGCTCATCGTTATCGGATGAGATCACAAGGTTCTTGATGTTGAGGACGATCTCTGTGAGATCTTCCTTCACACCTTCGAGCGTGGTGAACTCATGGAGAGCACCATTCACGCGAATGCTTGTTACGGCAGCACCTGGGATCGATGAGAGCAGGGTGCGACGTAAAGAGTTTCCGAGGGTGTAGCCAAAACCAGGTTCTAGCGGCTCAATGATGAACCGTGAACGAAATTCGGATACTACTTCCTCGCTGAGGATGGGACGTTGTGCAATAAGCACTTATTTCCTCCGTACGTTAGGGAGATCCACTATTTGATCTCCGGTCTTCTTGACTGGTTTAAAACGAATTACTTGCTGTAGAGCTCAACGATGAGCTGTTCTTGGATCTGAGTGTCGATTACTGCACGGTTTGGAGCGCCGTGAACCAAGATTCTCATCTTCGATCCGACTACTTCCATCCATGCTGGAACTGACTTTTCACCGAGTTCAGCGCTTGCGACGATGAATGGTGTGAGATCAAGTGAGCCTGGTACGACATCGACAACATCCATTGGTGTGACGCGGAATGAAGGAATGTTTACCTTCTTACCGTTGACCAAGAAATGTCCGTGACGGACGAGCTGACGTGCCATATCGCGGCTCTTTGCAAAGCCTGCACGATAGACGACGTTATCAAGACGTGTCTCAAGGATGATGAGCAAGTTCTCACCGGTCTTACCCTGAAGGCGGTTAGCCTCTTCGTAGTAACCACGGAACTGCTTCTCTAGAACACCATACATACGTGCGCATTTCTGCTTTTCGCGCATCTGTAGAAGGTATTCAGATTCCTTTGAACGACCACGACCGTGCTGCCCTGGTGGGTAGGGACGTGATTCGATAGGACACTTTGGACCATCGCACTTCGAGCCCTTAAGAAAGAGCTTTACTTTTTCGCGACGGCAGCGCTTGCAATCTGCTCCGGTATAACGAGCCATTTATTCTCTTCCTTCCTTAAACTCGACGTGGCTTGGGTGGGCGGCAACCATTATGTGGAGCTGGAGTGACATCTGAGATGGCTCCAACTTCAAGTCCTGCTGCCTGCAGTGAACGGATAGCTGTTTCGCGACCTGAACCAGGTCCCTTAACAAAGACATCAACCTTCTTGAGGCCATGCTCTTGAGCACGGCGAGCTGCTGCTTCAGCGGCGAGCTGAGCGGCAAACGGTGTTGATTTACGTGAACCCTTAAAGCCAACCTGACCAGCAGATGACCATGAGATAACCGCACCACTTGGGTCGGTGATAGAGATGATGGTGTTGTTGAAGGTGCTCTTAATGTGAGCCTGTCCTGCAACGACGTTCTTCTTCTCTTTCTTACGAATCTTGACTTTGCCCTTACCTGCGGCAACCTTTGATTTAGGAGCGGCCATTGTTACTTAGTCTCCTTCTTCTTACCAGCAATTGCCTTACGAGGACCCTTACGAGTACGGGCATTGGTATGTGTGCGCTGACCACGAACAGGTAGTCCCTTACGGTGACGAATACCTTGGTAGCTCTGAATTTCAACTTTACGACGGATATCGCCAGCAATTTCACGGCGAAGGTCACCCTCGATTTTGTAATTTGCCTCGATATATTCACGAAGCTTTGCCAATTCTGGCTCTTGAAGATCCTTAACGCGGGTATCTGGGCTAACGCCGGTCGCTGCAAGAGTTGCATGCGCGCGGGTCAATCCAATCCCGAAGATATATGTAAGTGCAATCTCAACGCGCTTCTCACGCGGGAGATCAACACCAACTAAACGTGCCATATCGCTTACCCTTTTTCTTTAATCCGAAAGGTCCTTCGCAATGCATCCTGTTGGGTAACAGGCTCTGGCCTTCCGGTCCAGAGGTCTGATCCGAAGATCAGTCGCACCACGCGTTCTTTACTACGTGAAACTAACTACCGGGGATGAGTTCTTACTTATCCCTGGCGTTGCTTGTGACGAAGATTGTCGCAAATGACCATGACGCGACCATTACGACGAATGACTTTGCACTTGTCGCAAATCTTCTTCACGCTTGGCTTAACCTTCACGATTTTCCTCTTTCACTAATTACTTGTAACGGTATGTAATGCGACCTCGTGTGAGGTCATATGGACTCAGTTCTACGATCACACGATCTTCAGGCAAGATACGAATGTAGTTCTGTCGCATCTTTCCGCTGATGTGTGCAAGTACAACGTGTCCATTAGTAAGCGTTACCTTGAACATAGCGTTCGGTAATGCCTCAGCTACGACGCCTTCGATCTCGATTGCGCCATCTTTCTTAGCCAAGCAGTACCTACTTCTCTAGTCAAAGTTGCTTACATGGGGTCGAACAGGTGCCGCCCATTTCTGGGCAGAGGAGAAGATTACCGAGAACCCCCCAATAGGGGAAATCCGGCCCTTATACTCCGCAGATGGCCAAAAATCTTGCTATTTCAGAGATTGATGGGTCATCGAGGTCATGAGCAGGCTCTACCTTGAAGGGGTAACGGTCTACTCCCCGCATCTGCCAGCCCGCTCAGGAGCACTGATCGAGGATGGCCGCTTTATCGCCTTCGGTCCAAAAGCCCGTGAGCTCTTCAACCCCACCACCGATTCCCACGTCGATCTCACTGGCCACCTCATCGCCCCAGCCTTTGGTGAAGGCCATGCCCACCCACTCTTCGCAGGACGTGAGGCCGATGGACCAGCTGTCACCGGTCTTACATCAGTGGATGCAATCACTGCAGAAGTAGAACGCTACGCACAGCACGATCCTGATGGGTGGATCGTTGGCGGTGCCTATGAAGCAGCCTTGATTGAATCTGGCGACTTCGATGCCCACTGGCTTGATGCAGTTGTGAGTGATCGCCCGGTCTTGCTCCACGCCGTCGATCATCACACGATCTGGGTCAATAGCAAGGCGTTGGAGATTGCAGCGATCACCTCTGCAACAAAAGATCCCCAAGGTGGCGCTATCGCAAGGCGCGATGATGGATCACCTAAAGGAACGCTGCGAGAGCCGGCGGCGATGGATCTGGTTCTCTCAAAGATTCCACCGCGCACGTTGGCGCAGGATGTGGATGCGCTCGCTTATGCGGCAAAGCGATTACTTGAATCTGGCATCACCTTTGCCACTGACTCGTGGATGGAACCAGGAATGGCTGCGATATATAAAGCAGCTCATGATCAAGGGCGGCTCCCCATTGATTTAAACCTCGCATTCTTAGTCAGCCAAGAAGATTGGCGAGAGCAGCGAGAGCGCATCAACAATGATCGCGCGCTTTTTGATGGGATTGACTGCATCAATGCCTCGGCCGTGAAGTTTCTCTCTGATGGCGCACTCTCCAGTGGAACGGCAGCACTCTTAGATGAGTATGCAGATCGTCCAGGGTATTCCGGAATAACTGTATGGAGCACAGCTGAACTCACAGAAGCTGTGACTCACTTTGATGCCCTGCACTACCAAATACATATTCACGCCATCGGTGATGCGGCAGTCCGCCAAGCACTCGATGTCATTGAAGTAATGCAAGCAAAGAACCCGCAGTGGGATCGAAGGCCTGTCATCGTCCACGCACAACTGATCTCAGATCTTGATCTTGCGCGCTTTGCTGAACTCGGCGTGATCGCAAATATGCAGCCGTTGTGGATGTATCTAGATCCCATGAATAAAGAGTTGATAGCACCACGAATTGGCACTCGCAACGACCTGCAATATCGACTACGGGATATGGTCGACGCTGGCATTGATATCGCCTTCGGTTCAGATTGGCCGATAACCAGTGAAGTTCCACTGCTTGCCCTCGGTGTTCCTGTGCATCGCAGCGAACCTGGTAGCAAGGCTGCTCCATGGTCACCTGAGCAAGCAATTACCCTCGATGAGTCATGGGCTTTTTATACGACAGGTGTTGCTTATCAAAATTATCGCGAGCACGACCTTGGAGCACTAGAAATTGGTATGCGAGCTGACTTTATTGTCTTAGATCAGAATCCATGGGTGATTGATGTGAGAGAGATACATAGAGTGAAGATCACCGCTGTCTATAAAGCGGGCGTGCAGGTTATTTAAGTAAGTCGGATATTTCTACGCCAAGTTGCCCAAGACGTTCTTTACCACCATCAAGTGAAGTCATCACAAATGGCTTGCCATCTGGCAAGAGCGCAAAGGTCTGCTCAAAATGAGCACCGTTGGTCTTATCGATAGAAACTACGGTCCAATCATCGGAGAGAACTTTTGTTGTTGCAGAGCCTCGAGTAATCATCGGTTCGATTGCGAGTGCCAGGCCGACTTTAAGTTCTGGACCAAAACCAGCTTTTCCAAAATTCAAGACGTGTGGCTCCTGGTGCATCTCAGTGCCGATTCCATGACCACCATATTCACGTAAGATGCCGTAACTTCCTTGTGATTCGATATAGAGCTGAATGGCCTCTGAAATATCTGTGAGGTGACCGCCGACTTTTGCAGCAGCAATCCCCCGCCACATCGACTCATCACAGGTATCCATCAACTTCTGGTCCGCAGGATCAATACTTCCGATTCCAAAGCTAATCGCAGAGTCACCGTGCCAGCCATCAACGATGGCGCCAAAGTCGAGTGAGAGGACGTCGCCATCTTGAAGTGGACGTTCATTAGGGATTCCGTGGACAATCTCATGATTGACGGATGCGCAGAGAACATTTGGGTAGCCGTGATAGCCAAGAAAAGATGGGGTCGCACCACGATCTGCCAGATGCTTAGCCGCAATGGCATCGAGCTCAAGGGTTGTGACGCCAACCTTTGCAGCATCTTTCATGAGCAGAAGTGCTTCACCCACAACGATGCCGGCTTGGCGCATCTTCTTGAGGTGATCAAGGGATTTAATCTGAATAGCCATCGGCTATCTCATTAATGAACGACTGCGGCACGCAGTGCTGCAATAGCCCGTTGGGAGATCTCTCCGACTTCGCCAGTTGCGACAATGGTAATGAGGAGGCCTTCAGTGCGATAGAAAGAGATGATTGGCTTGGTCTGCTCTGCGTAGACCTCAAGTCGGCGAGTGATCACAGTTTCTGAATCATCTTCGCGCTGATGGAGCGTGCCTTGGCACTTATCGCAGATGCCCTCGTGTGTGGGCTTCTCATAGATCATATGGAAAGAGGCGCCACAATCCTTGCAGGTGCGACGACCTGAGAGGCGAGCAATGATCTCGCTATCTTCTAACGCTAATTCTAGAACGGCATCAAGTGGTGTTCCCGCTTGAGCGAGGATGGCACGTAAGACTTCAGCTTGTAAGACATTGCGCGGAAAACCATCGAGAAGAAAGCCTTCGCGAGCATCATCATGAGTCAGGCGATCTTTCACCATTTCATTTGTCACAGAATCGGGGACGAGTTCACCGCGATCAACAAAGGACTTTGCAAGTAGACCTAGCTCGGTCTCATTCTTCATATTGTGTCTGAAGATATCCCCCGTTGAGATATGTGGGATTCCAAAGTGGGCAGCGAGGTGAACAGCTTGCGTTCCCTTACCAGCCCCCGGTGGTCCAACGAGGATAAGACGCATTAGCGCAAGAAACCTTCATAAGAACGTTGCTGCAACTGTGACTCGATCTGCTTGGCAGTATCAAGGCCAACGCCCACCACGATCAAGATTGCAGTTCCACCGAATGGGAAGTTCTGCGATGCATTGAAGAGGATGAGAGCGATGATCGGAATAATCGCAACGAATGCGAGGTAGAGCGATCCTGGCGCTGTGATGCGAGAGAGAACATATTGAAGATATTCAGATGTTGGCTTTCCGGCACGAATACCAGGAATAAAGCCACCGTACTGCTTCATATTGTCTGCGACCTCATCAGGATTGAAGGTGATCGCAACATAGAAGTAGGTGAAGAAAATAATGAGGGTTGCATAAGCGACGATGTAAATAGGGTGATCGCCCTTAACAAGGTTCTGCTGAATCCAGACAGCCCACTTAGCCTTGGAACCAGAGAAGTTCACAATGAGGGAAGGGATATAGAGAAGAGAGGATGCGAAAATTACTGGGATTACGCCAGCCTGGTTCACCTTGATTGGAATGTAGGTGCTAGTTCCGCCGTATGACTGGCGGCCAACTTGGCGCTTGGCATACTGGACAGGAATACGACGTTGAGCCTGCTCAACGAAGACGACCGCTGCAACAACGCAGATACCGACTGCCAAGACGAAGAGGAATGCAAAGAGACCCTTCTGGAGCTTGATAGACCAGAGTTGAGTTGGGAATCCTGCTGCAATAGATGTGAAGATCAAGATCGACATTCCATTACCAACGCCGCGATCTGTGATCAATTCACCCAGCCACATGATGACCGATGTTCCAGCTGTCATCACAAAGACCATAGTGACGATGCGCTGCCATGAGGCATCAGGGATGATTGCAGAAGCACAGCCACTGAAGAGACGACCTGGTGTGCGAGCAACGGCGATGAGGCCTGTTGACTGCAGAATCGCAAGTCCGATGGTGAGGTAACGGGTGTATTGAGTGAGCTTTGCAGTGCCGCTCTGTCCCTCATTCTTGAGTGTTTCAAAGCGAGGAATCACAACGGTCAAGAGCTGAATAATGATCGAGCTGGTGATGTACGGCATGATGCCGAGTGCAAAGACTGAGAGGTGGAGAAGTGCGCCACCGCTGAAGAGGTTAACAAGGCCGAATAATCCGCCGTTGTTAGCCGCCTTCAGACAGGTCTGCACATTCTTATATGAAACGCCTGGCGTTGGGACGATAGAACCGAAGCGGAAGAGGCCCATGATTGCCATGGTGAAGAAAATCTTTTTGCGCAGGTCAGGTGTCTTAAAGGCCTTTGCGAACGCTGAAAGCATTTTCTCTCCTTCTAATTCGATCTAAATTGTCCGAGTAGCTCCCCCTCGTGTGAGAGATGAGAGCCAGTTAGAGCTGGTTAGAGCTTGGTAACCGATCCGCCTGCTGCAGAGATCTTCTGGACCGCTGATGCTGAGAACCCGTGAGCTGTGATATTCACCTTGACGGTGATCTCGCCATTTCCGAGGACCTTGACTGGATAGCTATCGCGCACTGCACCCTTTGCAATGAGATCTTCTACTGTAACAGTGCCACCCTTTGGATAGAGGGCATTGATAGTAGAGACATTCACTGGCTGGTACTCCACGCGCTCTGGGTTCTTGAAACCACGAAGCTTTGGAAGACGCATAACCAATGGGAGCTGACCGCCTTCGAAGCCGGCACGAACTACGTTACGAGCACGAGTTCCCTTGCCACCACGACCTGCAGTCTTTCCCTTTGATGCTTCACCACGACCCTTACGGGTACGTGCCTTCTTTGCACCAGGGGCTGGACGAAGATGATGAACCTTTAGAACCATTGTTATTCGACCTCCTCAACGG
>CAIJKC010000008.1 GCA_903821145.1 uncultured Actinomycetes bacterium | reverse complement strand
GTCCCTCATATGATGACGACGGCGGGCTTTGACTGGCGGGCGCTGGGCCGAAAGAGCTCACAGTAAGCGACCAAAACCAGCCCATGAGGCGCCTGAAATGTCCGAAAATTTCTGAGAATATATCGAGAAATACCCCTTTTGGGGGTGGCAAAAGAGGCAAATCAAGCGCAAACTATGACTAATGATTTCGGCAGCCGAGCCATCTCGGGCAAACACGCTGGAATCCTACACACGGAGGCACATTCTCAATGTTGCAACTATCTAACGGTCAATGGAGCTCGTTGTACAACATCTTCTCCTTTGGACTCATCTCAATGCTCGCCTGCACAGTTTTCACACTCGTAGGCCAGAGCCGCGTACTTCCTAAGTACCGCAGCGCACTCGTCATGTCATCGATGGTTACCTTCATCGCTGGCTACCACTATTTCCGTATCTTCAACTCATTCAACGAGTCTTCAATGAAGCAGGCTGTATCAGTTGGCACAGCACAAGGCTCATTCAACGAGGCATACCGCTACGTTGACTGGATCCTCACAGTTCCACTACTTCTCGTTGAAGTAATCGCAGTTCTCGGACTTGCAAAGGCTGCATCAAGCTCATTGATCGGTCGCCTTGTCCCAGCATCAGCTGCAATGATCATCTTGGGTTACCCAGGAGAGATTTCATCAAACAACGGTACAAAGGTCCTTTGGGGCATCCTTTCAACACTTCCATTCCTCTACATCCTTTATGTTCTCTTCGTAGAGCTTGGTAAGTCATTGGATCGTCAGCCTGAGGGCGTTGCAGCAACAGTCGGACGCCTCCGTCTACTCTTGATCGCAACATGGGGTGTATACCCAATCTCATACCTCATCCCAATTCTCGTGAAGAATCCTTCTGCTAGCCAGATGGCATCACTCTTCACAGATCGTCAGCTTGGTTACACCATCGCTGACGTGCTTGCTAAGTGCGTATTCGGTCTTACAATCTTCAAGATCGCTCGCATGAAGTCAGCTGCTGAAGGTATGGCAGACGCTCACTAAGTAGTAAATAAAAAGGGGAGGCGCTCAGCGTCTCCCCTTTTTTTATGCCCTCATATGAGAGGCTTTGCCTATGAACAACTTGCGTATGTGGGCATATGCGATGATCGCAACCGGACTTATTAACTGGGATTACCAACGAGCCCAATCACATATCGCTATCCATAGTTTGGCGATCGTCATTCCCGGCCTCTTGCTTCTCCTCGCCACATTCCTTCCAACCATGAAGCCGCTTCTTGCAAAGAAGAGTGTGCAGATTGCCTGGTTCATCATTGGTGTTGCAGCGCTGGCCTACGCCTTTATTAATTAATATTTAGTACGCATCTTTCTGCTTCTCACAGAGCAATGGCCGCCTCGATCTTCTGAGGCGGCCATTACTTTTCTTACTGCTTAGAGATTGTGTTCCATTTCGTGCATCACTGCGATGCGCTCTGCCTTAGTAGGCATCTTGAAATAGACATGACCACGTGACCAATACCAGAGCATTGGAAGAAGCCCAAGAGCCATTGTTCCAAAACTGATGATCTTGGTGGTCTGATCAAGAGTTGGAATGACCTTGATGAACATTATGGTCATGAAGAGTGCACCGATAATTGGCCACAATCCCATGAAAATAAAGTTCTTCACGCTCTTAAAGATCATCTTGCGGAAGAGCACGACGACTGAGTAACCAGCGAGTGCATAGTAAATCGAGATCTGCACGCCGATCGATGCAATCGCATCTGTCATGATCGTCCCAAGTGAACCGATGAATTGAGATCCAACAAAGAGGCCGAGGCCGACCACAGTGATGGTCATGGTTGCGACAATCGGAGTCTGATACTTCTTATGGACCTTGCCGAAAGACTTCGCCAGAGTGCCATCGCGACCCATCGAAAACATGGTGCGAGTGACTTGGATGAGCTGGGTCTCAAGGGTTGCAACTGTCGAGAGAAGTACGGCAACAACAATGAGCTTGCCAGGAGTTCCAGGCCAAACTTTCTGCCCAAGAACACCAAGGATATTTGCAGAGTTGTCGTTGATATCTTTCTCGCTCAAGACCATATTAGATCCGATAGTGAAGACTTCAAAGAGCAAGAATGTGATGATCATTCCAATAATCGCACCTTGACCAGGGGTCTTATGTGAACCCTTTGTCTCCTCGTTGAGGTTCGCTGTTACATCCCATCCCCAGTAATAGAAGGCAGCAACCAGTGCGCCCGCGAAGAAGGTCTGCGAAGTGCCAAATGAGGTTGGTGAGAACCAATGCCATGAGAATGTATGTGTCTTTTGGCCATGGAAGATGGCAAGCACTGCAAAGAGTGCGAGCAATCCAACTTCAATGGTCGACATGATTACTTGAACTTTTGCGGTAATCGTCACACCAAAGGCCACTGCAGCCACCATCATCAAGAAGAAGATGGTGCCAAAGAGCGTTACCCACCCTTTGCTATTCGATAGCTTGTCAGAGAAGAGCCCCAAGAATGATGATCCTGCTGGCAGCGTTGCGGCAACCATAAAGATGGATGAACACATGAGCAGTGACCAACCAGCAATATAACCAAGTGCTGGGTGGAGTCCACGTCGTACCCAGGCATAGGTTGCGCCTGCGTTTGATTCGGTACGACCGAGGTAATTAAAGGCAAAGACGATTCCAAACATCGCAATTCCACAATAGAGAAGAGCGGCTGGACCTGCTAGACCAACGGCTCCAACAAGGAGTGCCGTCGATGCTGCAATGGAGTAAGCAGGTGCAGAACCTGCTACGCCCATGACTGCAGACTCGAATAGTCCTAAGACATTCGGTGCGAGTTTATGTTCGTGTGATTGTGGTGAGCTTGACATGAGTTGACCTCCAAGTTGGAGAGGGCATCCGAAGAAGCGTTGACAGATACAAGGAGAACCGTACTACCCCTGAAATCTGAGGCAAGCCCGTGAGGCCATTCTGGGC
>CAIJKC010000007.1 GCA_903821145.1 uncultured Actinomycetes bacterium | reverse complement strand
TCGCGGATTTACCTTTGAAGCTGCAGATGCCTCATTCGAACTCTTGCTCCGAGAAGAGCTCGATGGCAAGCGCGCAAACTTCTTCACCATTGAAGATTGGCAGACCACGGTTAATCGGAATGAAGATGACCATGTGAGCTCGCAAGCAACTGTCACCATCACAGCCCGGGGCGAGAAGATTGTGGCAACCGGCTCTGGAAATGGTCCCGTGAATGCGATCGATACCGCACTTCGCACTGGCCTGGCTAAGTTCTATCCCGAACTCGAAAAGCTCACCCTCACTGATTACAAGGTTCGTATCCTTGAAGGCCGCCTAGGAACAGGTGCTATTACCCGAGTGCTCGTTGAGACTAGTGATGGCGTGGGCGAGTGGAGCACGATTGGCGTGCACGAGAACGTGATCGCAGCATCTGCGATGGCACTTGAAGATGCTGTCACCTTCGGTTTACTACGCCAAGGACGCAAGCCAGAGTAGTCTGACTCTCATGTCCGCCGAGTTAATCGCCTCTTATGAAGAGCATCTCGCACTCGTGCGCAATCTCGCAGATAACTCGATAAAGGGATATGTCAGCGATCTAGAATCTTTCCTGCGCCATATCGAGACACTTGGTATTGGTGAGTTCCACGAACTCTCACTCTCACACATCAGATCATGGCTCGCCGATCTCACCGATAAAGGTGCGGTCAGGTCAACCATCGCACGCCGTATCGTCTCGATCCGTGCCTTTACCTACTGGGCTGCTAGCCAAGGATGGATCAAAGAAGATATTGGCCAAGCACTTGCCATTCCTAAAGCTCACCAGACTCTGCCAGATGTCTTAGATCTTGCGGACACCACAATTGTTCTGGACTCTATGCAGCAGAGAGCAGGGGAAGATCCAACCCCGATCAATATTCGAGACCTGGCAATGATTGAGGTCCTTTATGCATCAGGGATTCGCGTTTCAGAGCTCTGCGGTTTAGATGCGATATCCATTGATACCAGTCGTAACACGTTGCAGGTATTAGGTAAGGGTAATAAGGAACGGACTGTTCCACTGGGGCTTCCGGCAATGCGCGCCCTCCAGAGTTACATCAGCACGGCAAGGCCGGCTCTCATGAATGAGAAGTCGGGAAGTGCGATCTTCTTAGGTTCACGCGGTAAGCGCATTGATCAGCGGACTGTGCGAGAGGTTGTCTATGGAGCGATGGCAGCAGTGGGATCAACGATGGGCCCACATGGACTGCGCCATACCGCTGCTACGCATTTACTAGAAGGCGGCGCGGATTTGCGCACCGTGCAGGAGATCTTGGGACACTCCTCCCTAGCCACGACCCAGATTTACACTCACGTTTCACCGGAGCGCTTACAGAAGGCTTACCAGCAAGCCCACCCTCGCGCTTAGCTACGGGGATGGCTAGCGCCAGGATCAGCAGGAGTCCGACCCCTGCGCTCGCTATTTCGATTCGATTGATCTGATTTTTACGCGGATTCATGGCTGAACCTTCGCGGGTTTATGGGCGCAGCAGGGCTAGGCAGGCTCATCGTGTGGAAAATCGAGGCCTGTGGGTCAGTTAGACTTCCCCCAGCAGATCACCTACTTGTAGGAGTTCTGACTTCACGCATCTGACTCACGCGAGTGAGTAACCAGTTCGGTCGTATCGTTTTCGATACGTCGGTATTCGGATGCTAGGGAACTAACACAGTGTTGGTTCGACAACCGAGTGCATGCGCTAGCGCATGCAATAAAGGAGTATGCCGTCATGGCAGTTGTAACAATGCGAGAACTCCTCGACAGCGGAGTCCACTTCGGACACCAGACTCGTCGATGGAATCCAAAGATGAAGCGTTTTATTTTTGCAGAACGCAATGGCATCTACATCATCGATATCCAGCAGTCACTAGCGCTTATTGATAGCGCCTATGACTTCATCAAGGACACCGTTGCAAAGGGTGGACATATCCTCTTCGTCGGTACCAAGAAGCAGGCACACCAGCCAATCATTGAACAAGCAGCTCGCGTAGGCATGCCTTACGTTACAGAGCGCTGGCTCGGTGGAATGCTCACAAACTTCCCAACTGTCTACAAGCGTATTCAGCGCTTGAAGGAGCTTGAGCAGCTTGAGACTAAGAACGATCTCCTCCTCACAAAGAAGGAACTCCTTGTTCTTCGTCGCGAGCGTGAGAAGCTCACCAAGAACCTTGAAGGTATCCGTAACATGACTAAGTTGCCTTCAGCAATCTGGGTAGTCGATACCAAGAAGGAACACCTCGCTGTGCAGGAAGCGCACAAGCTCGGTATCCCAGTAGTAGCAATCTTGGATACAAACTGCGATCCAGATGAAGTTGATTACAAGATTCCAGGTAACGATGATGCAATCCGTTCAATCGGCTTGCTCACACGCGTTATCGCTGATGCTGCAGTCGCAGGTCTTGCTGCACGTTCAGCAGCCGGTGCCGCAGTTGCCGATAAGGTCCCTGCAGAAGATGCAGCGATCGCAGAGGTTGAGACAGCAATGATCGAAGCAGCTGCTCCAGTAGAGGCAGCACCAACAACTGAGAACGCGGGAGAATAATCAATTGGCTTACACAGCAGAAGATGTAAAGAAGCTTCGCGAAGCAACTGCAGCAGGCATGCTTGACTGCAAGAAGGCGCTCGATGAAGCCAATGGTGATTACGAGAAGGCTGTCGAAATCATCCGCGTTAAAGGTTTAAAGGGTGTCACAAAGCGTGAAGGCCGCACGACCTCAAATGGTCTTGTTGTCGCACGTGCTTCTGGAAACGTTGGCGTTATGCTCGAACTTAACTGCGAGACAGATTTCGTGGCTAAGGGTGAGCGTTTCCAAGAGCTTGCTGATGAACTCATCTCACACCTAGAGACGTCGAAGTCTGCAGATGTTGCAACCTTCCTCGCATCTAAGTTGCCTACTGGCAAGACAGTGCAGGAGCGCGTTGATGAGGGTAATGCGACCCTTGGCGAGAAGATTGAGATCCGTCGAGTCGTCGTACTCGAGGGTTCACCAGTTGCTCTCTACATGCACCGCACCAGCCCAGACCTTCCACCACAGCTTGGTGTCTTGGTTCAGCTCGCAACGGATGCATTGGAAGCCGGCAAGGATATTGCTCAGCACATCGCAGCATTTGCCCCACAGTATGTTCGTCGCGAAGATATCCCAGCATCGGCTATCGAATCAGAGCGCCGTATCGCTGAGGAGACTGCCCGCGCTGAAGGCAAGCCAGAAGCATCACTGTCCAAGATCGTTGAAGGTCGCGTGACCGGATTCGTGAAGGAAGTCTCACTTCTTGAGCAAGCTTTCGCTAAGGATGCAAAGAAGACCGTCCAGCAGATCCTCGATGAGGCAAAGACCACCGTGTCGGCCTTTCATCGTTTCAAGGTTGGACAGTAAACCCCATAAACTGTGGGTAGTAGGTTAAGTAATTCATGAGTGAAAGGAGCACCCTCGATGGCCCGCAGTGGTTATAAGAGAGTGCTCCTTAAACTTTCCGGCGAGGTATTTGGCGGAGAGAAAGGGATCGGTGTCGATCCAGTAGTTGTGGCAGATATTGCCTCCCAGATCGCTGATGTTGTTCGCAGCGGAACTCAGATTGCAATCGTGGTCGGTGGAGGAAATTACTTCCGTGGCGCTGAACTTCAACAACTAGGCATGGACCGTGCTCGCGCTGACTATATGGGCATGCTCGGAACTGTTATGAACTGCCTCGCCCTCCAAGACTTTTTGGAGAAGGCTGGTATCCAAACTCGCGTGCAGACCGCCATCACCATGGGCCAGGTCGCCGAACCATATATTCCACTTCGCGCCATCAGACACCTTGAGAAGAACCGTGTGGTGATCTTCGGAGCTGGTGCCGGAATGCCATTCTTCACAACCGATACCGTGGCCGCTCAGCGTGCACTTGAAATTCATGCCGATGCACTCTTGCTTGCAAAGAGTGGTGTTGATGGCGTTTACAGCGCAGATCCTAAGAAGGATCCGACCGCGACCAAGTATGACTCAATCAGCTTTGATGAAGTTCTGGCAAAGTCCCTCGCCGTTGCCGATGCTGCAGCATTTAGTATCTGCCGCGAAAATAATCTTCCGATCGTGGTCTTTGACCTCAAGAACAATGGCAATATCGCTCGCGCCGTTCGTGGCGACTCAATCGGCACGCTCGTCTCTGCTCCGGCTAAAAAGTAAGACTTTCTACTCGTACTAGTGAGGAAATCCAATGCCAGATCTCAATGAAATTCTCGTAGATGCTTCAGCCAAGATGGCTAAAGCAATCGAGGTTGCAAAAGAAGACTTTGGCGCGATCCGCACCGGACGTGCCCATCCAGGAATGTTCTCCAAGATCATGGTGGACTACTACGGCACTCTCACTCCACTCTCACAGCTCGCCTCTTTCCAAGTGCCTGAGGCACGTATGGCGCTGGTTTCACCCTACGACAAGAGCGCTATGGGATTGATCGAGCGCGCGATTAGAGAATCTGATTTGGGAGTAAACCCTGCAACAGATGGCGCAGTGATTCGCGTGAACTTCCCGCAGTTAACTGAGGAGCGCCGCAAGGATTACATCAAGGTCGCTCGTGGCAAGGCTGAAGATTCCAAGATCTCGATTCGCAATATCCGCCGCGCAGCGATGGATACCATGGCGAAGATGGAGAAGGATGGCGATGTCGGTAAAGACGATATTGCGCGCTCTGAGAAGGATTTAGAGAAGATTACAACCGAGCATGTGAATGAGATCGATAAGTTGCTCAAGCATAAAGAGACTGAGCTGCTCGAAGTCTAAAATGGAAGATATCCACTCGATCAACGACGCGATCAATAAGAAGGCTGGGAGAAATCTCGGTTCATCTATTGTGGTTTCAGCGACGATTATCGGATTGGTCTTTGGCTCACTAGCAATTCATCCAGCAGTTTTTGCACTCCTTGTCACCGTTGCATTGATGATAGCGATCAGAGAACTCAATCACGCGTATCGTGCTGGGGGAGTAGAGCTACCTGATTGGCTCCTGGTTCTCACCGTTCCGATCACTATTGGCGCCGCTTACTTTGGCAATATCTCACTTCTTGCTGTTGCGATGGCCTTTGTGACAACAAATGTCATGGTCATCTTGATGTTCCTCAATCCCAAAGACTTTGTGAAGCGCTCAACAGCTGCCGTCTTTGCGATCTTCTATATTCCCTTCCTCGGTGGCTTCCTCGTCCTGCTCTCACATCA
The DNA here is from genome assembly GCA_903821145.1 of uncultured Actinomycetes bacterium. Lineage (GTDB taxonomy): Bacteria > Actinomycetota > Actinomycetes > Nanopelagicales > Nanopelagicaceae > PALSA-747. The sequence continues at coordinate 32,487 of CAIJKC010000007.1, read as the reverse complement.
CGAGAATGCGATCGCTCGAATCTTGACTCTCGTAGTTCTCACAAGCTGCAATGACACCTTTGCCTATATTTCAGGTGTGCTCTTTGGTCGTCATCACCTTGCTCCGCATATCAGCCCAAAGAAGACCTGGGAGGGTCTTATCGGTTCGGTAGTTGCGACCACAGTCGGCGCATCCCTTGTCTTTCACTACTCCTTGCATCGCCATTGGTGGCTAGGTGCGATCCTGGGGCTCATGGCCGTGGCGACCGCAACCTGTGGTGATTTGATCGAATCAGCAATGAAGCGCGATCTACATATTAAAGATATGAGCAATTTATTACCAGGCCATGGCGGAATTCTTGATCGCCTGGACTCCATTCTCTTCACCGCACCTACTGTGTGGGCAGTGCTTGAACTCGTGAATCGATACAAAATATGAGCGACCTACCTGAGATCAAACTCGTCTTTGATGAGCCAAAGCAGCGCGTCAAGCCACCCAAGCACTTTGCAGATCTTGATCCCACGGAACGCAAGGCACTGGCGCTCGAACTAGGTATTCCAGCCTTTAGAGCAAACCAAGCTGCCGTTCACTTCTTCACTCACTTTAATGATGATCCAGAGACGTGGAGTGATATCCCGAAGGACCTTCGTGAAGTGATGGCAACGAAGTTCACCCCCAAGATGATGACACTTGTTCGCTCAGTGAGCGCTGATGGCGGTCGCACTCGTAAAGATCTATGGAAGCTCCACGATGGGGTTCTCGTTGAGTCAGTCTTGATGCGCTATACCGATCGCACGACGGTCTGTATTTCATCACAAGCTGGATGTGGAATGAACTGCCCCTTCTGCGCAACTGGACAAGGTGGCTTAACACGTAATCTCACAGCTGGTGAGATCACAGCTCAAGTTGTTGCTGCAGCACGTGCATGCGAGCAGGGTGAGATGCCAGGTGGCCCAACGCGTCTTTCTAATGTGGTCTTCATGGGAATGGGTGAGCCAATGGCGAACTACAACCCAGTGATGCGATCGATCCGCAACATCACGGCCCCACAACCAGATGGCCTTGGCATTAGCGCTCGTTCAGTCACGCTTTCCACTGTTGGACTTGTGAATGGTATTGAGAAGCTCATTGATGAAGATATTCCGGTAACACTGGCGATCTCACTTCACACTCCCGATGATGAACTGCGCGACACCTTGGTGCCGATCAACTCTCGCTGGAAGGTGAAAGAAGTTCTTGAGGCAGCCGATAAGTATGCTGACAAGACCGGCCGGCGCTACTCCATTGAATATGCGATGATCAAAGATATTAATGATCAGAGCTGGCGCTCAGATCTTCTTGGTCGCTTGCTTCGCAATCGCAACGCCCACGTGAATTTGATTCCACTCAACCCAACCCCTGGCTCCAAATGGACCGCCTCTCGCCCAGAAGATGAGGCTGAGTTTGTGCGGATCCTTGAGACCTATGGGGTTCCAGTCACCGTTCGAGATACTCGTGGCCGTGAGATTGATGGCGCCTGTGGTCAATTGGCCGCCGCCGAAGTAATCTCTGAGGTATGAAATCACTTTCTAACTTCATCAATGGCCGTAGCGTTCCCGCTCTCTCAGGTGCAACCTCTGAGGTAATTAATCCTTCTACGGGCCAGGCTTATGCCACAGCTCCAATCTCCGCTAGCGCCGATGTTGATCTGGCGATGAAAGCGGCAGCAGATGCCTTTGTTGATTGGCGAGACTCCACACCATCAGAGCGCCAACGAGCACTCCTGAAGATTGCAGATGCCTTTGAATCACGTGCCGAGGAACTCATTGCGATTGAATCTGAGAACTGTGGCAAGCCACTGGCGCTGACTGCAACCGAAGAAGTTCCACCCATGGTCGATCAGATCAGATTCTTTGCGGGTGCTGCACGTAACCTTGAAGGCCGGTCTGCTGGTGAATATATGAAGGGGATGACCTCATTTATTCGCCGCGAACCTATTGGTGTCTGCGCGCAAGTAACACCATGGAACTACCCCATGTTGATGGCGGTCTGGAAGTGGGCGCCAGCGATCGCTGCTGGAAATACTGTCGTTCTTAAACCCAGTGACACAACACCAGCCTCTACAACGTGGATGGCTGAAGTGATGTCAGAGTTCTTACCTGCAGGTGTCTTCAACGTCATCTGTGGCGATCGTGATTCAGGCCGGGCGCTGGTTGATCATCCAACACCGCAGATGGTTTCGATCACAGGATCGGTACGTGCAGGCATGGAAGTGGCAACAAACGCTGCAAAAGATTTGAAGAAGGTTCACCTAGAACTCGGTGGCAAAGCACCTGTTGTTGTCTTTGCTGATGCCGATCTGCCAGCTGCTGCAGAAGCGATCGCTATCGCAGGCTTTTTCAATGCCGGCCAAGATTGCACCGCTGCCACACGAGTGATGGTTGAAGCTTCTGCCTACGATGATTTTGTTGCGCTCCTTGGAGCACAAGCCCGTGAAAATATTCTCACAGGCGGCCCAACAGAGGATGTTCTCTATGGCCCAGTGAATAATGCCAACCAACTAGCACGCGTTGCAGGCTTTGTTGAGCGCACGCCATCACATGCCACCATCGTTGCCGGTGGTACTCAAGTTGATCGACCTGGATATTTCTGGAATCCCACAGTTATTGCTGGCCTTCATCAAGATGATGAGATGATCCAGAATGAGATCTTTGGACCAGTGATTACCATTCAAAAGTTTGTCGATGAGAAGGAAGCGGTTCGCTTTGCAAATGGCGTTGCCTATGGCCTGGCATCATCAGTCTGGACGAGCAATCACTCCCGTGCGATGCGTATGGCGAAGGCCTTTGATTTTGGCTGCGTCTGGATCAATACTCATATTCCACTGGTTGCCGAGATGCCACATGGTGGCTTCAAGCACTCCGGTTATGGCAAGGACCTAGGTAGCTATGGATTTGAGGATTACACCCGAATCAAGCATGTGATGACCAACCTCAACGCATAGTCTGTAGCAGCATCTAGATTTCCAGGCAGGTACTCTTAGCGGGTGCGCGACATCGTCATTCTTGGATCCACCGGCTCCATTGGCGTGCAAGCGCTCGAACTGGTCGCTGCCAATCCTGAACTCTTTCGTGTGGTTGGGCTCAGCGCTGGTTCCAATAATCTTCCACTGCTCTTCGAGCAAGCACGCAACTTTCGGGTACCAGTTGTTGGAACAACTGCTAGCCGTGACGCCTGGTCAGAGCTTGCAGGTGAGGTGGCTGTTATCGATGGCCCATCTGCCTCCACAGAGATTGCCGCAATTAGTTGTGACATTGTCTTAAATGCGATCACAGGTTCTATCGGACTTGGCCCAACACTTTCAGCACTCGGTGCTGGTAATAGAGTCGCACTTGCCAATAAGGAATCACTGGTCGCAGGTGGGCCACTCGTGATGGCCTATGGCTCAGATCGAATTATTCCAGTTGACTCTGAACATTCTGCACTCTTTCAAGCACTCCTTGCTGGCAAGCGAAGTGATGTGAAGAAGCTCGTTCTCACTGCAAGCGGAGGCGCATTCCGCGACCGCCAAGATTTACAAGATGTCACACTTGAAGAAGCGCTGGCTCATCCAACGTGGACGATGGGGCCAATGGTTACCATCAACTCAGCAACGCTGATGAATAAAGGTCTAGAGATCATCGAAGCCCACTACCTCTTTGATATCCCTTACTCACAGATTGATGCAGTCATTCACCCGCAATCAATCATTCATTCGATGGTGGAATTTGTTGATGGCTCCACTCTTGCTCAACTCAGCCCTCCCAATATGAAAGGCCCTATTGGCTATGCGCTGGGATATCCAGATCGCGTGAAGGCTTCGACCCGCGCCATGGATTGGACGCAGAAGCAGAGTTTAGATTTCGCTCCCATTGACACCTCACGCTTTGAAGCAATCGAGGTTGCTCGCATGGCAGGGCAGATGGGATCCATCGCCACTGCCACGCTCAACGCCGCTAATGAGATGGCTGTAAGCGCCTTTATCGATGGGCGCCTTCGTTTTTCAGAGATTGTTCAGGTGAGTAAGAGAGTATTGGCGGATGTGGATAAGGGTGCATCTGGTGCACGAGGTGAAGTGCGAGATCTCGCCGATGTCAGTGCTGTTGAAGAGAATGCTCACATGATTGCTAATCGATATATAAAGGAGCTCTCGCACTAATGTTGGCGATAATTGGCGTACTTGCATTCGTTGTTGCACTACTTCTCTCTGTGATGCTCCACGAACTGGGTCATTTCCTTTTTGCTAAGCACTACGGCATGAAGGTGACGGAGTTCTTCCTCGGTTTTGGAAAGCGGCTCTGGTCATTTACACGTGGTGAAACCGAATTTGGTGTGAAGGCGATCCCTGCAGGTGGATATTGTCGAATCGTAGGAATGTCCTCCCGGGAGGAACTAACCGCAGAAGACTCTGATCGCGCCTTCTACAAGGCATCAGTGGGTAAGAGAATTGTTGTACTCGGAGCAGGATCAGCTCTCCACTTTGTTCTCGCTTTCGTCCTCCTCTTTACTCTCTTTTCTGTGGTGGGCACCGCCGCACTCACGACGACAGTTGATCAAGTCGCCACGTGTTACACGACCGTCAATGGAAAGTGTCAAGCAAATGAGGCGATCTTGCCCGCTAAGGCTGCGGGTATTCTCGCCGGCGATCGCTTCACAGCAATTAATGGCACCCCTATTAAGAATTGGTCTAAGGATGTTTTAGTTATCCGTAAGAGCCCTGGCGTACCGGTGAATTTCACGCTGGTTCGTGATGGGCAAACACTCACGATCTCTGTCACGCCAACACCTGAAGTGGTCAATGGTAAGACGGTAGGAATTATTGGCGTGATCAATAAGCTTGGAATGCTCCGTCAGAACCCGATCGATTCCACTGTTCACTCCTGGCAATTAGGCCGCGATCTCTTTACGAGCTCAGTAAGTTCATTGATCTCTCTTCCTGCCAAGATTCCAGCGCTCATTAGCCAGACCTTCGGAGGCAAGCCACGTGATCCGCAGGGACTTGTTGGCGTAGTTGGCGTTGCTCAGGCTTCGGCTCAGACCGTAGGCGATAATAAATTGGCGTGGAATGAGCGCATTGCGCAATTCATCATGATCATTGCCAGCCTCAATATCTTCGTAGGTATCTTCAACCTCTTGCCATTGCTACCACTAGATGGTGGCCATATGGCGGTCGCTATTGCCGACGGTATTCGCAATCTCTGGGCTCGTCTTCGTAGGCGCCAGAGCCCACGTCCGATCGATGTGGAGGCGCTCACACCAATCACGATTGTGGTCTTTATCTTCCTGGCTGCGCTCTCACTCTTGCTTTTGGGCGCTGACATTTTCAATCCTGTGCATTTTAATCTCTAATACGGCAGAATAACGCTCATGGTTGATCTTGGAATTCCATCGGCACCACCTCCCACTCTCGCGCCTCGCCGTAAGAGCAAGCAGCTCAAGGTCGGAAGCGTCCTTGTTGGCGGTGATGCACCAGTGAGCGTGCAGTCGATGTGTACAACTCTTACCTCTGATGTGAATGCAACTCTTCAGCAGATTGCTGAGCTCACTGCCTCTGGTTGCCAGATTGTTCGCGTTGCAGTGCCATCACAAGATGATGCTGATGCACTTGCTCAGATTGCAAAGAAATCTCAGATACCAGTGATCGCAGATATCCACTTCCAGCCAAAATATATCTTTGCCGCAATCGATGCAGGTTGCGCAGCGGTTCGAGTAAACCCAGGCAACATCAAGCAATTCGATGACAAGGTCAAAGAGGTAGCGAAGGCGGCAGGAGATGCCGGCATTCCTATCCGTATTGGCGTCAATGCAGGTTCACTTGATCCACGTCTTCTTGCTAAATATGGCAAGGCAACACCAGAGGCTCTTGCAGAGTCTGCTCTCTGGGAGGCATCACTCTTTGAAGAGCATGGCTTTAGCGATATCAAAATCTCCGTGAAGCACCACGATCCTGTCACCATGGTGAAGGCCTATCGTCTCCTTGCTGCCCAATGCGATTACCCTCTTCACCTTGGCGTTACTGAGGCTGGCCCAATCTTCCAAGGCACGATTAAATCTGCAACGGCATTTGGCATTCTTCTGGCTGAGGGAATTGGCGACACGATCCGCGTATCACTATCAGCACCTCCTGTTGAGGAGGTGAAGGTTGGTATTTCGATTCTTGAGTCTCTCAATCTTCGCCAGCGGAAATTAGAGATCGTCTCCTGCCCATCATGCGGACGAGCCCAAGTTGATGTCTATACCTTGGCCGAGAAGGTGCAAGCAGGCTTGCAGGGAATGACAGTTCCATTGCGTGTTGCGGTTATGGGTTGTGTTGTGAATGGACCTGGTGAAGCGCGTGAAGCAGATCTTGGTGTTGCCTCAGGCAATGGCAAGGGTCAGATCTTTGTGAAGGGTGAGGTGATCAAGACTGTTCCTGAATCAATGATCGTTGAGACCTTAATCGAAGAGGCGATGCGCTTGGCAGAAGAGATGGAAGCTGCTGGAGTCGCATCTGGCGCACCTGAAGTCTCCGTCAAGTAAGCCTGAACTCACTCATCTTCCCGCTTTGATTCGGTAAGGTTGCCCCATGCTTCGTATGTCGACCTTGCTTCTGCGCACCCTTCGTGATGATCCTGCCGATGCTGAGGTTGCTAGCCACCGTCTCTTAGTTCGCGCTGGATATGTTCGTCGCATCTCTGCCGGTATCTACTCCTGGCTCCCACTTGGCTACATCACCTTCCGAAATATTGAGCGAGTTGTCCGTGAAGAGATGGATGCTGCTGGATTCCAAGAGGTTCACTTCCCATCAATGCTCCCTAAAGAGCCTTACGAGCAGACCAATCGCTGGGAAGAGTACGGCCCAGATCTCTTTCGCCTCCAAGATCGCAAAGGCAATGACTACCTCTTAGGTCCAACGCATGAGGAGATGTTTACCTTGATGGTGAAGGGGGAGTACTCCTCATATAAGGATCTGCCACTCTCTATTTATCAGATTCAAACAAAGTTCCGTGACGAACCACGTCCTCGTTCAGGAATCATCCGTGGTCGTGAGTTTGTGATGAAAGATTCATACTCCTTTGATATTGATGATGCTGGCCTTGAGCTCTCCTACCAAAAGCATCGCGATGCTTATGTGAAGACCTTTACTCGACTTGGCCTTAAATTCAATATCGTGGCTGCAATGGCTGGCGCTATGGGTGGCTCTAAATCTGAAGAGTTCTTAGCTCCATGCCCAACAGGTGAAGATACATATGTTCTTTGTGAGAAGTGTGGCTACGCCGCAAATGTTGAGGCGATGGTTACTAAGGTCGCGCCAGTTGCTGGAAGTGCACCGGCTGCTATGGAAATCTTTGACTCACCAAATACTCCAACGATCGATTCCCTCGTTGACCTTCTGAATGCAACCTTTGGTGGTGGCTACACCGCTGATCAAACGCTCAAGAATGTCATGATCATGGCTGACGAGACGGCGATCTGTGTCCTTGTTCCAGGCGATCGCGAAGTTGATCTCAAGCGCTTAGGCGCGAACCTGCCTGGAGTTTCAGAGCTTCGCCTCTTTGAAGATGGCGACTTTGTGAAGTTCCCAGGATTAGTGAAGGGCTATATCGGACCACAGGATGCAAAGAAGTTTGGCATCACTATTTATGCAGATCCACGTGTGCTTCCTGGCTCGCATTGGGTAACAGGTGCAAATCAGCGGGATAAGCACGTTCGCTTTGTCACGAATGGTCGCGACTTTGCCGTTGATGCCTACCTTGAGGCTGCAGAAGTTCGCGCTGGCGATCTCTGTCCAACATGTGAGTCGCCAGTCATTATTGATCGTGCGATCGAGATCGGCCATATCTTCCAGCTCGGCCGCAAGTATGCACAGGCTCTTGATCTCACTGTCTTGGATCAGAATGGAAAGTCTCAGGTTGTCACGATGGGCTCCTATGGAATTGGTGTCTCACGCGCGGTTGCTGCCATTGCCGAGCAGACCCACGATGAGATCGGTTTGAACTGGCCACGCGAAATTGCGCCAGCTGATGTTCATATCGTCGCGACCGGAAAAGATGAGACGATCTTTGCAACAGCCGAGAAGATCGCAACTGAGCTTGAAGCCAAGGGCCTTCGCGTGATGCTCGATGATCGCAAAGACCCAAGTGCTGGCGTGAAGTTTAAAGATGCAGAGCTCATTGGCATCCCCTACATCGTCATCGTCGGTAAGGCGCTAGCTGAAGGTAAAGTTGAATTGCGAGTTCGCTCCACTGGCGAGAAGAGTGAGATCAACGCTGGAAGCGCTAGCGATGAGATCTATAGGACTGTCACTGCCTAATGACGCTCTCGCTCGGTCACTGGATATTTCTTGCGATCGCAGCCGGACTTGCTGGCTTTATTGATGCCATCGCAGGTGGTGGTGGGTTAATCCAGCTACCGGCCCTTCTGATTGGAATATCAGATAAACCAATTCCTATGATCTTGGGCACCAATAAAGTTCCTTCGATCTTTGGAACATCATTTTCTGCAGCTGCCTATTTTCGTAAGATAAAGCCTGATCTGCATCTGACCGCCGCTATGGCGATTCCAGCATTTATCGGATCAGCATGTGGTGCCAGATTGGCAGCCGAATTTCCTAAGAGCGTCTTTCGCCCCCTCATCGTCATCTTGTTATTTCTGGTTGCGATCTATACCTGGAAGCGCCCTCATCTTGGCATGGAGGAGAACCTCAAGTTCACGCCAAAGATTCGTCGCCTGCTGGTCGCGGGATTTGGACTGCTCATTGGTTTCTACGATGGGATCTTTGGACCTGGCACAGGCTCATTCCTACTCTTCATTCTCGTTGGATTAATTGGCTACGCCTTCCTCAAGGCATCGGCGACTGCAAAGCTGGTCAATATCGCCACCAACTTTGCTGCAATCCTCACCTTCTCTGCCACCGGTCATATCTGGTGGAAAGTTGGTTTGATTTTGGCACTTGCCAATGTGAGTGGATCGATTCTTGGGGCACGCCTAGCAATACGCGGGGGATCCCCGCTTGTGAGAAAAGTCTTCTTGATCATGACATTTTTGCTGATCGCAAAAGTGGGTTATGATTGGTACAGCACCAGGTAATCAGGTAATACCCTTACCACCGCTTCATACAACTACATAGAAGGAAGTCCCATGACGCTACTTGAAGAGATCGCAGTAGCGATCACCCCTGCCATTGAAGCCGCTGGATGCTACTTAGAGGAAGTCACTCTCACCCCAGCCGGTAAGCGCAAGATCATGACAGTTATTGTCGATGGCGATACCAACCTCTCATTAGATCAGGTCACTTCCGTTTCTAAAGATGTTTCGGCAATCGTTGAAGTTCTTCCAGCACTTGGTGATACCCCCTTCACACTTGAAGTCACATCACCAGGCACAGATCGCCCACTCACCAAGCCCCGCCACTGGCGCAAGAACCACGGTCGCCTTATTAATGTCACTCTTCACGATGATAAGAGCGTCAAGGGCCGCATCGGAGATGCCACAGAAATCGATGTTGAAATAGATTCGGTAAAGATTGCCTTTGCTGCGATCAAGAAAGCCCTCATTGAAATTGAATTTAAGTCACTCAAGTCTGACGATGCGCAGGGTGATGAATAATGCCTGTTGAGATGTCGGCACTCGTTGCCATTATTGCTGAAAAGAAGATGCCACTTGAGAAGCTCATCAGCCAGATTGAGAATGCCGTAGCCGCAATCTATGCCGAGCAGCCTGATGCAAAGCCTGGCGGTAGAGCAGTCCTAAATCGTCAGACTGGAGATATTGTTATTTGGACATCAGTCTTTGATGAAGAAGGCATCTTTGTTGAGAGTGTGATCCATGAGATCGATGGCTTTGAACAGATGGCCGATAAAGAGGCCCGTAAGACGATTAAGCAGGCGATGCGAGATGCAAATGATGCGACCATCGTCGGTGAGTTCTCAACCAATATCGGAGATGTCATCTCTGGCATTGTTCAGCAGGGCCGTGACCGCGATGTTATCTATGTTGATCTTGGCAAGGTAGAGGGGAAGATTCCACCTAATGAACAGGTGCCTACCGAATCCTTCAAACATGGCGACCGCATCAAAGCCTTTGTTGTGAATGTTGTTCAAGGTGAGAAGGGGCCAGAGATCACACTCTCGCGCACTCATCCAGCTCTAGTGAAGGCGCTCTTTGCTCTCGAAGTTCCCGAAGTGAAAGATCGCACTGTTGAAATTGTTGGCATCTCTCGTGAACCAGGTGCTCGCACCAAGATCTCGGTCCGCACACATCGTGCAGGTGTGAGTCCAAAGGGCGCACTTATTGGACCAAGTGGTGTTCGCTCACGCGCTGTCATTGATGAACTGCAGGGGGAGAAGATCGATATCGTCGATTACTCTGATGATCCTGCTGCCTATGTTGCTGCAGCACTTGCACCCGCGAAGGTGAGCAGTGTTGAGATTGTTGATTTTGAGACGAAGTCTGCGAAGGTAATCGTTCCCGACTATCAACTCTCACTCGCGATTGGCGCTAACGGGCAGAATGCTCGCCTTGCTGCACGCCTGACTGGCTGGCGCATCGATATCCACCCAGATAACCCCATCGCTCGTATTGAGAAGCCAAAGCCGATCGCTGAAACGGTGGGTGAGGCAGACTCAGAGGCTGGCGATCAGGCTGGGTTAGGCGAGGAATTACCGCCTAACGATCAGTAACAGGTAAGGTTTGCCTACCAGTTCATGTGTGAGCCGTCTGGAGAGTTAATTGCCTACCCGCAGTTGCATCGCCTGTCGCTCGCGCCAGTCCTGGGAAGAGCTACTCCATCTTGTTGTGATTGACGGTCAGGTAGTACCTGATCCCGACCACAAACTCCCTGGACGCGGTGCTTGGTTACATCCCAGATGTTTTGAGATGGCCAAAACTCGCAGAGCATTTGTTCGTGCCTTTCCGGCGGCGAGCAGAGCGCTTACCAACCAGGAGCTAGGACTCGATGAATTAGCGAGTTATGTACTCAACTCTTAAGGAGACCAGAATGGCAAGCACACAAGCATGAGCACCGCGCGCTCATGAGTAAGGCAATCATTTAGGCTCCTGTTTGAACCCCAGGGCCTATGAAAAATCTAGGTTCATACTGGGAAGGCAACTGTGGCAAAGGTCCGCGTTTACGAATTAGCAAAAGAGCTCGGTTTAGAGAGCAAAGAACTTCTCGCGAAGTTACAAGAAGTCGGCGAGTTTGTTCGTTCTGCATCATCGACTGTTGAAGCACCTGTCGTGCGAAAGCTCATGGAGAAGTTCCCGGATATGAAGCCGGTTGAAGCAGCTCCTGAGAAGCCGAAGGCCGCAAAGAAGGCACCAGCGAAGAAGGCTGCTGCTGGACCATCGCAAGAAGAGATCGATGCTGCAATCGCGCAGCTCGATGAGACAACCCGCAATCAACTCGGCATTCAAGCCGGGCAAGCAGCGCCAACGCCTGCTCGTCCAACAGCTCCTGCACCAGAGTTTGCAGCCCCGGATGCGACAAGTTCAGCCGCACCAGCTGCATCAGCCACTTCTGCCGCTGATGGAACAACTAATCTTCCGCGCCCACCACGTGCGGGCAATAACCCCTTCTCCACTGGCGCAGTTCCACGTCCGCCAATGCCACGTCCACCAGCGCAACGACCATTGCGACCTGGAGAGCGTCCACCAGCAGGAGCACCACGCCCTGGCATGGCAGGTTCTCGCCCAGGATCAGTTCGTCCAGGATTTGCAGCACGCCCAGCAACACCAGGTGCACGCCCAACTGGCGGCCCAGGTGGCGCAGGTGGTGCACCACGTCCAGGCGGTTCCCCATACCGTCCAGGTGGCGCACCGTCAGGTGCACCAACAGGTGCAGGAACACCTCCATCATCATTTGGTAACAAGGGTGGCGGCGGTCGCCATCAACGCGGCGGAACTGCTGGCGCATTCGGTAAGAATGGCGGCAAGGGTAAGAGTGCGCGTAAATCAAAGAAGGCGTTGCGTGAAGAGTTCGACAATATGGCGGCACCATCACTGGGTGGCGCAGTACTTCCTCGTGGTGATGGCAAGAGCACGATTCGCCTTCGCCGTGGATCATCCCTTATGGACTTCGCAGAGAAGATCAATGCAGATCCAGCAGCACTGGTTTCAGCACTCTTCCACTTAGGTGAGATGGTCACAGCAACACAATCTGTTGATGAAGATACCTTCACCATTCTTGGTAACGAACTTGGATTCCTTATCCAGGTAGTGAGCCCAGAAGATGAAGATCGCGAACTTCTTGAAGAGTTTGATATCAACCTTGATCAAGAGCTTGAAGATATTGACGATGCCGATTTGGTTGTGCGCTCGCCAATCATCACTGTGATGGGTCACGTTGACCACGGTAAGACTCGCTTGCTCGATGCGATCCGTTCTACTGAGGTCATTAAGACTGAAGCCGGCGGAATCACTCAGCACATCGGTGCCTACCAAATTCACCATGTGCATGATGGCGTTGAACGTGCAATCACCTTCATTGACACACCAGGTCACGAAGCATTCACAGCGATGCGTGCTCGTGGTGCAAAGGTCACTGATATCGCGATCTTGGTTGTTGCAGCAGATGATGGTGTGATGCCTCAGACAATTGAAGCTCTCAACCATGCTCAGGCCGCCGATGTTCCCATCGTTGTTGCCGTCAACAAGGTTGATAAAGAAGGCGCAAACCCAGATAAGGTCCGCCAACAGCTCACTGAATACAACTTGGTCGCAGAAGAATATGGTGGCGAGACAATCTTTGTTAACGTCTCTGCTAAATCTGGCGAGGGTATCTCAGCGCTGATTGACTCAGTTCTCCTAACAGCAGATGCAGCGTTGGATCTTCGCGCCGTTGCAGATGATGTGGCTCGTGGCGTTGCCATTGAGGCCAACCTCGATAAGGGTCGTGGCCCAGTTGCCACAGTCCTTGTTCAGCGTGGAACCTTGCGCGTTGGCGATGCCATCGTCGCTGGCGGCTCCTATGGCCGTGTTCGTGCAATGCTTGATGAGAATGGCGAGAACGTTCTTGAAGCCGGCCCATCGCGTCCTGTTCAGGTACTCGGATTCACCTCCGTGCCAGGTGCTGGCGATACCTTTATTGTCGCAGAAGATGACCGCACTGCTCGCCAGATCGCTGAGAAGCGTCAGCTTGCAACGCGTAACGCACTTCTTGCCAAGACTCGTAAGAAGGTCTCACTTGAAGACTTCATGGAGCAATCCAAGGTCAGCACTCTTAACCTCATCCTCAAGGGTGACGTTTCTGGTTCTGTTGAAGCCCTCGAAGATGCATTACTCCTTCTCGACGTTGGTGCCGAAGTTGATCTTCGCGTCATCCACCGCGGTGTTGGTGCAATCACCAAGAACGACGTCACGCTCGCTTCAGCATCAACTGCAGTGATCATCGGCTTCAATGTGAAGCCAGAGCCTCAGACCGCGATCTTCGCTGATCATGAGGGCGTGGAAGTGAAGTTCTATACCGTGATCTACCAAGCAATCGAAGAGATCGAAGCATCACTCAAGGGTCTTCTCAAGCCTGAGTATGAAGAGATCATCACAGGTAATGCTGAAGTTCGAGATATCTTCAAATCTTCCAAGGTTGGAAATATCGCCGGTTCTGTGGTTCTTGATGGCACAATCAAGCGCAATGCAAAGGCTCGTACTTTGCGTGGCGGGGTAGTGCATACCGAGAACCTCGTTATCGATTCACTCCGTCGATTCAAGGATGATGCAAACGAAGTCCGTGAAGGCTTCGAGTGCGGTATCGGACTTGGTTCATTCAAGGAGCTAGAAGTTGGCGATGTTATTCAGACCTTTGAGATTCGCGAGAAGAAGCGCGCATAAGAATGGCATCTAATCGCGCCTTAAAAGTCGCCGATCGCATTAAAGAGGTGATCGCACAAGCCCTCGAGACTCGGGTGAAAGACCCGCGCCTTGGGTTTGTGACGATCACTGATGTTCGTGTGACAGGTGATCTCCAGCAGGCCTCTATCTTCTACACCGTCTTCGGAGATGAAGATGCGCAAGCCGGCACCGCTGCCGCGCTCGCATCCTCAAAGGGATTGCTTCGCGGTGAAGTCGGCAAGGCACTTGGTCTTCGTATCGTTCCTTCGATCGAATTCTTCGCAGATGGCCTTCAAGAACAGGCTTCTGCCATGAATGATCTGATGAGTCAGGTGAAAGCTGCTGATGCTGAACTTGCAAAGCTTCGTGAGAATGCAAAGCCGATTGGCGATGCAAACCCTTATAAGTCACACGAATAGTAAGAGCGGCTTCGCAGATGAATGGCTTCCTTCTTGTCGATAAGCCATCAGGAATGACCTCACACGATGTTGTGGCAAAGGCGAGAAAGAAATGTGGCACGAAGCGGGTTGGTCATGCTGGCACCCTAGATCCAATGGCAACTGGTGTTCTGGTTCTTGGCGTAGGTAATGCTACGAAACTTCTCCAATATGTCGTTGATGGCAAGAAATCCTATGAGGCAACAATCAAACTTGGTATTGCAACCCATACTGATGATCGCGAGGGCGATGTCATCTCTACTGCAGATGCCTCTGGCATTACCGAAGATACGATTGCACGTGAATTAGCTAAATTTGTTGGCACCATCATGCAGCGCCCAAGCTCAGTTTCTGCCATAAAAATTGATGGCAAGCGTGCGCATCAGCGTGTGCGCGATGGGGAAGTTGTCGATATTCCGGAGCGGGAAGTAACAATCTATGAGATTGATGTCCGTCAGGTTCGAGGTGATGAGATCGATATCGCAGTTACCTGTTCGGCCGGTACGTACATTCGCTCCATTGCACGAGATCTAGGCGATGCACTGAAGGTAGGCGGTCACCTCATAGCTCTTCGCAGAACTCTCGTCTCACCTTTTGCCCTTGATGAATGTGCCGATCTTGATTCTGCCGAGCTCGTACCAACTGCACATGGGATTGCACGCATGATGCCGACTCGCACACTGACCTATGAGGAGCTCATCGAAATTGGCTTTGGTCGCACGATTGCCGCCAATCCTGGCGCAGGTCCTGTAGCTGCACTCACGCTGGATGGGAGCTTCGCGGCATTGCTTGAGAATCGAGATTATGCAGGCAAAGAGCTGGCTGCACCGACACTTGTTGCTGTGAAAGAATAAGAAGATGAGATCAGTTGCAATTGGAATCTTTGATGGCGTGCATGCTGGCCATCAGGAGATCATTGCTGAAGCCGGCAAACATGGCCCCGTGACTGTGCTGACCTTTGATCCTCATCCCACGTCAGTCTTTGCGCCAGAGCGCACACCATCCATGCTCCTACCACTGGCAGATCGCATCACACTTTTAAAGCAGCACGGAGCACTAGAAGTTGTCATCCTTGAGTTCACTCGCGATTTTGCCACCAAGAGCCCTGATCAATTTATTGAAGAAGTTCTGCTCGATCAGCTGCACGCAAGCCATGTGACAGTGGGGGAGAACTTCACCTTTGGAAATAAGGCTGCGGGTAATGTCGAGTATCTTAAAAATTGCGGCAAGAGTTTTGGTGTGAGCGCAGTCAAGCTCTCAGAGAACCGCGGTTCAGCTATTTCTTCATCACGCATCAGGGCGCTCATTAAAGATGGCGATATCGAACGGGCTAATGAATTGCTGACTCGTCGTTTCTATCTTCGTGGCCCCGTTGTTCATGGCGAGAAGCGTGGTCGCACCATTGGCTACCCAACAGCGAATATCGGCTTGGGCGATGATGCAACGATTCCAGCAGATGGTGTCTATGCCGGCTGGCTTGAAGTCGGAGCAGATCGCTGGCCCGCTGCGATTTCCATTGGCACCAATCCAACTTTCCCTGGAGTGCGTGGTCGCCAAGTTGAGGCATATGCGCTGGATCAAACAGGTTTAGATTTATATGATCAAGAGGCAAAGCTCGAGTTTGGTTGGCGCCTGCGTGACACACTTAAATTTGATGGACTTGATCCATTACTTGAACAGATGAAAGATGACTGCAATAAAGCTCGAGAACTTACCCAAGGCAACTAAGGAGAGAAAAAATGGCTACTGCCCAAAAAGTTGATATGTGGTTTGACCCAATCTGCCCCTTTGCATGGATTACCTCTCGCTGGTTATTGGAAGCATCTGCAGTGCGAGATCTTGAAGTCACCTGGAACATTATGAGTCTTGCTCAACTCAACAAAGATCGCGAAATGGATGACGCTCACAAGGCGGCCTTTGAACGTTCGTGGAACGCTGTTCGACTCGTCGCGGCAGTAAAGGAGAAGCATGGCAATGACGCCGTCATCGCCCTTTACACAGCTCTCGGAAATCGCATCCACCTCAAGAAAGAGAAGGTGAGCGATGAGCTATTAGCGCAGGCGATCGCTGAAGCCGGACTCCCAGCCGAACTTCTCGGCGAGGCGAGCAATGAAGCCTGGAACGCACCCATGATTGCAAGTCATGACCGAGCTATCTCTCTTGTCGGAAATGATGTTGGCACACCAGTGGTCGCCATTGGCGAAGCGGCCTTCTTTGGCCCAGTGATCTCACCAGCACCTAAGGGGGAGCAAGCTGGCCGGCTTTGGGATGGATTAGCCCTCTGTCTTGAGGTTCCAGGCTTCTATGAACTCAAGCGTGCGCGTAAAGGTGGCCCCGATTTCGCCTGATCAGGCCCCTTGGGTAGACTCAGCCACACATCAAAGCGAGTAATTGTGCCTTCGTGAATCACACCGAGGCCCTCGTGACAGTACAAGGAGTGCCCCATGGCTCTACAGCCAGCAGAGAAAAAAGAGATCATCGCAAAATACGGCGCTTCTGCCACTGACACAGGAAGCCCAGAGACTCAGATCGCATTGCTTTCAAAGCGAATTGAAGAAGTTACAGAACACCTCAAGACCAACAAGAACGACCACCACAACCGTCGTGGCCTCTTGCTCATGGTCGGTAAGCGTCGCCGTATCTTGCAGTACCTCGCAAAGACTGATGTAACACGCTACAGAGCGATTATCGAAAAGCTCGGTATTCGCCGCTAATTTAGTAAACGCCTTCCTCACATCAGTTAGTCGGTCCTCGGTAGTGGCTTTCGCACACTTGTCTAAAGACAGTGGAGCGCGGGCTTCGATCGAAGATCCATTACTGGTGCGTGTGAACGGTAAGAAATGGAGCGACCCATGGAGGGTCAAGATGTGAAGTTCGCCGTTGCAAAGATTGATAACGGCAAGTTTGGTAAGCGCGAGATCCGATTTGAAACCGGCCGCCTCGCAAAGCAAGCAGCTGGAACAGCTGTCGTATATCTCGATGACGAGACTATGTTGCTTTCAGCAACAACTGCGTCAAAGAACCCAAAGGATCAATTCGACTTCTTCCCACTTACAGTGGATGTTGAAGAGCGTATGTATGCAGCAGGAAAGATCCCAGGATCATTCTTCCGCCGCGAAGGTCGCCCTTCAGAAGATGCAATCCTTACCTGTCGTTTAATCGACCGCCCATTGCGCCCATCATTTGTTAAGGGTCTTCGCAATGAAATTCAGATTGTTGTCACAGTGATGGCACTGCATCCAGATCACATGTACGACGTACTTGCGATCAATGCTGCATCAATGTCGACTCAGCTCGCTGGATTGCCATTCTCAGGTCCAATCGGTGGAGTGCGCGTAGCACTTATCGAAGGCCAATGGGTTGCATTCCCTAACCACTCTGATCTTGAGAAGGCTACCTTCGACATGGTCGTTGCAGGACGCATCTCTGATGGTGACGTTGCAATCATGATGGTTGAAGCAGAAGCAACAACTCAGACTATTAATCTCATCAAGGGTGGCGCAGGCGCTCCTACTGAAGAGGTTGTTGGACAAGGACTTGATGCTGCAAAGCCATTTATCCGTATTCTCTGTGAAGCACAGCTAGAGCTCGCAAAGGTTGCTGCAAAGCCAACTGGCGAATTCCCTGTCTTCCTTGATTACCAAGATGATGTCTACAAGGTTGTTGAAGCAGCTGGCAAGGATTCGATCGCTAAGGCGCTCACCATTGCTGGTAAGCAGGAGCGCGAACTCGCACTCGATGCTGCTAACGAAGCAATCAAAGAGTCAGTAAACCCACAGTTCGAAGGACGCGAGAAAGAAGTTTCTGCAGCGATTCGTTCAGTGACAAAGAAGGTTGTTCGCCAGCGTGTTCTTCGCGAGAAGATTCGTATCGATGGACGTGGATTGCGCGATATCCGTGCAATTACCGCAGAGGTAGAAGTTATCCCTCGTGTACACGGTTCAGCGATTTTCGAGCGTGGCGAGACTCAGATTCTTGGAGTTACCACTCTTAACATGCTGAAGATGGAACAGATGCTCGACACATTGAGCCCTGAGACAAATAAGCGCTACATGCACAACTACAACTTCCCTCCTTACTCAGTAGGCGAGACTGGTCGTGTTGGATCACCTAAGCGTCGCGAAATCGGCCACGGTGCTCTTGCTGAGCGTGCCCTTCTTCCAGTTCTTCCAACCCGTGAAGAGTTCCCTTACGCAATCCGTCAGGTCTCTGAAGCCCTTGGTTCAAATGGATCCACTTCAATGGGTTCTGTTTGCGCATCAACAATGTCATTGCTCAATGCTGGTGTGCCACTCAAGGCCGCTGTTGCAGGTATCGCAATGGGTCTGATTTCAGATGATGTCGATGGCAAGACCGAGTACGTAGCTTTGACAGATATTCTCGGTGCAGAAGATGCATTCGGAGATATGGACTTCAAGGTTGCCGGTACAAAGGAATTTGTTACAGCACTCCAGCTCGATACCAAGCTTGATGGAATCCCTGCCTCAGTTCTTGCTGCAGCGCTTCTCCAAGCGAAGGAAGCCCGTCTTTCAATTCTCGACATCATGCTCTCAGCAATCGATGTTCCAGATGAGATGAGCCTCTTGGCTCCACGTATCATCTCGATCAAGGTCCCAGTTGACCTTATCGGTGCGATCATTGGACCTAAGGGCAAGATGATCAACCAGATCCAAGGCGATACTGGTGCTGATATCACAATCGAAGATGATGGAACGATCTACATCGGCGCACTCGAAGGCTCACAGGCTGAGGCTGCAAAGGCAATGATCGAAGCTATCGCAAACCCTGTAGTTCCAAAGGTTGGCGAGCGCTTCAACGGTTCCGTTGTGAAGCTTGCAACCTTCGGTGCCTTTATCTCACTCGTTCCTGGTAAAGATGGCTTGCTCCATATCTCGCAGATCCGCAAGATGCATGGTGGAAAGCGCATTGAGAACCTCGAAGAGGTCATGAAGGTCGGCGAGAAGATTGAAGTTGAAATCGCAGAGATCGATCCAAAGGGCAAGTTCTCTTTGGTCGCTGTTATGCCTGATGGAACACTTTCATCTGCTGCTTCAGAAAAATCTGAATAACTGATCTGATTTAATGACTAAAACAGTCTTGCCCAGCGGTCTTCGGATCGTGACTGAAGAAGTCAGCACAGTTCGCTCTGCAACTGTCGGAATTTGGGTAAATGTAGGCTCTCGCGACGAGACACCATCTGTCGCGGGAGCTTCACATTTTCTAGAACATCTCCTCTTTAAGGGAACCTCCACTCGAAGTGCGATGGAGATCTCTTCATCCATTGAAGCTGTGGGCGGTGAGATGAATGCCTTTACTGGCAAGGAGTACACCTGCTTCTACGCTCGCGTCATTGATACTGACTTTAACCTTGCAGTTGATGTGATCGCAGACCTCATTACATCATCCCTTGTCACTGCCGAAGATCTCGATTCTGAACGGACCGTCGTTCTAGAAGAGATCGCAATGCGAGATGATGATCCCTCTGATTTGATCCACGATGTCTACCTTGAGGCTTATTACGGGGATACACCCCTTGGTCGTTCAGTTCTCGGCACTGTTGAGTCCATCAAAACCATTAGCCGAAACTCGGTCTTTAATTATTACAAGAAGCGCTACCGCCCAGAAGATATTGTCGTTGCGGTCGCCGGTAATGTGAAGCATAAGCAGGTTGTGAGAATCGTTGAAGCAGCCCTTGCTCGTGACGGCTTCCTCGACGTTCCACATGCCCTACCTAATATTCGTACTGAAACAAAGGCTCGTACACCAGGGACAGGTCGTGTGAAGATCCACGATCGCAAGACTGAACAGACCCATATCTTGCTTGGTGTTGAAGGTGTGGCACGCAATGATCCACGTCGCTTCGCATTGAGCATCTTGGCCTCAGCCCTCGGTGGTGGAATGTCATCACGCCTCTTCCAAGAGATTCGCGAGAAGCGCGGCCTTGCTTACACGACCTATGCCTACGTCCAACAATTTGCCGGTTCTGGCTCGCTAGCCTTCTATGCTGGCTGCCAGCCACAAAAAGCTGAAGAGGTCGCAAAGTTGATCTTGGAGATCACCCACGATGTTGCAGCCGATGGCTTAACCGATGAGGAGATCAAGCGGGCAAAAGGCTCAGTTTCGGGCTCCCTTGTGCTCAGCCAGGAAGATATCTTCTCTCGCATGGGGCGAATCGGAAAGAGTGAGCTCGTCTATGGGGAGATCATGAGTTTTGATGAGATCCTGCGCCAGATTGCCGCCGTGACACCAGAAGAACTTCGCCAAATTGCTAGCGACTTACTACCCAAACCTTCTACCCTTGCCATTGTCGGTCCATTTAAGAGCACTACTAAATTCGAAAAGGTAATCGCATGAGTATCAAGGTCGCAGTACTCGGGGCAAAAGGTCGCATGGGTTCAGAGGCATGTAAGGCAATCTCTGCCGCTGCCGACTTAGATCTCGTTGCACAGATTGATATCGGAGACTCCCTCGATCTACTTGTTTCATCTGGCGCACAAGTAGTCGTTGACTTCACCCACCCAGATGCCGTGATGGGCAACCTCGAATTCGCTCTTAAGAACGGCATTAACGTTGTTGTTGGAACAACAGGATTTGATGAGGGCAAACTCTCCCAGATCACAGGCTGGCTAGCCACCCAACCACAGACTGGCGCATTAATCGCCCCTAACTTTGGTCTCGGCGCAGTTTTGATGATGCAGTTTGCAGCGAAGGCGTCCAAGTACTTTGAATCAGTCGAGATTGTGGAGCTCCATCACCCTAATAAGGCTGATGCACCATCTGGAACTGCTGCCCGTACCGCAGAACTCATTACGCAGGCTCGTCGCTCTGTGAATAAGGAGCCGATGCCTGATGCAACGTCATCAGCACTTGATGGCGCACGTGGCGCTCTCGTGGGAGAAGTCCCAGTCCACTCGGTTCGCCTGCGTGGTCTTGTTGCTCATCAAGAAGTAATCCTTGGCGATCTAGGGGAGACGCTCACTATCCGCCACGACTCGATCGATCGCACCGGCTTTATGCCTGGAGTATTGCTCGGCATCAGAAGCGTTGTCACACACCCGGGCCTGACCTTTGGCCTCGAACACTTTATGGATCTCAACTAATATTTCACACGATCAAACAAAGGAGTTAAAAATGGCTGCAGTAACTATGTATGGTGCAGATTGGTGCGGAGATTGCCGTCGCAGTAAGCGCTTCATGGAAGAAAATGATGTTGCCTTCACCTACGTCGATGTTGAGAAGGATCTCACCGCCGCCGCAAAGGTTGTTGAGATTAACGGGGGAGCCCAGTCAATTCCAGTGATTGTCTTTGAAGATGGCACCCATCTCACTGAACCTTCAGATAATGACCTTAAGGCAAAGCTTGAGGCGCTCTCCATTCTCTAACAACTCTGTATCTCCTAGTGGCTAAAGTGGTAGGCAATCGCCGATCCAACGGCAGCGCCAAGAACGATCACAGGGAACGGCAATTTAAAGTAGAGCGCAATAATCGCCACACCAAGGCCAGCCATGCGATGATCAATGACAATCTTCGTTTTCACTGTGACTGAATTAATTGTTACGAGCGCAGTGAGCAAAACGATCGGGATCAGGGCGTTGATACGGCCAATTCGTGGATGAGCCAACCACTTTTCAGGAAGGCTATGCCCAACAAATTTTAAAATGAAGGCGAATGCGCAGGTTCCAATAACGGCGATCCATTGAGTGCTCATGCTCGCCACCCCACAACTATTGCAAGAAGTGAAGTGGTAATGATGGGAAGACCCGCAGGTGTGAAAGGAACAAGAACGAGTGAGAGCGCAATCGCCCCCACTGCGATTAATCTCGTTTTCTTATCAACCAGGCGCGGCCAGACCAAAGCAATAAAGGCAGCGGGAACTGCAGCATCTAACCCCCAGGCGGATGGATTACCAATTGCCTGGGCACCAAGTGCGCCAAGGAGGGTGAAGATATTCCAGAAGATAAAGACACCAAAGCCGGTATGCCAGAAACCTGTAATTTGATCCTTCTCATTATCTTGGGCTGTTGCAATAGCGGTGGACTCATCAATCGTGAGCTGGGCAGCAACGATTCGTTTGAATCCCTTTACCTTCAATATCGGTGCCATACGGATGCCATAGAGAGCATTACGAGTTCCAAGCAGAGAGGCAGTTGCAATCGCGGAGAGCGCACTTCCTCCCGCTCCAACGACTCCAATGACGGCGAATTGTGATGCGCCCGAGAAAGTCAGCAGCGAGAGCAGACAGGTCTGCAGGATCGAGAAGTGAGCGGTAGCACTCGCCGCACCGAAGGCGGTGCCGTAGGCCCCAACCGCGAAGGAGAGGCTAAAGGAATCGCGCTTCACTGACACGCCGATATTCTGCCTTAATACCGCCAGTATCCCTAGTGGGTGGATAAATTGCGCCCATGAGTGAAGCACAAGCCCAAGAGACGTCAGATAGCCCAAAGCCGATCATTTTCCGCGATGACATGAGTGTTGAACTCGTGAAGTCCAGCGCAAGTGACTCCGATGTTATCTGGGCTGCAAGGGTCTCAACCGCCGGTGAGCAATCACTGGATGCTGTTGGGCAAGATGCTTCGCGCGCTGAAGGTTTGATTAACTACCTTGCACGCGAGCGACATGGTTCGCCCTTCGAGCACACATCAATGACCTTCTTTATCTCAGCTCCTATCTTCGTCTTCCGTGAGTTCATGCGCCATCGCATCGCTTCCTATAACGAAGAGAGCGGTCGCTATCGCGAACTCAACCCTGTCTTCTATATCCCCAGCAAAGATCGTCGCCTCGTGCAGATCGGAAAGCCTGGCGCCTATGAATTCGTTGAGGGCACTCCGGAACAATTCCAATTAACTGTGGATGCAATCAAAGAGAGTTGCACCCTGGCCTATGCCAATTATCAGAAGATGCTTGATGCCGGCGTTGCACGTGAAGTTGCCCGCGCCGTTCTGCCCGTCACTTTGTACTCATCGATGTATGTGACGATGAATGCACGAGCATTGATGAATTTCCTCTCATTGCGTACCGCGCGCGAGGGATCCCACTTCCCAAGCTACCCTCAGCGTGAAATTGAGATGGTTGCAGAGAAGATGGAAGTCGAATTTGCCAGACTTATGCCTATTACATACGGCGCATTCCAGAAATCTGGACGTGTAGCACCGTAATACAAGGTAATGTTCCACCCATGAGTACCCAGCAGATCCAGGCGCCTTTTGGCCGGATGATTACCGCAATGGTTACCCCTTTTGATAAAGATGGTGCGATCGATTGGGATGGCGTTGCCACTCTTGCCAACCATCTCGCAGATCATGGCCACGATGCCATCGCTGTCAATGGCACAACGGGTGAAGCCCCAACAACAAAGACTTCTGAGAAGCTTGAGATCATTAGAGTCGTAAAAGCTGCGGTGGGAGATCGCGTCAAGGTGCTCACAGGTGCTGGCGATAACGAAACCTCTTATACCGTTGATCAAGCAAAGCGTTGCGCTGAGGTTGGCGCAGATGGACTCTTAATCGTTACTCCGTATTACAACAAGCCACCGCAGGCCGGTATCGAAGCCCACTTCAAGGCGGTAGCGTCTGCGACCGATCTTCCGATCATGATGTATGACATCCCTGGTCGTACTGGCGTTGAGATTGAGCAAGACACCATCTGTCGCCTTGCTGAAGTAAAAAATATCGTTGCGCTTAAAGATGCAAAAGGAAACCCAGCATCCACTTCTTGGGTCATCGCCCGCACAGGTCTTCCTGTGTATTCAGGTGATGACATTCTTAATCTGCCACTTCTCTCAGTGGGAGCAGTTGGCTTTGTATCAGTCTGCGGACATACCGTCGGTAATGAGCTTCGCGAGATGCTTGATGCCTGGTTTGCAGGAAATTCTGCACGCGCACTAGAGATTCACCAGAAACTATTACCGGTATTCACCGGAACCTTCCGCACTCAAGGTGCGATATTGACTAAGGCTGCTCTCACAATGATGGGACTTCCTGGCGGATTTACACGTTTGCCACTTGTTGATGCCACCGAAGCGCAGATCGCGCAATTGCGGAAGGACCTTCAACAAGGCGGAGTCGTACTTAAATAATGAATCATCCCCATCCAGATCTACCCTATCCAGCTAAATTAGCACCGAAGACCCTTCGTATCGTCGCCCTCGGTGGCCTTGGCGAAATCGGTCGCAACATGACGGTCTTCGAGTATGAAGGCCAACTTCTCATTGTCGACTGCGGCGTTCTCTTCCCTGATGAAAGCCAGCCAGGCATTGATTTAATCCTTCCGGATTTCAGCTATATCCGTGATCGCCTTAAAGATGTTGTTGCAGTCTTTCTCACACATGGCCATGAAGACCACATTGGCGCACTGCCATTCCTTCTCAAAGAACGTGCTGATATCCCTGTCGTTGCATCAAAGCTGACATTGGCATTTGCTGAAGCAAAACTTAAAGAGCGTCGTATTTCAGCGCCACTTCGTGAGGTCCGCGCGGGCATGGTCGAGAAGTTTGGGCCATTTACTCTCGAATTTATTGCAGTGAACCACTCGATCCCTGATGCACTCGCTGTCGCTATTAAGACTGAAGCCGGTGTCGTACTTGCTACTGGTGACTTCAAGATGGATCAGCTTCCACTCGATGGTCGTATTACTGACCTTGCAACCTTTGCCCGTCTTGGTACCGAAGGTGTCGATCTCTTTATGACCGACTCCACGAACGCTGATGTTCCTGGCTTCACCACATCCGAGCGCGACATTATTCCCGCACTTGATCGCGCCTTCCGCGCTACAAAGCGGCGCGTGATCGTCGCCTCCTTTGCTTCACACGTGCACCGTATCCAGCAGATTCTGACGATCGCAGAAGCTCATGATCGCAAGGTTGCCTTCGTTGGGCGATCCATGGTTCGCAATATGAAGCTTGCTCAAGATCTTGGTTACCTCACAGTGCCAGAAGGTCTTGTTGTTGATTCTAAGAACATTGGTGATTATGGAGATCAGGTTGTACTGATCTGTACTGGATCACAAGGTGAACCACTTGCTGCGCTCTCGCGTATGGCAAATGGCGAACACGAGATCAAAGTTGGCAAGGGTGACACCGTCGTTCTTGCATCAAGCTTGATTCCAGGCAATGAGAACCCGGTCTACCGAGTGATCAACGAACTCACACGATTTGGTGCTGATGTTGTTCATAAAGGCAATGCCATGGTTCACGTATCTGGTCACGCTGCGGCAGGGGAGTTGCTCTACTGCTACAACATCGTCAAGCCAAAGAATGTCATGCCAATTCACGGTGAATGGCGCCATATGCGCGCTAATGCTGAACTTGCTATTAAGACCGGCGTTCCACGCAATAACACAATCGTTGTTGATAATGGCATCGCTGTTGACATGCACGATGGCTACGCAGATGTTGCAGGCTCTGTGCCAGTTGGATTTGTCTATGTTGATGGCCACTCAATCGGTGAGATCACTGAAAGCTCATTGAAGGATCGCAGCATCCTGGGTGAAGAAGGCTTCATCTCCGTTGTCGTGGTCATTGATTCTCAGAGTGGAAAGATCGTTGCTGGCCCAGATATCCATGCACGTGGCTTTACCGAAGATGCTGCACTCTTTGATGAAGTGAAGAGCATGATTGAGAAGGCGATGGCGAAGGCCGTTGCAGGTGGCGTGAACGGAACCCACCAACTCCAGCAAGTAGTTCGTAGAACTGTTGGCAGTTGGGTTGGCGAAGCACACCGTCGAAAGCCGATGATTATCCCTGTTGTCATCGAGGTTTAACCTCGGCGCGCCTAGCCCAGTAAGAGTTCTCCGCTCTTTAGGCTTAGAGCATTATGGCAACACGCAAGAAAGCATCGACTTCGCGAGGTAAGAAGAACTCTGTGCTCGCAGCCTTCGCCAAGGCACTTGGCGGACTCTGGAACTTGCTCGCAAAGCTCTTTGGAAGTTCGATCCGCTTTGTCTTTCGCGGAGCAAAAGAGTTAGACCCAGCACACCAGCGCGATGGATTTGCCTTCCTCGTGTTAATTCTCGCCCTTATCTCAGCTGCCGGAACCTGGTTTAATCTCAATAACCTTGTTGGTCGAACTCTTCGCGCGGTGCTCTTTGGTGGCGTGGGCACGATTGCCTACCTTGCTCCGATTATCTTCGTCTACTTTGCCATCAGGCTCTTCAAATCTCCCGATGAAGGACCGGCAACTGGTCGTATAACAATCGGCACACTCTTCTTACTCTTCACCTCAACTGGCTTGATCCATATCTTTAACGGTTCAGTGGGGGATACAGGCAAGACTGCCATGCAAGGAGGGGGAGGCTGGCTTGGCTATGCGATCTCCACACCACTTGTTGCGCTCACTACCAATATTCTCGCCGTTCCTATCTTGCTCCTTCTCTTCTTCTTTGGAGTACTCGTCGTCACGGCAACGCCCCTTTCTCGGGTGATTGCAAAGATCAAAGCGCTCTTTCGTCTTGGTCGTGTTCGCGCAAGTGATCGTCGCGCGGCACGTGAGTTGACGGAAGAGTTTGAGATCAGCGAAACGCCAGCCTTTGATACCCCACTCGTTCAAGCGTTCCATACCGATGATGAACCGTTGGATGAGGAAGAGTTCGATGAGGAGTTCACGGTAGAAGTGCCAGTCGCTACGGAGAAGGTAAGCCTGCCGCAAAGGCCAGCGCCAACGACACCTGCTCATCAGATGATCTTGGCTGCCGATACTCCTTACCAATTGCCTCCCATGGATCTGCTCAAAACTGGTCCAGCGGCAAAGGCAAAGTCGAAGGCAAATGAGACAGTAGTTGCGGCACTAACTCAGGTCTTTGATCAATTTAATATTGAAGCGAGCGTTACTGGCTTTATGCGCGGCCCAACTGTTACTCGCTATGAAGTAGAGCTCAGCGCTGGCGTCAAGGTAGAGGCGATTACTGCGCTTTCAAAGAATATTTCCTATGCAGTAGCAAGCAGTGATGTTCGTATCCTCTCACCGATCCCAGGGAAATCTGCCGTCGGTATTGAGATACCTAATGCTGATCGAGAGATTGTCTTCTTAGGCGATGTCTTGCGCTCATCTGTTGCCAGTTCTGAGACGCACCCAATGGTGATTGCTCTTGGTAAGGATGTTGAAGGTGCCTTTGTCTGTGCAAACCTTGCAAAGATGCCACACCTACTTGTTGCTGGTGCCACTGGCGCTGGTAAGTCTTCGATGATTAACTCATTGGTAGTCAGCGTTCTCATGCGTGCCACACCCGATGAGGTCCGCCTAGTGATGATCGACCCTAAGCGCGTTGAGCTCACCAGTTATGAAGGTATTCCGCATCTGATCGCACCTATCATCACCAACCCCAAGAAGGCTGCTGATGTGTTGGCTTGGGTGGTGCGCGAGATGGATCAGCGTTATGACGATCTCTCCGCATTTGGCTTCCGCCATATCGATGATTTCAATAAGGCTGTAAAAGCGAAGAAGATCAGTGTTCCCGAAGGAAGTGAACGCGTTCTTGAGCCATATCCCTATCTTCTTGTCATTATTGATGAGTTGGCAGATCTGATGATGGTTGCAGCACGAGAAGTGGAAGAGAGCATTGTTCGTATTACTCAACTTGCCAGAGCTGCTGGAATCCACCTTGTTATTGCCACGCAGCGTCCATCTGTTGATGTAGTAACTGGGTTGATTAAGGCCAACGTTCCTTCACGTCTGTCGTTTGCAACCTCAAGCCTTGCTGACTCCCGCGTTATCCTTGACACACCAGGTGCTGAGAAACTTGTTGGACAAGGTGATGGTCTCTTCTTGCCAATGGGTGCAAGTAAGCCAGTTCGTATTCAAGGTGCGTATGTTTCAGAGCGCGAATCTGAAGCAGTGGTGAACTTTGTGAAGGCACAAGCCCAACCCGTTTATCGCATTGATCTGAGTGCTCCGATTAAATCCAAAGTGATCGAAGACGATATCGGTGATGATATGGATCTACTCTTGCAAGCAATCCAACTCGTTGTTGGAACGCAGTTTGGTTCAACATCAATGTTGCAACGTAAGCTTCGTGTTGGTTTTGCAAAAGCTGGGCGTCTTATGGATCTCATGGAGAGCCGTGGGATCGTCGGACCATCAGAGGGGTCAAAGGCCCGTGAGGTGCTGATCAACGCTGAGCAGATGCCTGATGTGCTCGAGGAGATTCAAGGCTTCCAGTAAGCGCTGGGGCGTGAAGAGCGAGGGCCAGCCCCTGGGCTCACCCTGAATGTTCACCCAAAAAGATTTGTCTATTAGCCTTTCATCGCCTTACCCTTATCTCCTCGGTTTCCCCCACTTCCCCTAATCGAGAACTAAAGAGGAACGTCATGTCAGTTGGAACGGTCGGCACATTCTTGCGCGATGCGCGCGAGGCTGCTGGCTTCTCTATTGAGAAAATCGCGACACTCTCTCGTATTCCAGCTACCGTCATCCGTGATTTAGAAAATGATCATTTTGCTTCATCTGGTGGAACCACATATGCGCGTGGTCATATCCGTACTATCGCCAAGATTCTCAATACTGATGCCGATCTCCTTATCACTGCTTTTGAGGAGTTAACGGGGGAGAGCAATCGCTCTATGTTTGATCTGTTGCAGGAGAGTAATGCGACAACTATTCGCAAGAGCCCTGCCTTTTCCTTCTCTCCAAAGATCGTTGCAACAGCAGCAAGTATTGTTGTTGGAATCGCAGTCATCATTCCAACTGGCATGGCCTTATCAAAGAAGATCACACCTAAGAGTTCGGTCTCTACAGTCGCAACAGCAAGCCACAATCGAGTTTCATCTGCTCAGTCGAGCACTGGAACCACGACTCCATCAACCCCGTCCGGCACAGTCACAACTGGCCGTGGAGTAGTTGTGACAGCATCAGCTGGCACATCATGGCTTGCCGTTAGCGACTCATCAGGTGCAAAGCTCTTCTCTGGAAAGTTGAGTAATGGTGCATCCCAAACTTTCGAAGCTACCAATGGTCTTTTCATGACGATTGGCAATGCCGGGGCTGTCACAGTCACCGTTGATGGAAAGGTGCAAGGCCCGCTTGGTGTCATTGGTGAAGTGAAGACTTTGTCCTTTGCCGCACCAGCATCTAATGGATAGTTGCTGATAAGAGGCTTAATACTGCCAAGCAGGTAGGATTAGCCCAATGAGAACCGTCGCCCTTGTCACCCTTGGCTGCTCCCGCAATGAGGTCGACTCTGAAGAGTTGGCAGGCCGCCTAGCTGCCGATGGCTGGACCTTGGTTGATGATGCATCCCAGGCGGAAGTCGCTCTCATCAATACCTGTGGCTTCATCGAGAGCGCTAAGAAGGATTCAGTAGATGCCCTCATTGAGGCGCACTCACTCAAAGGCAATGGCATCACGAAAGCTGTCGTGGCAGTTGGTTGCATGGCCGAGCGTTATGGAAACGAACTTGCAGAAGCCCTACCTGAAGCAGATGCGATCCTAGGTTTTGATGATTACGCCGACATCTCACAGCGCCTCCAAACCATTATGGCGGGCGGCTCCATAGAAGCGCATACGCCAAAAGATCGCCGCTCACTCTTGCCACTTGCTCCCAGTGAGCGCCAAGCAAGCAAGCCGGCACCAATTACGGATGCAGCTGGAAACCTTGGCCAAGGCCAACGCGTGGTGCGCAAACGTTTAAATTCAGATCCAATCGCACCTCTCAAGATCGCATCAGGGTGTGATCGCAGATGTTCCTTCTGCGCGATTCCATCTTTTAGAGGCTCCTTTATCTCTCGCCGGCCAACTGAAATTCTTGATGAAGCGAAGTGGCTGGTCGATAGTGGTGTGACTGAGCTCTTCTTGGTGAGTGAGAACACCACCTCCTACGGCAAAGATCTTGGCGACCTGAAGGTATTGGAAAAACTTCTACCTGAACTTGCTGCCATCGACGGCGTGGAACGTATTCGACTCTCTTATCTGCAGCCAGCAGAAATGCGCCCAACACTGCTGCAAGCAATGATCGCTACTGAGAAAGTCGTCCCCTACTTCGATCTCTCCTTCCAACATGCTTCTGAAACTCTCTTGCGCCGGATGCGTCGATTTGGCGATGGTGAGAAGTTCCTCCACCTCATTACTCAGATTCGCGCTCTCTCACCTGAGGCTGGAATTCGTTCTAATGTGATCGTTGGTTTTCCGGGGGAGACAGAGCAAGAGTTCCAAGACTTAGTTGATTTCCTATCAGAGGCACGTATGGATGCTGTTGGCGTCTTTGGCTACTCCGATGAAGATAAGACCGAAGCGCTCAATCTCGCTGATAAGGTCGATCAAGATGTTATTAATGCCCGAGTGGAGCAGCTCTCAACTCTCGTTGATGAACTGCTTACCCAGCGTGCGGAAGAGCGCATCGGTGAGCGTGTGAGGGTATTGGTAGAGGATGCCGACCTTCAGGAGGGTCGCGCTGAGCACCAAGGTCCTGAAGTCGATGGCTCAACGACTCTTCAAAGCCAACGCAAGTACAACGTCGGTGATTATGTGGATGCAATCGTCTCTGAGGCTGCCGGTGCTGACCTGATTGCTATCCCATTATGAATATCCCAAACCTCTTAACAGTTCTTCGCATCCTCCTCACACCCCTTGGCGCGTATGCACTCTTCAAAAATGGTGGCAACGATCATCACTGGATGATTATCGCCTGGTGCATCTTCTTCGCTATTGGCATGACAGATTTCCTCGATGGTCGCATTGCTCGAGCCAAGAATCAGATTACTGAGTTTGGTAAGTTGCTTGATCCCATCGCCGATAAGGTCTCCATTGGAACGGCGATGATCTCACTCTCCATCTTGCACCACCTTTCATGGTGGGTCACGATGATCATCTTGGTTCGCGAAGTTGGTGTGACAGTTCTCCGTTTTGCTGTGATCTCAGATGGTGTCATTGCGGCGAGCAAGGGCGGAAAGATCAAGGCCTTGATGCAAGGCTTTGGTGTTGGCTGGTTCATCCTCCCACTGCCCCATTGGCTCTTCATTCCACGCGATATCTTTATGGCAATCACAATAACCTTGACCCTGACGACCGGGTATGAATACTTTAAGCAGGTGGTGAAGCGATGAGCACTTCAAAGGTCGACGCAACAGTTGCCGGCATCATCGCGCTGATGAAAAAGCGCGGCTTGACTCTCGCTACCGCCGAATCCATCACTGGCGGAGCACTCGCTGGAAGAATCACTGATACAAAAGGTGCTTCTGCAATCTTCCTTGGCTCGATTGTCAGCTATAGCGATGCGAGCAAGACGAAGTTTCTTGGGGTAGCAAAGCGAGTTTTGACGAAGTCCACTGCTGTCTCAGAAGTCGTTGCCCGGCAGATGGCAGAGGCTGCTCGAAGAGAATTTGGCGCAGATTTTGCTATTGCAACAACTGGGGTGGCAGGACCTGGGCGGGCATATGGTCAAAAAGCTGGAACGGTCTGGATCGCTATCGCATCAAAAAAAGAGACAATTACTGTTGAACTCGCGCTAACCGGTGATCGCGACTCCATAAGAAAAGCCACAATTGAGAGCGCTTTAGCCTGCCTTTCGCGTATCCTTACCCCATGAGCCTGTTACGAGAATATCTCGGAACCACACTGCGCAGTGCGCGTGTGGCCCAAGGTCGCACCCTGCGCGATGTTGCTAAGAGTGCTCGCGTCTCCCTCGGGTATCTCTCTGAAGTTGAGCGCGGCCACAAGGAAGCTTCCTCTGAACTGATCAATGCAATCTGTTCTGCCCTAGAGCTCAATCTCTCCACTCTTTTAATCGATGTTGTTGCACAAGTGAAGAGTGATCAGACACCAGCTCTCACTGTGGTGGATGACGCCGCGTAAGGGTTACACCGTGAAGTACGCTCCACAAATGGCAACTCATCAACGTTCACGCGTAGCAATTCTTGCTGGCGCTAAAGAGGTCATCTCCGCTGTCGGAAGTTATGAATCCTTAATGAACGATATTGCTGAGCGCTCCGAAGTCTCTCGTGCCACCATCTATAACCATTTCAGTGACCGGGAAGAGCTCATGCATGCCCTCCTTGCAAGTGAAGTAGAGCGTTTGATTGCGGTTGGACGAACTGCAGGAGGCAAGGCAGAAGCGCTATATGCCATCTCGCGCGAGATATCCGAAGATCTTGCGTTAGCCAAGATGGTTGAGACCGACAAAGATGATGTTCTAGCGCTCACGACTATCACCGATCATCCAGTCTGGATTGAGATTCACCGTGCCGGTGCAGATATCTTCGGGGCCGATGAGAACTCTGTTGGACTAGCCCTTCGTTGGCTGATTGCTCAAATCACCTCACC
>CAIJKC010000006.1 GCA_903821145.1 uncultured Actinomycetes bacterium | reverse complement strand
GGGAAGAACTCCCCGGGACCAATCTCTGCCGTTGTCATGAGATAACTCTAAATAGGGCAGGCGACAGGGCATAATCCTCCTCATGAGGAAGAGTGGAAAGTCGATGCTAGGCGTGAAAAGTTTCGCTGTGGCGATCCTTTGCGGATCTCTCCTCTCCACACCCCTTGCCTCTGCAAGCACGACAGTAATCCCAACCTCTTTTATTTCACTCTCTCAATCACCCACCCTGCGCAATCCTGGAATCGTGGTGATCGATCCAGCCACAGGTCAGACTATCTATCAACGGGGTGCGAATATCTTGCGTGCACCGGCATCGGTCTTGAAGTTAATTTCCACCACTACCGCTCTTAAAACATTTGGTCCCGATAAGCGCTTCACGACGACGATCAGTGAAACATCTGATCCTGCAACTTTTATCCTGACGGGTGGAGCAGATCCTTGGCTCACGGCAAGTGCCTATGAAGCAAAGAAATATCACCGAGCGTATCTGCCGACGCTTATTAACAAGGTCCTCCTAGATCACCCGGAGTTGAAAGCAATCACCCTTGATTACACAAATGTCTATTCCACTGATATCGCACTTCTCCAACACTTCTTCAAAGGGAGAGTTGAGATAACAGCAGCTCACCTAGCCAGTAGTGAGGGAGCTAGCGCCCAACCCACAAAGGTAGTGGAGAGTATTGCATCACCGCCTTTGAGCGAGATCATCGCCTTCACACTTCTCTATAGTGATAACGTCTTAGCAAATCGCCTGGCCTATTCGGCAGCGAAGCAGCTTGGGTTTGCAAGTGATGCAACGGGAGTGCAGGCAGCTTTTGAGAAGACCCTGAAAGAGCTTGGTGTCGAAAGTGTTGGACTCCATGTCGAAGATGGCAATGGCCTCTCCCATGCAACACGTGTCTCCGCAAATACCGTCGGATCATTACTGGTTGAGATTAAGAAGAACCCAGATCTCATTGATATTTACAAGGGACTCCCTCTCGCCGGTAAGACTGGAACTCTTAAGGTGCGCTTTGTGAATGATGCACCTAAGGCTGTCGGCCTTGTGAGAGCAAAGACCGGCTGGATCGATAACACTGTCAGCCTGGCAGGCTTTGTTACTGTTGGCACAAAGCAGTATGCCTTTGCATTCATTGCTAATCGCATCATCAATCGCGAGAGTGCGCGAAGCGCAGCACGCGTGACGATGGACAAGATGCTCGCCACAATCGCCCGCCCCGCGCCAAAGTCCTCATGAAGTCCTCATGAAGAGCCACTCAAAACCCCCTAGAGTTCACTCATGACCTCGACAGTGATTACCCCTTATGTCGCACTGATGAAGCTGCGCGTTGTCGAACTCTTGTTGGTCACCACACTCCCAGCACTCTTCTTGGCATCAGGTGGCGTCCCAGGACTCAAGGTCACTCTTGCAACCTTGATCGGTGGGACTTTGGCAGCAGGAGCATCAAATGCTTACAACATGGTGATTGAAGTGGAATCTGATCGCCTCATGGCGCGCACAGCAAAGCGCCCACTGGTCAATGGTGATATCACCAAGATGGCGGCGATGATCTTTGCATCAGCGATCACCGTCATCTCACTTGCCATCTTCTATATCTTCACCACAGTTTGGGCAACAATCCTCACCGCGCTTGCTATCGCCTTCTACGTCTTCTTCTACACGATGGGACTCAAGCGTCGCACATCCCAAAA
The DNA here is from genome assembly GCA_903821145.1 of uncultured Actinomycetes bacterium. Classification (GTDB taxonomy): domain Bacteria; phylum Actinomycetota; class Actinomycetes; order Nanopelagicales; family Nanopelagicaceae; genus PALSA-747. Next base: position 12 of record CAIJKC010000006.1, on the reverse strand, counting down.
CATTGTCTGGGG
>CAIJKC010000005.1 GCA_903821145.1 uncultured Actinomycetes bacterium | reverse complement strand
GTTGTGCATGTGTACTTGACTCCGCTCACTGTCTTAACAGCTTTAGCTGGTGAACACTTCACACCCTGCTTGATGGTAGTAGTAGCTGCTTGTGCTGATGAGATCCCGGCGGTGGCACCTGATACAACGAGTGCTAGCGCGGCAAGAGCTGGGCCGAATTTTCTAAAGTTCCTGGACATCAATTGCTCCTCTGGTAAAACCTGTGGACGCGAGTGGGGTGTAAATCGAGCCGAAGGTCATCAACGGCTATGAGTGCAATTCTACGGCCGCAGCCTTGCCCAGGCCTTGATATCCACGCAATTGAGGGGGTGAAAAGACTGAGAATATTGGCCAAAGTTCTCAGTTAGGGTTGGATCGGTAATGCAGCAAGCACACGTCCCAGTAGCTCAGTGGATAGAGCAACCGCCTCCTAAGCGGTAGGTCGCCGGTTCAACTCCGGCCTGGGACACCAATACTTTTGATCTGTTACTGGAAGATGACGGTTCGAGATCCAACAATAAAGATGCGGTCCTCAGCAAAGTACTTCACTGCCTGAGAGAGAACTCGACGTTCAATATCACGACCAATGGCGATCAGGTCCTCTGGTGTCGCAGAGTGCGTCACATGAGCAACATCCTGGGTAATGATCGGACCCTCATCAAGGTGAGCTGTCACAAAGTGAGCTGTTGCTCCAATGATCTTTACACCACGCTCGTGGGCTTGGTGATACGGCTTAGCACCTTTAAAGCCTGGCAAGAATGAATGATGGATATTAATAATTCGACCATCGAGGGCAGCGCAGAACTTCTCGCTGAGAATCTGCATATAGCGGGCGAGAACGACGAGCTCCACCTGCTCCTTTTCAATCAAGGTAAGAATCTGGGATTCAGCGACCTCTTTACCAAGAGCATCAATTGGGAGATAGATAAATGGCAGGCCGTGGGACTCAACAAGCGCTCGGAGGATTTCATGGTTGGAGACAACGCCAGCGATATCGATAGGCATCTCATTGAGTTCTTGAAGGTAGAGCAGATCCCGAAGGCAGTGGCTCTCAGTTGTTGCCATGATGAGGGTGCGCTTGCGATCTTGCGTTGGACGGAAGGTAAGCACAGGGGAGAGATGGCTAAGTCCACCAGTCAACGCAACACGAGCGGCTTCTAGCCCTTCCGTAGTTTCAATACGAGTTCGCATGACGAAGGTGTTGGTCGTTGAATCTGTGAACTGTTGATTCTCAATGATGTTGCCCTTACAGGCCAAGACCGCAGAGGTCATCGCATGAACAATGCCCGGCTGATCCTGGCATTGCAGAGTAACGATGAGATCCATACTCAAAGCCTAAAGCGTGGGGCCGTTAGTGTGAAATCGTGAAGCGCTTCATCCACTCAGGGGCCCACCAATTGCGCTCACCGAAGAGGCGCATCAAAGCTGGGACCAGGAGGCCACGAACGATCGTTGCATCAAGCAGAACGGCGAATGCAACACCGAAGCCGAGGGTTTTGATATTGGTAACTCCACTTGTCATGAAGGCCGCAAAGGCGATTGCAAGTAAGAGAGCTGCTGCCGTAATGATTCGAGCAGAGCGCTGCAGACCAGTGGCGACAGCATCCACGTTCTTCATGCCTGCTTCATGTTCTTCCTTGATGCGAGAGAGCAAGAAGACTTCGTAGTCCATCGAGAGGGCAAAGGTCACAACCGAGATCAAGATAACCATGGAGGTATCGATCGTGTGGGTGTTGGTAAATGATCCAACGAGCCATCCGAGATGACCATCAATGAAGATCCAGGTGAGGGCTCCCATCATCGCAGTCAGCGAGATGACATTGAGGATCACCGCCTTGATAGGGAGAATGACAGATCCAGTGAAGAGGAAGAGAAGGATCAGGACGCCAAGTCCGATCCAACCAAATGCCCACGGCAAAGTCTTCGCAATAGCATTTTGAGTATCCGCATAATCTGCAGCAACTCCACCGACCAATGTTCCAGCTGGTGCGGGGATGGTGCGGATTACTTTAATCATTGCCTCTGCTTCATTGGTGCGCGGTCCCATTGAATGGACGGCAGAGAAATGAATGGATGTACCAGCGCTCTGCTCCGGTCCCACTCGAACAACACCTTTGACAGCTGCAATCTTCGCTTCGTAGGCAGCTAGCTCAGATTCATGCAAAGTGCCATTTGGAATAATGAACTCAATCGGATTTCCCTCTTGTCCCGGGAAGTCACGCGTTGAAGCCGCCTCTGCGATGGCAACCGGTGCGGATGCCGGTAAGACACGAGCATCGGCTTGGGAGAAGACGATGTTGCGAACAGGTGCGGCGATCACAGTGAGGACGGTCAGCGAGAGAACGACAACGGCAATCGGTCTGCGCATAACAAAGCGTGCAGTCTGCGCCCAGCGGCCATCTGATCGTGGGGTAACTGCACTCTTGCGAACAACAAGGCTATCGATGCGCGGGCCGAGAAGAGCCAAGATTGCCGGGAAGGGAAATAGCGCCACTATGACCGATACTGCGACAACGCTCATACCTGCATAGCCAAATGATTTTAAGAACATCATCGGGAAGAAAGTGAGGGAGGCGAGCGTGATAAATACTGTGAGGCCAGAGTAGAAGACGGTCTTGCCTGCTGTCTTTACCGTATTCACGATAGCACTCTCAACATCTTGACCGTGATGGAGTTCTTCGCGGAAGCGATTAACGATGAGTAAGGCGTAATCGATTCCAAGGCCGAGCCCCATGCCAGTGATCAGATTGAGGGCGAAGATGCTGACTCCTGTTGCCAAGGAGACAAGATAGATAATTCCCAGAGAGCCAACGATTGCCCCAATACCAACTATCAGTGGAGTTGCACTTGCAATCAGCCCACCGAAAACGAAGAGAAGAAGGAGGAAGATCAGCGGCACAGAGATGCCTTCTGCCACTGCGAGGTCTTTCGTGATCTTCTCATTGATAGCCGAGTTAATGGCGGCAAGGCCACTTACATACACACGCAGCCCTTGGAAATTCCCATCATACTTTGCAGCAACTAACTTGCCGAGGGTGGAGGTCTTATAGAGATCACTCTCAGTCGAATAAATAAAGAGATAGGCAGCGTGCTGATCCTTGCTTGCAAGGGACGGCGCTCCGCCGGCGCTCCAGTATGAGAGAGTTTTAAGCACACCCTTCTCACCAGAGATCGACTTCTCTAGCGCGAGAGCTGATGCAGTCACGACGGGATCTGTAATCAGCGATGCAGATTTCACTTCCAGAACAAGAGCGGGCCCCTGAACATGAAAGGTGCTCGTGAGGTAGTCATTGGCTTTTGCGGAATCACTGTTTGGAATGGTGTAACCACCGGATGAGAGTCTTGGAATAGCCAAACCTGCCATTGCCCCAAAGGCAATGAGGGCAACAATAAAGAGGGCTAGTACTGATTTACGGCGCTTAACGACCAGGTGGCCAATCTTCTCAAACATGAGGTCTCTTCTCGTTTTTAGTTCAGGCAGTCAGCCATCAAGGTGGAGTAAAGTGAGGATATCGGAAGATTCTTAGGGAATCTTCATCGAAGAACAGGTGTGACGTGGCGAAGATAATTCCAGATAAAACGGGTGATGATGAGATCAAAGATACATCAGAGATTGCTGCTGAGAACTCTCGTGATGCGGAGATCCGAGGGGATAAACCCCCTCATCACGGTTAATCCGTTATTGGCTTAGTCGCAGATTGCGGTGGATTGCTCGGTGTGGCTGTCGGAGCACTTGCCCGTGAATCCGTCTTATAGAAACCAGAACCTTTGAAGACCACCCCTACATTGTTGTAGACCTTACGTACCTCGCCCTGGCATTGCGGGCAGATTGAGATAGCCTCATCAGTGAAGGATTGGACTACCTCGAACTCGTGGCCACAGGCCACGCAGGCATATTCGTAGGTAGGCATACCCCAGAGTCTAAAGTGATGAGAGAATTACTTCTAATCGAGGGCACGGATAGGGAGTTGCGGTGAAGATCTTCGCGCATAGGGCCAAACTTTCCAGCACTGTTGTGCTGCTCATAGCCACCCTTCTGGTGAGCCCCACTGCAGCCATCGCTAACACCCTCACCACGACATCACCTGCCTCTGGCGCAGTCCTTGGCACTGCTCCTAATGCGGTCTCCGTCACTGGAACTACAGCTCTCTCTGATCAAGGTTCAACGATCTCAGTAACGGATCCACGTGGTCTTCAGGTCGATGATGGCTCGGTGACCATCAATGACACGACTGCCGTAATCGGATTAAAACCACTTATTGCAGCCGGTGTTTACACCGTTACTTATTCTCTTGTGAGCGCGACCGAGGCCCCGCTTACCGGCTCCTACACATTCCTCTTTAATGCACCTGCTTCAGTAACATCAGCGTCGCCAACTCCAACGCAGAGTGCATCTACAGCTCCAGTGAATAAGGGAACGCATACTGCCGATATCTTTGTCATCATTTTGATGGTCTTTGCCCTCTTCGTTGGAATCTTCTTGCTCTGGTATGCACGGATGCTGATCCGTGAGCGCAAGACAGCTAAACGTAAGGCTCGCACCAGAACCGCCTCATCTACCGCGAAGAAACCGAAGGCGGACTAGAAAGCCTGTGTACTTCTTTTCAGAGGTTCATACCTTCTCTTCTAATCCAGTGGTCACTGCTGCGCTGGCGATTACAAAGGCGCTCTATTTTCTCTCTGCCTTAACTGCCTTTGGTTTAATCTTTGCCATTGCCTTCTTCATTCGAGAAGAGCGTGGCGCTCTCACCTCTGAAAGTCTTCGGATAAAGAAGTTAGCGCACCTGGCCACATTCGTGACGCTTGTTACCGTGATTGGTGGCGCCTTCACAGAACTGGCAAATCTGCTCGGTGGCTCACTCCTTGATGCCTTTGATGCAGTCACCCTGCACTCCTTCCTGCTCCAGACAGCGATCGGACGTGATTATCTTGTGCAAGCGGGCTGCGCTCTGATCGTGATTGCACTGTTGCAGAGAGCGAAGAAGGTTGGCTCTATCTATTGGGCCGTAGCAATTTCACTCATCGCACTCATCGCACCAATCTTCCAAAGCCACTCCAGCAGCGCTGGAAACCATGGTGCGGCAATAGGTTCATTGCTCTTCCACGTTCTCTTCATCTCCATATGGGTAGGCGGAGTCATTGGTCTAGTTGCTATCGCACCCGCTGAACGCGCTGCCTCGATCTCACGATTTAGTTCGATTGCGCTGTGGGCTGCGATCATCGTTGCTGCCAGTGGTGTCGTTAATGCTTGGACACGACTTAATTTTCTTGCTGGCTGGGCCACGCTCTATGGGTTGCTCGTTGGAATCAAAATTATCTTAATGGGGATCTTGATTGCCTTTGGAGCAGCTCACAGGAAGACGCTTGTGAGACCAGATGGCGCAGTAAGAACCTTCGCTCTTCTCACCAATGAAGCCCTTGTCATGGTGATCACCGTTGCCATTGGTGCTTGGCTTTCAACAACACAACCGCCAGTTTCAGCCGTCACCGCAAATGCTGCCATTGATCCTGTTGTGAATCTCACCGGTATTGCAATGCCACCACAACCAACCGTGTGGCGAGTATTCAGCGCCTATGTTCCAGATGGAACCTTTCTAGGAATTCTCCTGCTCGCAACTGCCCTCTATATTCGTGGCGTCGTTGTGCTCACAAGGCGCGGGGATAGGTGGCCAGTTGGACGAACCGTCGCCTTTGCTCTCGGTATTTCATTTGCTGACTTTGCGACATCAGGTGGGTTAGGCGTGTATGCCCACTTTGCATTCTCGTATCACATGATCGCTCATATGGTGCTTGGAATGGTCGCACCTATCTGCTTTGTCCTGAGTGCACCAATGACCTTGGCTCTGCGCACACTTCCTGCCGGCCGCACTGAAAGTGAACGTGGATTGCGTGGCTCATTAATCAGCGTCATCCACTCACGCTATGCAATCGTGATGACAAACCCAGTAACTGCGCTGCTCATCTTTGATGGCTCTCTCTTCGGGCTCTATCTCACACCGCTCTATGGATCGCTCATGCGAAGTCATAGCGGCCATCTTTTGATGGATCTTCACTTCATGCTTGCTGGCTATCTCTTCTTCTATGTCATCGTAGGAGTCGATCCAAATCCACGAAAGATCCCTCATATTGTCCGCATCATCGTGCTCTTTGCAGCGATGAGCATTCACGCCTTCTTTTCCATTACCTTGCTCTCGACATCATCCTTAGTTGATGGCGGATACTTCGCACTTCTGCATCGGCCTTGGAACATCAATCTATTAGCTGATCAACATGCGGGAGGAGCCGTTGGTTGGGCGATGGGTGAGATCCCAATACTCTTTGCGCTTATTGCCACATTCATTCAATGGCTTCGCGATGATAAACGTGAGACCAAGCGAATTGATCGAGCAGCAGATCGTGCACAAGCAATGGGTGAAGATGATGATCTGGCAAAGTACAACACCTACTTGCGGGAGTTAAATGCCCGCGAACCTCACGATTAAATCAGGTGTGGCAGCAGCGTTGACTTTCTGATCATGAGCTTCTACGGGAAGTGGCTCACTTGTAATCTCGCCATGGTGAACGAGGGCAAGCTTCCAGGCAGATAAGCGACTGAGTGCGCGATCATAGGATCCACCGCCTTGTCCCAACCGGTTACCCGATCGATCGATATGGAGAGCGGGAACAATGACAAGATCAATCGCATCAGTATCTGTGAAGGCAAAACCATGAGGTTCGAGAACATTTCCATTGGCGGCCAGAGAATTCTCATCTCCATTCCACTCAACCCACTCCAGATCATTATCTGGCAGCAGTCTTGGCAGAAGGAGGTGGATACCGCGTCGAATAAGTTCGGCATTGATATCAGCAGTTGCTGGCTCATCACCGTAGGAGAGATAGCTTGCAACCCTTGTGACAGAGGCGAATTCTGAGGCGTCGAGAATGTGGATCCAGGACTCTTGGGTAAAACGCTCACGTCTTTCATGTCGATAGTGGCGGCGCAAAAGTGACTTATCTGACTCGCTCACATCTGCCTTTCGCATGGCAATACCTTAGTAGGCGCTCCTCTCAAAGTAAGGTAGAACCATGGATCGTGAGATTGCAGTCAATGAATTAGCCGCAAGCCTGCTCGCGATCGCAAGCCCGTTAGCGGCTTTTGATATGCCACTTCTGGATGCCCATGGTGCGACGCTGGCTGAAGATATTTTTGCTGGTGAACGCTTAGTACTGCGATCAGGATCGCGGATTCGGTCAACCCAGATCGGCTTGGCTGCATCCATTGGGCTCAATCGACTCCCAACCCGCCCTCACCCACGCGTTGTCGTGATCTCTGCCGGGGATGATCTGGTTGAACCGGGTCAACGTCTGCGCGATCACGAAGATGAGTATGAGACTAATTCATGGATGCTCACTACGGCCGTGAAAGAGGCAGGAGCGATCGGCTATCGCGTTCACACTATCCCGGAGAACTCCGAACAATTGCGTTTGATTATTGAAGACCAACTCGTCCGAGCTGATTTGATTGTCATCAGTGGTGAGAGCCACGACGAGTCCTTTGATCTCATCACATCTACCCTGCAAGAGCTAGGGGAGATAGAGACAGTCATTCCCAGACTCGTCGATGCTGGGCGGCATAACTTTGGAACTATCGGACCCGATAAGACGCCTGTGATTACCTTGCCGGGGGATCCAATAGCCGCTTATATTTCTGCAGAAATATTTGTCCGCCCCATGATTAGGACAATGCTCGGGGCCACAAATATCCACCGCTCTATCGTGCAGGCGAAGTTAACCCATGATGTGAAATCGCCAGTTGGCTTTACCTCACTCATCCGGGCGTCACTGCACTCAGAGAGCCAGTTGATGGTGACTGCCCTTGATGAGCAAGAGCTGCTCTCCACTCTCTCTGATGCCCAAGGGCTCATCGCGCTACCAGCAGATAGCGAAGGTGCTCTGGCTGGAGATATTGTCGATGTGATGGTTCTCGAGCGAAACCAATAGCTGGAGAACTATGTCTCCCATTATTCGAGCAAAGACATCAGCTGGTGAGATCACACTTCGCCCATTGCGATATCGCGACCGTGCTGCGTGGGAGGAGGTCAGAGGATTTAATCGAGAGTGGCTTAGCCCGTGGGAGGCGACGCGGCCTGATGTGGACGAGGCAGATCCCTTGCCCAGCTATTGGTCCATGGTCAGACAGGGGCGCATGGATGCCAAGAGCCTTCGCACCCTCTCCCTCGGAATCTGGATCAAAGAGGAGGGCAAGAACCGTTTTGTCGGCCAAATAACCTTAGGCGGAATCGTCTTTGGCGCCCATCGGGGTGGGTATATCGGATACTGGATCGACAGCCGGGTGGCGAACCGTGGAATTACGACAGCTGCCGTCATAGCCCTTACAGAATACGGGTTTAGTGAGCTTTTGCTCCACCGACTAGAGATCACAATGCGCCCTGAAAATGCTGTCTCCCAACGGGTTGCCGAGAAGGCTGGATATATTTATGAAGGCCTGCGACTTCGCTACCTTCATATCGATGGCGACTGGCGAGACCATATGATTTTCGTCCGAGAGAACCCCAATATCCGATAAATTTTCGATGAAAAAAAATTAGGACACATCGTTACAACTGCCCTAAATCCACCCTAAAACCCCGCTGGGCAATTAAAGTTTCATTCCATGGCGTCCAGCATTATCTACCTCATCATCTTGGTGATGTGGGGCGCGTATTTTCTCCCTCGTTGGATCCATCGCCATGAAGAATCATCCCCAAAAGCTGGCGATCGTTACAAGAGTGCAATCCGTTCGATCTCTGAGACAAACCGATCAAGTTCTTTCTCGCCAGAATTCATGGATCCTTCTGATAAGCGCAAACTTCTCGCGCAACGTCGTACGATCTTTACCTTCATCACATTCCTCACCATTGCAAGTATCGTCGGTGCGACTCTTGGAATGATGGCCTGGTCGATTCTTGCAGTCCCAGCTTCAGGTTTTGCTATCTTCATCATCACCGTTCGTAAACAAATTGTGACTGCAGAGTTGAAGGCACGTCGCCTCTCTACTCTAGAAAAGATCATGACTGCAGAGATCAAACTCGATCCGGCAGCGCGAATCTCTCTCAATCCACATGCCCCTCAAGCAAACCTTGCCGATCATTGGATTCCTTTGGAAGTGCGCGATGACCCAGCAGGCGTCGTTGTGATTCCTAAGGATGAGAGTGGGTGGAGTCCAATTACTCTTCCACGGCCAACGTATGCAACTGCTCCAAAGGCGATCACGCCAAAGCGCGTGATTGATCTGACCGTTCCTGGACAGTGGAGCGCAGAACAAGAGTTGCTCAATCAGCTTAAAGTTCCAGAGCGCACCGAATCCTTTGAACAGACACTCCTTGAAGAAGCGGCTCAGCCACACACACTTGATTCAGAGGCGATCTAAACCCACAAGTCGGCTAAATCCAGGATGGCAACCACATGTGGGAGTGCCAACTGCCGTAGGAGATTACCTCACCAAAGTAGAGTGGTGAGAAGTAGATAAAGCAGAGCACAATCAGCGCCACATACCCATAAACCACTCGTTCGCGCACCTTACGGCGTGCATCATCTTCTAAGTATTTTGTGATGACGTAACAAATAATGAGAATCATGAAAGGCTCAAAGGCGATCGCGTAGAAAGAGAACATCGTTCGCTTTTGAAAGAGGAACCACGGTAGATAGCCGGCAGCAAGACTTAAGAGGAGCAACCCGCTCTGCCATTCACGACGCGCAATCCAATAGCCGAAAGTGATGACAATTGCGATGAGGCCACTCCACCATAAAAATGGAGTTCCCAGGCCAAGAATCTCCTGTGAGCATGTCGCGGCTCCGCAACCTTTTGGTGTTGCATAGAAGAATGAGGTTGGTCGGCCCATGATGAGCCAACTCCATGGATTTGCTGAATAAGAGTGTGTCTCAACAAGATTTTTATGGAAGTTAAGAATCTCAGATTGGTAATGCCAGAAACTTCTGAAAATATTCTTTGACCAGGTGCGGTCATAGCCTGTTGATGTGAGGAACCAACCAGACCAGCTCACTAGATATGTGAAGACTGGAATGATCCCATACTGCAGCACTCTCTTGGCGAACTTTTTGCGAAGAGTTGTGAGGAGAGGTGACTCTTCCTCCATCGCTTGCGATTGCCGGAAATCCGCGTAGAGAATGAATAAGAAATACGCGACGAAGTAATAGATCCCGCTCCACTTAACACCAGTAGCAAGGCCAAGCGAGAGGCCGGCAAGCCAGTGCTTGGAATGAAGAAGGAAGTAAAAAGCCAAGAGAATAAAGAACATTAAGAAGATATCAAGGAGAGCTGTGCGGGAGTGAACCAGATGTAAGCCATCGGCGATGGTGAGTATTGCCGCAGTTGAGCTTACGAGGACGTTATTAAATAATTTCTTTGCGACGAGATAGATCAATGCGATAGAAAGTGATCCGATAACCGCTGAGCTGACGCGCCAGCCAAATTCATTGAAGCCAAAGGCCTTGATTCCAAGGGCGATGAGCCACTTGCCAACGGGTGGGTGGACGATGAAATCAGGCAGGCCCTTTGACGTGATCTCGACGCCATGTTGGGCAAGTGAGTGAGCATTTTGGGCGTAGTAGACCTCATCGAAGATGTAGCCCTTTGGTTGGCCCAGGTGCCATAAGCGCATCACCAATCCGATCAGCGCAAAAGCGGTGGCATTGATCGGGTCACTCAATTTTGTGAGCAGCTGCTTCATGAGGCAAGCGTAAGGGGTGCAGGAAAACCCTGAGAGAATAGGCGCATGTTAATCCTCGCCGCCATCCCTCTGGGCAATCCAGGCGATGCTTCAGCGCGGCTGAAAGAGGCGATCACGCAGGTGGATTTCATTGCCGCCGAGGATTCCCGCCGATTTGGCAGGCTCTGTGCCGAACTTGGGATCACCTATGAGGCGAAGATCTACTCCTTCTTCGAGGGAAATGAGAATGAACGACTGGAGCCGCTTTTAGAAATCCTTTCATCTGGCAAGGATCTGCTGGTCGTAACAGATGCTGGGATGCCGGGAATCAGTGATCCTGGGTATCGGCTTACTCGCGAAGCTATTGCTCGAGATATTCCCATTCGTGTGCTGCCAGGTCCGAGTGCGGTGACAACAGCGCTGCTCTATTCAGGATTGCCCACCGACCGTTTCTGCTTTGAAGGATTTCTCCCAAGAACGTCAGGTGCTCGAATCACAGCGTTAGAGAAATTGGAAGAAGAAGAGCGCACCATGATCTTCTTTGAGGCACCTCATCGATTAGAAGAGTCGCTTGTAGATGCGATCTCTGTGCTCGGCGAAGATCGATTGGCATCGATTTGTCGTGAGATGACAAAGACCTATGAAGAGACGATACGTGGATCACTCAGTGATTTGCTGGCATGGGCCCAAAGTCGAGAAATTTTGGGGGAGATCACACTTGTTGTTGCTGGTTTTGATTCATCCTCCCGCACCCACACCTCCAATGATCTCGTCGAGATGGTATTAGCTCGCGAGAGTCAGGGAGAGAGTCGAAAGGAAGCGATTGCTGAAGTCGCTAAGGCCACAGGTATCGCAAAGCGCGCGGTCTTTGATGTCATGGTTGCCCACAAAGGCGCGGGTAGGATGGGCCAGTGAGCGAGAAGTCCTTCTATTTAACGACGCCGATTTACTATGTAAACGATGCGCCGCATATCGGCCATGCCTACACAACAGTTGCTGGTGATGTTTTAACCCGCTGGCACCGCCAACGTGGCGAAGGTGTCTGGTTCCTTACAGGGACGGATGAGCACGGTCAGAAGGTGCTCAATACCGCTGAGAAGAATGGCGTTGCCCCGCAAGATTGGTGTGATCGCCTGGTCGAAGATGCCTGGAAGCCAGTCTGGAAAGCTCTCAACATCGCCAACGATGATTTCATTCGCACAACTGAGCCACGCCACATGGAGCGCGTGCAACGCTTCTTATCTGGTTTAAAGGATCAGGGACATATCTACTCAGGTAAATATGAAGGTCCATATTGCATTGGCTGTGAAGAATTTAAATTGCCAGGTGATCTCCTTGAAGGCGGTCTCTGCCCCATTCACTCAAAGCCATGTGAGATCGTCAGCGAGGAGAATTGGTTCTTCCGGCTCTCAGCTTTTGTCCCACAACTACTTGAGCACTACAAGAATGATCCTTCAGCATGTGAACCTGCCTCTGCTCGTAACGAAGTAATCTCCTTCCTTGAGGGAGAGGTGCAGGATCTTTCCATCTCACGATCTACCTTTGATTGGGGTATTCCAGTCCCTTGGGATACCAAGCAAGTGATCTATGTCTGGTTTGATGCGTTGTTGAACTATGCGAGCGCTGTTGGACTTGGTGATGAACCAGGTACTCCAGGCGCAGAGAAGTTTGCCAAGACATGGCCCGCTGATGTGCACTTAGTTGGAAAAGATATCTTGCGCTTCCATGCTGTTATCTGGCCAGCGATGTTGATGGCAGCAGGAGTTGCATTACCGAAGAAGGTCTTTGCCCACGGATGGTTGCTGGTCGGTGGAGAAAAAATGTCCAAGTCCAAACTGACTGGAATTGCGCCAGCTGACATCACCGACCACTTTGGTGTGGACGCCTTCCGTTACTACTTCCTTCGTGCCATTCCCTTTGGTTCTGATGGCTCATTCTCTTGGGAGGATATGGCTGCCCGTTACACGAGCGAGCTAGCAAATGACTTTGGAAACCTGGCCTCACGCCTGATCGCCATGATCGAAAAGTACTGTGCTGGCGCTATTCCGGCTGTGGCTCATGATGCGGGTCTAGAAGCAGCTCTTGCCGAGACTGTGGCAAAGGCCGATGCAGCGATGGTTGCCCTTGATTTCCAGGGTGGCATAAATACCATCATGGAATTTTGTAAGCGAGTCAATGGCTATGTGACTGAACGAGAGCCATGGATTGTGGCAAAGGATGAGAGCCGCACAACAGAACTCAATGAGATTCTCTATAACACTGCAGATTCCATTCGTGCATTAGCGGTACTTCTTTACCCTGTAATGCCGGCAACCTGTCAGACTCTCTGGACATCCCTCGGAATGAGTGGAGATATCGCCGGCGAGAAGATTTCAGATGTTGCAACCTGGGGACAGATTAAGCCTGGAACAAAGGTCACGAAGGGCGCAGTTCTCTTCCCTCGCCTTGAAGAGCCTGCGGCCAAGTAAGGCACTGGGTAATGGCAGATCGTTTTGGCTTAGATAAAGAACGCCAAGCTGCGCCACTTCCTGAAAAACTTCATCGCCGATGCGTGGATGTCCACGCCCATATCGAACTCGTTACCGAATCTGAACCAGATTCACCGCTTGTCAAAGCCGTTCTCGATGAAGCAGCGAGCGTGGGAATTGATCGTGTCGTCCAAGTTGGTTACTCAGCCGAACAATCTGAGTGGGGAGTGCGCATGGCCCATGCCTTCCCAGGTCGCGTGCTTGCCACTGTCGCTCTGCATCCCAATGAAGCACCCCGAGTAGATGACCTTGAGGCCCACCTTTCGCGTATTGAAGCCCTTGCTACCGATCCACGCGTGCGCGGTATAGGAGAGACCGGGCTGGACTTCTTCCGTACCCCAGCTGAGCTGCAAGAGCGACAGAAGTATTCCTTCCGTCGCCATATCGCATTGGCTAAGAAAGTTCAGAAGGCTCTGATCATTCACGACCGCGATGCCCACCAAGCAGTACTAGATACCCTCACTGAAGAAGGTGCGCCGGAAACCACTATTTTTCACTGTTATTCAGGTGATGCTCAGATGGCCCGGGAGTGCATTGAGAAGGGGTACATCCTCTCGTTTGCCGGAACAGTTACTTTTAAAAATGCACCGGCGCTTCGCGAGGCGGTCAAACTTGTTCCACTCGATCAACTCCTCGTTGAAACTGATTCACCCTTCCTCACACCCACTCCACATCGCGGATTGATGAACACACCAGCGCAGATTCCTTCTATCCTGAGATTGATTGCTGATGAGCGCGATCAAGACCTCGATGAACTCTGTGATGGTATTAGCGCTAATGCTGAACGTCTCTTTGGATCCTTCGCCTAATGTCAGGGTTACTTGGCGCAGCCGAGATTCGTGAGATCGCATCACGCATCGGAGTCAATCCCACGAAGAAACTTGGGCAAAACTTTGTGGTCGATGCCAATACCTGTCGGCGGATTGTGAAGAGCGCCGATGTTCATGAGGGTGATATCGCACTTGAAATCGGCCCGGGACTTGGCTCACTCACTCTTGCACTCCTTGAGGTGGCTCAAGAAGTCATCGTTATTGAAATCGATGAACGATTGGCCGCAGAACTTCCACACACTGTCCAACGCCATGAATTTGATACCCACCGATTAACGGTTGTGACGCAGGATGCGATGGTGGTTGATTCATTGCCGCTTGCACCAACAGTCCTTGTTGCAAACCTTCCCTATAATATTTCTGTTCCGGTTCTACTGCGCTATATGGAGAAGTTCCCAACACTTCGCTCAGGTGTGGTGATGGTGCAGAGCGAAGTTGCAGACCGACTTGTTGCCTCACCTGGCAGCAAGAATTATGGATCACCATCGGTGAAGGCAACATGGTGGGCCGATATGTCTTCTGCTGGAACAGTAGGTCGTTCAATTTTTTGGCCAGTTCCAAACGTTGACTCATCCCTGGTTCGCTTCGTCAGACATGAGGCGGCAGGGGATGAGAGCCTTCGCCTTGCTACCTTTATGGTGATCGACGCAGCCTTTGCCCAGCGCCGAAAGATGTTACGGGGTGCACTCTCTGAGCTCTTTGGGGGAAGTGCTGCGGCATCTGATGCCATTCTTGCTGCCGGCGTCGATCCAACCTCACGCGGTGAGGCACTCCTTCTTCCTGACTTTATCAAGATTGCTACACAACTCTCACGCTAGCTTTCACTATAGGCTAACGACCATGAATCAGAGCGGTGTAGTTATTCGGGTTCCTGCAAAGGTAAACCTGAGCCTCTCGGTTGGGCCACTCGATGAGGATGGCTACCACGAACTTGTCACCGTCTTTCAAGCGATCTCACTCTTTGATGATGTCACAGTGAAATTTGGTGTTGAGGGTAGTGGGATCGCATTAGGGGCATCGGGCTCTACGGCGGCTGGTGTGCCATTGGATGAAACAAATTTGGCATATAAAGCAGCCCAACTCATGGTGAGCAAGTATCAACTCGATAGTGATATCGATATCCATTTAGCGAAAGAGATTCCAGTCGCCGGTGGGATGGCTGGTGGAAGTGCTGATGCTGCAGGCGTCATCGTCGGTATTGATGCACTCTATGAACTCGGACTCTCTCGTGATGAGATGCAACGCATTGGATCCGAACTTGGTAGTGATGTGCCATTTGGAATTGCTGGCGGAACTGCAATCGGCCGAGGTCATGGTGATCAACTCACTCCCGTACTTTCACAGGGTTCCTACCAATGGGTCCTGGCACTCTCAAACTCTGGGCTTTCAACACCATCGGTATATGGCGAGTGTGATCGCCTTCGGGAAGGTATGTCGATCTCTCGCCCCAGTGCCAATGATGCGCTCCTACAAGCGCTACGTGCAGGGGATGCGAAAGAGTTGGGAAAGTCACTGAGTAATGATCTGCAAAGCGCGGCCTGCTCCCTGCGGCCCGCCCTTCGATTAGTACTTGATGTGGGCCACGAATATGGCGCACTTGGCTGCATCGTCTCTGGATCTGGTCCAACGGTCGCATTCTTAGTCGAAGATGAGGAGCGAGCCCTAGATCTGACGGTCGCTTTGAGTTCCAGTGGTGTCGTTGCTGGAGTGGTCAGAGCCACCGGGCCAACGCATGGCGCTCGCAGAATTAGCAGCTTTTAGCCGATTCGGAGTAACTCGTGGTGTTTTGGCGTTCTGGCTGCCTATGGGGGAGAATTCAGGTTCCGCCATTGTGTAGTGGCTAGCACATGGGCCTTTGAAGCCCAGGGTCCAGGATCGATACCTGGTGGCGGAGCCAATCCGCAGTAAATAGACTTCACCTATATCCAGGCTTCATTCAGGCAACGATGATGAGTATGCAGAGATAGGAGGGCCGTGAACAACCCAGATGTTGTGATCGTGCTCGCCGCCGGGGAAGGTACCCGGATGAAATCTTCAACCTCCAAGGTTCTCCATCCAATCGCAGGTCGATCAATCCTTGGCCACGTTCTGGCAGCAGTTGAACCTCTTGGCGCACAAGAACTGCGTGTGGTGATCGGGGCCCATAAGGATTCAGTTCAAGACCACCTCTCTCAGATTGCCCCTGCCGCGCTTACCGTCTACCAAGCCGAGCGCAATGGCACAGGTCATGCTGTTCAACTCGCCCTGGCAGGAGCTGCAACGACAGGTACTGTCTTAGTTCTTGCAGGCGATACACCACTTCTCACAGCTTCTACTCTCAAAGAATTCATCGCAGTACACCATGCAAACGAGAGTGCGGCATCTGTGCTCACCGCTGACCTGCCAGATCCGTTTGGCTACGGTCGCATCGTTCGTGATGATGAAGGCGCAATCTCTCGTATCGTTGAAGAGCGCGATGCTGACGAAGAAGTTGCCGCTATTAGTGAGATCAATACCGGTGTTTACCTCTTTGATAATGGGGCGCTTCGCGAGGCGGCGGCAAAAATTTCCAAAGATAACTCGCAGGGTGAGCTCTACCTCACCGATGTGATCGCTCTGATCAAGGATGCAGGCAAGGTTGCGCTCGCTATCCGATCCAATGATTACACCGAGACTCTTGGCATTAACGATCGTTCGCAGCTCGCCGAGTGCACAGCGATAATGCGTGATCGCATCAATGATGAGGTCATGAAATCTGGCGTCACGATTATCGACCCAACGACTACCTGGATCGATGTTGGTGTGAAGATTGCACATGATGTTGTTATTCACCCAGGGTGCGTCTTGGCTGGATCCACCACAGTGGACAGTGGTGCAGTCATTGGGCCACGCTCCACACTAACCAATGTGAAAGTCGGAGCAGGTGCACGAGTCATTGAATCAACGTGCTCTGATTCTGAGATCGGTGCGCAAGCGAACGTTGGGCCATATTCCTTCTTGCGCCCAGGAACAAAGCTTGCTGCCAATTCGAAGGCAGGCGCCTATGTTGAGATTAAAAATTCCACGATCGGTGAAGGGTCTAAGGTTCCACACCTTTCCTATGTGGGCGATGCCACGATCGGAAGCGGCACCAATATCGGGGCAGCCACGATCTTTGTGAACTATGACGGGGTCGAGAAGCACCAGACTGTGGTGGGCGATGAGGTCCGAATCGGCAGCGACACGATGTTAGTTGCCCCAGTCACGATCGGTGATGGCGCTTACACTGCCGCTGGATCGATCATTACAGAAGATGTCCCAGCAGGCTCGATCGGTGTTGCACGCGCAAAGCAGCGCAATGTCTTAGGGTGGGTACTACGCAAGAGAGCAGGCAGTTCCTCTGCCGAAGCCGCTAAGCGCGCAGGCGCAACCGAACGGGAGTAAGAATGAGCGAACTTCGTCTCACCTCTGAGAAGCGCCTACGTATTTTTACAGGTCGCGGTTATCCAGAGCTCGCTGATGAAGTTGCCCTCGAGCTCGGTATCCCAATTACGCCAACATCGGCATACGACTTCGCCAACGGTGAAATCTTTGTTCGCTTTGAAGAGAGCGTCCGTGGTTCAGATGCCTTCGTCATTCAATCCCACGCTGCACCTGTCAACAAGCAGATTATGGAGCAGTTGATCATGGTTGATGCCCTTAAGCGCGCATCGGCGAAGCGGATCACCGTTGTTGCACCGTTCTACGGGTATGCCCGTCAAGATAAGAAGCATCGCGGACGTGAACCAATCTCTGCTCGCCTGATGGCAGATCTCTTTAAGACCGCTGGCGCAGATCGCTTGATGGTCGTTGATCTTCACACCTCACAGATCCAGGGCTTCTTCGATGGCCCCGTTGATCACCTCTTCGCACTTCCGCTCTTGACTGATTACGTTGGTCGCAAGGTTGATCGCAGTCGCCTCACCATCGTTTCACCAGACTCAGGTCGCGTCCGTGTTGCAGAACGTTGGTCAGATCTCATGGGCGGTTGCCCGATCGCATTTATTCACAAGATGCGCGATCCTCGCATTCCCAATGAGTCCAAGACTGGCAAAGTTGTCGGTGATGTGAAGGGACAGACATGCATCGTCATTGATGACATGATCGATACCGCTGGAACTATTACCAAGGCTGTCGATGCCCTCTTTGAGGAAGGCGCCGCAGAAGTCATTGTCGCCGCCACACATGCTGTTCTCTCAGGCCCGGCGGTTGAACGTCTGAAGGCGAGTCGCGTCAGTGAAGTAGTCGTCACCAATACTCTGCCAATTCCAGAGGAGTCCCGCTTTGATCGCCTCACCGTCCTCTCGATCGCCCCACTCTTGGGACGAGCGATTCGGGAAGTCTTCGAGGATGGCTCTGTTACCAGCCTCTTCGACGGCCTGAGCTAAAACCCAACCCAACCCAGCCCAACCCAGCCCAGAAGCCTGATTTTGGCTTTCCCGACCGCCTGGGATACTCTTCAGGCTCGTCACGGCGAGGGATAGTAATTATCCGTAATCGACGGGTTGCTCTCCTGAGGCGTGCATTTCATACGTTATAAAGGAGCAACTCAAGTGGCCGAAATTTCAATCAACGCGAGCAAGCGCACCAACTTTGGTAAGGGTGCATCACGTCGCGACCGTGTAGCAGGTCTAGTTCCAGCAGTGATCTATGGCCACAACGCAGAGCCACAGCACGTCTCACTTCCAGCTCGTGAGCTCGGAGTCGCACTCAAGACCTCAAACGTTCTTCTCAATGTCTCATTTGATGGCAAGAGCGAACTCGTTCTTCCAAAGTCAGTCTCCAAGAACCCACTCTCTGGAATCTTCGAGCATGTTGATCTTCTCGTTGTTCGTAAAGGCGAAAAGGTCACTGTTGAAGTTCCAGTTCACACAGAGGGCGCATACGACAAGGATGGAATCCTTGAGCATGTGAACAACACTATTGAAATTGAAGCAGAAGCAACATCTATCCCGGCATTCTTGGTCCTGGATCTCACAGAGATGCCTGCCGGAACAAGTAAGACTGCTGGCGATGTAGTGCTTCCTGCTGGAACAACACTTGTCTCTGACCCAGCACTTGTGGTTGTTCACCTCTCAGAGCGTTCAAGCGCTGCTGAGCCAGTGGCAGAGGCAGCTCCTGCTGCAGCCGCCCCTGCTGAAGCTCCAAAAGCTGAATAATTAAGTAAGAAGCTTTCGCATGGCTGATCGCTGGATAATCTTCGGATTAGGAAACCCCGGCGATCAGTATGCAAGCACTCGTCACAACGTTGGCCAGATGGTGATTGATTACCTTGGCAGCAATTCAAAGTTTTCATCACACAAATCCCGCTGCGATATCGCAGATATTCGCGTTGCAGGAGTAGCCGTCACACTGGCTAAATCAAAGCTCTATATGAATGAATCAGGTGCGCCTCTCAAGGCGCTCGCTGATTTCTATAAGGTCGCGAGCAGCAACATCATTGTCGTACATGATGAGCTCGACATCGCCTTCAACACTATCCGGGTGAAGATTGCTGGCGGCGATAATGGCCACAACGGTTTGAAAGATATTACGAAGCACTTTGCAGGACCTGACTACTTCCGCATCCGCATGGGAGTTGGCCGCCCCCAAGGCCCTCAAGACCCCGCAGATTATGTCTTAAAGCCATTTTCACAGCCTGAGAAGAAGGAACTGCCTGATTTCATTGCTCGCGGGGCACTCGCTGCAGAAAGGCTCATTGAAAAGGGCCTGGATTTTGCTCAGCAAGAATTTAATAAGTAAAAATCAACCCGTATTTCTCAGACCTGCAGCAACGCCATTGATCGTGAGTAGCAGAGCGCGTCGGATCGTTGGATCGATATCTGGGTTCTCGCGGACTTGCTCGAGTAAGTGAATCTGCAAGAGGTGAAGTGGTGCCAAGTACTGGTCGCGAATCCCGAGCGTGCGAGCCAAACGTGGCTGATCTCCCAGCAATTCACTCTTCTTAGTGAGTAAAAGAATCTCAGTCTGAGTGAGTGCATACTCTTCCTTGATCAGGTCAAGGAAGTGGCGAAGAGATGGATCGACCAAGGTATCAACATAGCGTTGGGCGAGAGCAAGGTCAGTCTTTGCAAGTGTCATCTCCACATTGGAGATGAAGGTGCGGAAGAAGTGCCAATCCTTGAGCATCTGCGACATCGTCGCCTCGTTGCCAGATTCACGTGCAGCCTTAAGTCCTGTTCCAACACCAAACCATCCTGGAACGATTTGACGCGATTGCGTCCAACCAAATACCCATGGAATCGCACGCAAACTTGCAAGGCCGCCAGCAGCATCAGGGCGACGCGATGGACGAGAGCCTAAGAAGAGATCACCGAGTTGCTCAACGGGAGTTGAGGCATAGAAATAAGCAGGAAGATCAGGATGGTCGATCAGCGCGCGATAGCGCTTGAAGGAGCTCTCGCTGATCAGATCCATAGTCTTGCTCCACTGGGCAAGGGCTTCAGAGCTCTGACGAGGCGCGCGGTTTAAAACAGTTGCTTCAAGGGCTGCCGCCACAGAGAGTTCAACATTCTCACGAGCCAGAGCCGGAAGTGAGTATTTATCAGAGATAACTTCACCTTGCTCTGTCATCTTGATCTGGCCATCAATAGAGCCCCAAGGAAGAGCTATGAGGGCGTCATAGGTTGGCCCGCCGCCGCGGCCAACGGAGCCACCACGACCATGGAAGAGACGCAAGGTCACACCATGTTTGATGGCAATGTCACGAAGTTTGCGCTGGGCCTTATGGATCTCCCATTGTGATGTCGCGATACCGGCATCTTTATTTGAATCCGAGTAACCAAGCATTACCTCTTGAATGTCACCGCGCAGTCGGACCAGCTCGCGATACTCAGGAGTGGAGAGGAGTGCATCAAGAATGGAATCGGCTGCTCGAAGTTCTGCGACAGTTTCAAGAAGTGGGGCAAAGCCAACTTTGGCAAACTTTTCACCTGTCAATGAAATTAGCCCTGCGATATCGGCCAAGATGACGGGAGCCAAGACATCCTCATGACCCTTGGTCATAGAGATGATGTAGGTCTCGATTACCTCTGGTCCGAAGTTTTCGATCAATTCACGGATTGCGACGAAGGTATCGACAGTTTTGCGAGCAAGGGGATCTAACTGATCGAAGGCTGGACGATTAGGAGACTTCAACTCTGCTGCAATCAGCGCTGTGCGGTCATCGTAGGCACTTCCAAAGAGTTGTGACATCGCGTTGTGATGAGCATCGGAGTGCTCGCGAACATCCATCGTCGCGTGGGTGAGGCCAAAGCTGGCAACGGTTCGGATGACGCGTTCTAGTAGGCCGGTAGCGATGAGTTCACCACGGTGGGCAAGGAGGGAAGTACGCATCAACATCAGATCTGCCAGGAGTTCGGCAGTGTCCTCATAATCGCGGCCCGCGGTGTGAGCCGCTCCCGCAGAGTGACGACGCTGGGTCAGGATCAAGCGATGTCTAATTGCAGTCGCTTTGAGTCGGTATGGCTCTTCAACATTCTGGCGTCGGAAGCGATCTTCGATTTCAGGAAGAAGTGCGAGATCGCGCTCTACCGAGGCTTTCAATTCATCACTTGCTCCGGCGATCCGACTAGAAACAGAGAGCGCTTGACGCAACTGATCAAGAGAACCAAGCATGGTTCGAATGAAGTGGCCGGTTTGAAGAACGATCGCATCTTTTGTGACTTGTGGGGTGATGTGAGGGTTGCCATCACGGTCGCCACCAATCCAGGTACCAAAGCTGAGCGGACGAGAGGTTGGATCAACAACAACGTTGATACGTTCTAGTTCATGAGCGAGATCATCTAAAACCTCTGGAACGGTGTTCGCAAAGAGATCATCGAGATAGAAGAGCGCATTTGTTGCTTCATCAAGTGGCTCTGGTCGTCCAAGACGGAGCTCATCTGTCTGCCATAAGAGATCTACAGTCTCAGCAAGTCTGCGATCGCGCGTCTGTGTTGCTGGTGTGTCGAGAAGTTCCGCGATCGTTCCGAGTTTGCTCAGTACTGATCTCCGTGATGCTTCAGTTGGGTGAGCTGTGAATACTGGCCGAACGGAAAAATCATTGACCCAGCCTTGAACATCGGCGAAAGAGAATTCTTCGGTAGCGCTCTGCACATCAATAATGCGATCAACGGCGCGTGAGATCCAGGAGCCACCTGTGAGGCGATCAGCTGCGAGTTCGCGGGCGCGGTGCACCTGCTCTGCAACGTTTGCTAAATGGAAATAGGTACTGAAGGCACGAACCAGAAGAATCTCTTCTTCATCGGTGAGGTCTTCCAGGGCCTGGGCTCCATTGCCTTCACGAACGGCTTTACGGACTGTCTCAACCAGTGCCAGCAATTCTGGGCTCTCTTGGCGAACCAGGCTTTGGCCCAATAAGTCGCCAAGCCGGCGCACATCACTGCGCAGTTCCAGATCATCAGTTGCCACTGGCTAATCATTACAGGTTTAATAGGGTGCCTCACCCCCCATTCTTTGTGAATGGGGGGTAATGGCGTTTTCTGCTCCGTCTTTAGGCGTAGCGATTGAGGTTTCGAGAGAGAGGGCGGGAAGATTTAATGTCATTGTTACGCGCCTTCTCACATATTGAACTGCCTGCAACGATTTCGCAGCAGGGCCAGTCCACAATCTGCATCCCCTCGACCCAAGGGCTCTTCGCAGCAATCACCTCGCAGAGCCGTCCACTTTTATTGGTAACCCCATCATCTCGCCGTGCCGAAGAGCTTACGCAGGAGCTAGCCACCTATATCGGCGCAGACCACATAGAACTCTTCCCTCCGTGGGAGACCTTGCCGCATGAGCGATTGAGTCCTAAGAACGATACGGTAGCTGCGAGATTTAAAGTGCTACATCGACTAGCTTCAAAGAAGCCGCCACGCGTTGTCGTGACATCTATTCGAGGTCTCATTCAACCAATTATTGCCAGCGTCTTGGAAGCAAAGCTACCCACTTTAGAAGTTGAGAAGACGGTATCTATGTCAGAGCTGATTAACTCGCTCTCCTTCCTTGGTTACACCCGCACAGACCTCGTTGAACGCCGAGGCGATTTTGCCGTTCGTGGCGGAATCATTGATCTCTTTCCGCCGGATCTGGAACACCCAGTTCGCGTGGATTACTTTGGTGATGAGATTGAAGAGCTTGCTTACTTCACCGTTGCTGATCAGCGAACGTATGCTCCCGTGATTGGTGAACTCACCATCTACCCTTGCCGTGAACTACTCCTCACCGATGATGTGAAAGATAGAGCGCGTTATCTGGCAGCAGAGTTTCCACAGCTCACCGAGATCTGCAGCAAGATCGCTGAAGGTATGAGCGTCGATGGCATGGAGTCTTTAATCGGTATTCTCAATACCGAATTGGAATCTCTCATTAGCTTTATGCCAGCAGAGTTTCACATTATTCTCATCGATCAACCACGTATCACTTCACGTGCGATCGATCTGATTGAGACCAACAAAGAGTTCCTGGATGCCTCATGGTCCAATGCAGCGTTAGGTGGCAAAGCACCGATCGATATCTCTGGTGGTCTAGAAGCAGGGGGCTACTTCACCCTTGCCGAGCTTGCCACTCGGGCAGAGAGGGCACGCTTGGGATGGGGGTATTTCAATCTCTACGCCTCAGATATCGATGAGAGCGCTCCGGATTTCACCGCTCTGCCGGTCTATCGCAATGATCTTGTTGCAGTCGAAAATGATCTCAAGGGCTGGCTTGAAAGTGGCTATTTGGTGATCTTTAGCGCGGCCGGCCCCGGGATTGTCGAACGCTTCAATAACCTCTTTATCGAAGCGGATATACCCACCCGCATCGAAAAGTCGATCGACTCACAACTGACTCGCGATGTTATTCACCTCATTGCTTCTCCTATAGAACACGGTTTCATAGCAGATTCAGCTAAGACGGTATTGATTACCGAGAAGGATATTTCTGGGCAACGCAGCTCCAATAAAGACCAAGCACGTATGCCATCTCGCCGTAAGAAGGCCATTGATCCGATCGAGCTCAAGCCAGGTGACTATGTTGTGCATGAGCAGCATGGTGTTGGGCGGTATGTGGAGTTGGTGCAACGCACCGTTGGTAAGAGCGCGCGTGAATATTTGGTCATCGAATATGCATCATCAAAACGCGGACAGCCAGGAGACCGACTCTATATTCCAACTGATTCACTCGAGCAGGTCACCCGATATGTCGGGGGAGAAGCTCCTACGGTTCATCGTATTGGTGGCGCCGATTGGCAGAATGCTAAGAAGAGGGCTCGAAAAGCTGTTAAACAGATCGCAGCTGAATTGATCCAGCTCTATGCCGCGCGCATGGCTGCCCCTGGCTTTGCCTTCTCACCAGATACGCCATGGCAGCGTGAACTTGAAGATGCCTTTGTTTATGTTGAGACGACAGATCAGTTATCAACGATTGAAGAAGTGAAGCGGGATATGGAGGCATCCCACCCGATGGATCGCATTGTCTGTGGCGATGTTGGGTATGGAAAGACGGAGATTGCGATCCGTGCCGCCTTTAAGGCCGTTCAAGATGGCAAGCAAGTCGCAGTCCTTGTTCCGACAACACTGCTTGTTCAACAGCACCTTGTTACCTTCTTGAACCGCTACACCGGCTTTCCCGTAAAGGTGGCAGGTCTATCTCGGTTTAACACCGCCAAGGAGGGCAAGGAGATCATCGCGGGCCTTGCTGATGGCTCCATCGATATCGTCATCGGCACCCACAGATTGCTCTCAAAAGATGTGCAATTCAGGGATTTAGGGCTGATTATCGTGGATGAGGAACAACGCTTTGGCGTTGAGCACAAAGAGGAGCTGAAGAAGGCTCGAACCAATGTCGACGTGCTCTCAATGTCAGCAACGCCCATTCCACGAACGCTGGAGATGGCGATCACCGGAATCCGGGAGATGTCTAACATTACGACACCACCTGAGGAACGTCACCCAGTCCTTACCTATGTTGGTTTCTATGACGATAAGCAGGTCGCCGCTGCGATCCACCGTGAACTGCTCCGTGATGGGCAGATCTTCTATGTTCATAACCGCGTTGATGATCTCGACTTTGTCGTCGAACGATTAAAGAAATTGGTGCCGGAAGCACGCATTCGTGTCGCTCATGGCCAGATGGGGGAGCGCGAACTCGAAGATGTGATCCTTGGATTCTGGGAGAAGGATTTTGATCTCTTGGTCTCAACCACGATTATTGAAAGTGGCATAGATATTCCAAATGCCAATACCCTCATTGTTGATCGTGCCGATATCTTTGGTCTCTCACAGTTGCATCAATTACGTGGCCGGGTTGGTCGAAGCCGTGAACGCGCCTATGCCTACTTCCTTTACTCGGCAGATAAGCCACTTACAGAGATTGCCCATGATCGTTTGACAACGATCGCCACCAATACTGATCTGGGTTCTGGGATGCAGGTAGCACTCAAGGATCTTGAGATTCGCGGCGCTGGAAATCTCCTTGGTGGTGAACAATCTGGCCATATTGCAGAAGTTGGATTTGATCTCTATATGCGCATGGTGGGTGAAGCGGTTGAGGATTTCAAAACTGGTTTTGTTGATGCCAATCCACGAGTGAAAGAGTGCAAAGTTGAACTACCGATTACTGCTCATCTGCCTGTTGAGTACCTACCATCTGAGCGGCTGCGACTAGATCTCTATCGACGGATGGCTGATGCCGCACAGGCGTCAGATCTTGATGCGATTGTTGAAGAGCTTGTTGATCGCTTTGGGCAGCTGCCAGAGCCTGCTAATACTTTGATCGATGTGGCAAGGCTGCGAGTCCGAGCAAAGGAGTTAGGGCTTTCTGAGGTCGTCCTGCAGGGCAAGTTCCTCAAATTAGCCCCTGTGACGCTCCCAGAATCGCTGCAATTACGCCTGACTCGCATGTATCCGGGATCGCTGATCAAGAGCGCGACCCAGTCGATCCTGGTCGCTCGCTCAGCTGCTCCAAATTGGCAGGCTGATGGGGATGTAGTGGATACTTCGATCCTGCCGTGGACTATGGAAGTCCTCAACGCAATCCTCAAGTGATGGAGCCAGTCGTGAATTCTGCAAAGGGAAATAACCACATAACTTTTGGCAAGAAGATCGTTGCACTCGCATCGCTGACAACACTTCTCTTCTTGGCGGGATGCTCAAGTACGACTGCCGCGGTCACTGTCGGTAAGAACTCCACATCGATTGCTCAGGTTCAATCAAGCGTCACCGATATTCTCGCGGCTCGAAAAGGCGTGGACACCACCGGTATGAACCTGTTAACAGGCTCAGCACTTGCGGCAAGTCAGGCACAATTTTTCTTAATCTCCCAGCTCCTTGCTGATGAAGGTAACTCCATCGGAATTAAAGTCACTCCAGCGGAGGCGATTGCTGAGAAGAATGTTGCGATCAAGCAAGTTGGTGGAGCAGCAGCTCTTCCTAAAGCCCTCGTTGGCGCAAACATCGACGCCAAGAATCTTGATCTCTACTTCACCAGCGTCCTCTACTCACAGCGCCTTATTACAGCAATTCAAAAGAGTGGAGTGAGTGCAGCCGATTCGACGGCAGCTCTCACAGTCGCCATCTCTGAGATGGCTGCAAAGGAAGGCATCACTGTCAATCCTCGTTATGGCAAGTGGGATGCGAAGACAGCAACCCTTGTTCCTGCAGACACAACTTCTGGCGCAGTCAAAACAAAGTAAACCGGGCTATGTCAGAACTTAATCGCCTGCGAGAGGTGATGGATCGACTTCGCTCACCAGGTGGTTGTCCGTGGGATGGCGAGCAAACGCATGCATCACTTCTGAAGTATCTGCTTGAAGAGAGCTACGAATTTGTTGAAGCCGTTGAACTGGGCGATCGAGAAGCGATGCGTGAAGAACTAGGAGATCTGCTTTTGCAGGTCTACTTCCACGCCCGAGTAGCCGAGGATGATGAGGCAGATCCCTTTGATGTCGAAGAGGTAGCCGGCGCTGTCGCCGACAAGCTCATCCGCCGCCACCCTCATGTCTTTGGTGACACCGTCGCCGAGACGAGTGAGGATGTCATGAAGACCTGGGAGGCTCAGAAAGTCGCCGAAAAGGGTCGAACTTCAGCCTTGGATGGGGTCCCGTTAGCCCAACCTGCGCTCATGTTGGCGAATAAACTTACCTACAGAGTTGATAAATTTGGCTATGGGTTCAGCGTTGAACAGCCTGTCAAAATCCAGGGCTCAACGACTGAAGAAGGACTTGGCGAGATCCTCTTAGGGATCATCGAGCAAGCGCAGAAGCAAGGGTTAGATGCCGAGGCAGCGTTGCGCGGTGCAGTGTCGAAGTACATCCGAATGATCGAAGACTATGAACGCAATGAAAAGGAGAGCGCCCGTGGCACTCATTGATGCAGTACATGCCCGTGAAATCTTAGACTCCCGTGGAAATCCAACGGTAGAAGTCGAAGTCATTCTTGAAGATGGAACGACAGCACGTGCTGGTGTTCCCAGCGGTGCTTCAACTGGTGCCTTCGAGGCTGTCGAACTTCGTGATGGTGGTAAGCGCTACCTTGGTAAGGGTGTTGAGAAAGCCGTTCACTTCGTGAACGATGAACTTGCCCCAGCCGTTATCGGATACGACGCACAAGATCAGCGCATGGTCGATGCTGAGATGCTTGCGATCGATGGCACAAAGAACAAGGCTCGTGTTGGCGCCAACTCAATTCTTGGCGTCTCACTTGCTGTTGCCCGCGCAGCCGCAGATTCAGCTGATCTCTCACTCTTCCGTTATGTCGGTGGACCAACCGCTCACACACTTCCTGTCCCTATGATGAATATCCTCAACGGTGGTGCTCATGCTGATACCAATGTTGATATCCAAGAGTTCATGGTTGCTCCCATTGGCGCAGAATCCTTTAAAGAATCACTGCGCTGGGGCGCTGAGATCTATCACAGCCTCAAGTCAGTGCTGAAGAAGCGTGGCCTTGCAACATCGATCGGTGATGAGGGTGGCTTTGCGCCAAACCTTGAGAGCAACCGTGCTGCACTCGATCTCATTCTTGAAGCGATCACCGCTGCTGGATTTAAGCCTGGTAAAGAGATCGCTCTTGCGATGGACGTTGCCGCTACCGAGTTCCACGAGAAGGGCAAGTACAAGTTTGAAGGTTCTGAGCGCACATCAGATCAGATGATCGCCTACTATGCCGACCTCGTTGCCTCATATCCAATCGTCTCGATCGAGGATCCACTTGATGAAGATGACTGGGAGGGTTGGGCGAAGATGACTGCCGAACTTGGCTCAAAGATTCAGATCGTTGGCGATGACCTCTTTGTGACCAATCCTGAGCGTCTTGCAAAGGGAATTTCACTCAATACTGCAAATGCCCTCTTGGTGAAGGTCAACCAGATTGGCACATTAACCGAGACGATTGATGCAGTATCCATGGCTCACCGCGCTGGTTATCGCTCCATGATGTCCCACCGATCAGGTGAGACGGAAGATACGACTATTGCAGATCTAGCTGTTGCACTTGAGTGCGGACAGATTAAGACAGGTGCTCCAGCCCGCTCAGAGCGTGTTGCCAAGTACAACCAATTGCTTCGTATCGAGGAAGAGCTCGCGGATACTGCGCTTTATGCAGGTCGCGCCGCATTTCCTCGCTTTAATGGATAATTAAGACTGTGAAGTGGCTACGAGGAGTTTCAGGGCGCAACCTTGCTGTTGCAACCGTCCTCTTCGTAGTCGCTATTACCCTTGCACCACCTCTTGAGCACTACTTCGCCCAACGAGCACAGATCAACGCACTTCGCGTTCAATTGCATGATTCTCAGGCAACGTTAGAAGCTGCCACAAATGAATTAGCAAAGTGGGATGACCCAGCATTTGTTGCATCACAAGCCAGATCAAGGCTTCATTACATCTTCCCGGGAGAGCATCAATACATTGTGATTGGTGCAACAACCTCTGCATCAAATACTGGCAAGGCTGCAGGAACTATCTCTACCGATATTCCCTCCGGATTACCGTGGTACTCCAAAGTGATCTCCTCTATTACAAGCACAAATGTGAATCCCTAGCCCATGACAGTTGAGAAACCAACGCAGGCTGACCTCGACGCAATTGCGCTTCAACTTGGCCGCACCCCACGTGATGTTCACGCCATCTCATCGCGCTGCCCATGTGGTAAGCCAGCAGTTGTCGCAACACCACCTCGCCTCTCTGATGGCACTCCCTTCCCAACTTTTTATTATGCGACCTGCCCGAAATTAACTGGCGCGATCTCAACGCTGGAGACAACCGGGATGATGGCTGAGATGGAGAGTCGTCTCTCCACTGATCCTGATCTTGCAGCCAGATACCAGGCTGCCCACGAGAGCTATTTAGCGGCTCGAAATGAGTTAGGTATGGATGTTCCAGAAGTAGAGGGCATTACAGCTGGGGGAATGCCAACCCGCGTGAAGTGCCTACATTCCTTAGTTGCGCACGCTCTCAGCGCTGGCCCGGGGGTTAATCCATTCGGTGATGAGGCGTTAGCAGCTCTCCCTCAATGGTGGGCAGGAGAGCCATGCGAGTAGCAGCGATTGATTGTGGAACAAATTCGATCAGACTCCTGATTGCCGATATTCATGATGGGCAATTTAAGGAAGTAGATCGCCGAATGGAAGTTGTTCGTCTTGGCCAAGGGGTCGACAAGAACAAGGCTTTTGATCCAGAAGCAATTGAGCGAACACTCACTGCAACAAGTGCTTTTGCTCGAGTAATCGCGAGCAAGGGTGTTGAAAAGATTCGTTTCTGTGCAACGAGTGCGACGAGAGATGCCAGTAACCGTCAGCTCTTTATTGATGGCGTAAGAGATATTCTCGGAATAGAGCTCGATGTAATCCCAGGTGCAGAGGAAGCGGCTCTCTCCTTTATGGGGGCGACCCAAGAGTTGCACGCCAGTGATGGACCATTTCTTGTCGTCGACATTGGAGGCGGATCTACAGAATTTGTTCTCGGCACAGATCACGTTGACGCTGCCAAATCAGTAAATATTGGATGCGTTCGAATGTCTGAGCGCCACTTGAGCCAGCAGCCACCATCTCGGGAAGCCATCAGTGCGGCAACTCACGATATCGATGCTGCGATCGCATTAGCTGGTGAGGAAGTGGCCATCACGTCGGCGAAGACACTTGTGTGTGTTGCAGGAACAGCAACTACGGTAGCCGCGGCAGCCCTGGGATTATCGGAATATGATCGCTACTCCATTCATCTGGCTCGAATCCCTGCGCAAAAAGTTCATGATGTTGCTGCGATGTTCCAATCTATGAGCAGAGATGAAATCTCAGCCCTTGGCTATATGCACCCTGGCCGGGTTGATGTGATTACTGCAGGCTCCCTTGTGCTCTCTCGTGTCCTGCACGCTACCGGAGCACGCGAATTCGTCGCTTCAGAGTCAGATATCTTGGATGGCATCGCCTGGGGTCTGGCTAGTGAGCCCCGCTAAAACTCTTCCCTTGCTGGATAAGGCAATTGTTCGGTGCACACTCTGTCCGCGGTTGGTCCAGTGGCGAGAAGAAGTCGCTATAACTAAACGCAAGGCATACGAGAATGAGGAGTACTGGGGAAAGCCGGTTCCTGGTTTTGGTCCAGCTGATGCCCGCTACGTGATTTTAGGTTTAGCACCCGGGGCTCATGGCGCTAATCGCACAGGGCGAGTATTCACTGGTGATTCATCAGGGGATTGGCTCTACCGAGCACTTCACAAAGCAGGGTTAGCAGAACTCCCAACAAGTACCTCACGAGATGATGGCCAAGAACTCTTTGCTACTCGCATTCTTTGCGCGGTCAGATGCGCACCACCTGATAACAAACCAAGCACCCAAGAGAAGCAGACATGCGCCCCCTTCTTCCACAATGAGATCGCTCTGCTCATGCCAACAGCTCGAACCTTTCTCGCACTGGGTAACTTGGCATGGACCCAGATCTACTCGACCCTTATCGAGATGGGGGAGAGCCTGCCAACACCACGACCTAAGTTTGGTCACGGTGCCTCCTTCACCTTCAAAGGAAGTGATGGTGTGAAGCGCATGGTGCTTGGCAGTTATCACCCAAGCCAGCAGAATACTTTCACGGGAAAACTCACTGAGAAGATGCTTGATTCTGTTATCAAGAAGGGGAAGACCTTTGGAGTTCATTGATGGAATTTAACTTTGAAAACCCACTCTTTGAGCGGCGGGGTCCGGCGCCCTTCTTCTTCGTGAAGATTGATCAAGATGTGAGTGACCTGATCAAAATCGCGGCGAAGGGACTTTCGTATGGCTGGGGAGTGATTCCTGTGACCGCGACCGTTGGCAAAACGACCTGGAGTACCTCACTCTTTCCCAAAGATGGGCTTTACCTCTTGCCCGTAAAGGATGCTGTTCGGGCTGCCGAGGCTATCGAGGAGGATCAGCTAGTACAAGTAAGGATGTTGCTCGGCAAGAATTCAAAGTAGTATTCACGAGCACGAGAATGCGGATGTAGTGAAGTGGTATCACGTTAGCTTCCCAAGCTGAAAGTGCGGGTTCGATTCCCGTCATCCGCTCCACAGTCGGTCCAAGCAGAGTAGCCTGTTATGGTGATTACTCGCCGCATCAAAGTGCTAGCACCGCGTGATAATCGTGCTCACAAATACTCACATGGCACGGTCGCTGTTATCGCTGGCAGTAACGAGTATCCAGGTGCAGCGGTCTTGAATGTTGGGGGAGCGCGACGGGGCGGGGCTGGCTACATTCAATATCTTGATCTCAATGAACTTCCCACCGATCTTGTCCTGCAGGCCTACCCAGATGTCATCAAAAAAGGGTTGAAGAATCTGGAGGCCGATGCCTGGGTTATTGGTTCTGGTGCACCTGAACTGCCTCGTAGATTCACTATGCCACGCTCTACCTATCTCGTCCTTGACGCTGCTTCGATTCTGCTCGTCCGAGATACTCGTTCAGTATTCACCGTCATCACTCCTCATGAGGGTGAGTTCAAGGCACTTGGGTATTCAGTAACGAGCGCTGAAGATCGGGTTATGCTTGCGAAGCAGGCTGCACAAGATCTCAATGTTTATGTACTTCTGAAAGGTCCACGCACCGTCATTGCCTCACCAACAGGTGCAGTAATTGAAGATGATTCGGGTGGTCCAGAACTTGCAACAGCAGGAACTGGTGATGTCCTTGCTGGCTTTCTCGCTTCAATGCTTGCCAGCTGGAAACCAAGCAGTGAAAACGAGATGTTAGCAGTCTTGGAGAAAGCAGTCAGAGCTCACGGCCTTGCGGGCAAGAGAGCACAGAAGAAGTATCGACCAATGACAGCCCTTGATCTCTTGAATGAATTGCCCAAGGTGATCTCATGAAGCACAGAGGCAGAACTCTGGTAGCCACCCAAACACTCCTCATTACTCTCTCGATGGTATTCGCGCAGAACGGCGCCCATGCAGGCGCCGTAGGACCTGTTCTACCGAATGCGAAAGTAACTCCTGGCGCAATAAATCCTTTAGTAACTCAAAGCAATATCGGATCAACGATCTGCGTTATTGGCTTCACGAAGACCATCAGACCACCATCGTCGTATACGACAGGGCTCAAGAGATCACAACTTCGCACCTTGCCATATTCCGCATTTGGTAGCACGGATACGAAACTTTTTGAGGAAGACCATCTGATTCCACTTGAACTAGGCGGTCATCCAACAGATCCGAGGAATCTCTGGCCTGAGCCGTGGAGTGGTTCAACTGGCGCACGGCTCAAAGACCAGTTGGAGAATAAATTACATTTACTGGTCTGCTCACATCAGGTGACACTTAAGGTGGCACAATCAGCTATTGCAACAAATTGGTATCTCGCCTACAAGAGATACGTCCAGGGGTAAGCGTACGAAGTTAAGCAGTAGGTAGAACCGGCTTTAATCCACTTGCGAAGGTAATGAGTTGTTGCAAGGTAAAGCCACCTTGCGTCCCAACCCGAATATAGGTTGAAGCGCGTTTTTGACTTTTAGGTGTGACAAAGGTGATCTCACCGCCGTGCTGGGAAAAAGTGGAAGCCTTGCAGTTATTGGTTGCGCAATATATTCCGACCTGCGCTGTGGTGCCGTTGATCTTGGTAGTTCCGAGAGACTGTGGGTTATCTACGCCGGTGCAGTTGTATTGAGCAGATGTTTCGACGAGGGCGATGCCATGATCCATCCCACCGAATCCAGCTAACAGAGCCTTCTCGCGCTTGGGAAAGAGTCGACAGGCTCTCACTTCAAAGTTCAGCGCCTTAAGGCCTAACGTGTTGCTCGGTTTAAAGATTTGATAGGTGACCTGGGTCTGCAGACTCTCGTATTTATCAGTGCCGGCAATTGCCATGGGTGAAAGTGAAAGAGAGAGGAGTAGGGCAATGAGCGCTATTACGGCCTTCTTCATAAGGCAATCATACGGTGAAGCGAGCTGGGCGAGCGTGTAACCTAGGGTCTTCACATCTGCATAACGTGAGCCCTGGTAACCCAATGGTAGAGGTAGAGGACTTAAAATCCTTTCAGTGTCGGTTCGAGTCCGACCCGGGGCACGTTTATTAAGCCGCACCCCGGTTGTGCTATTTACACATTACGACTGCTGGTTAATTGACCAGAGAGTCCAGATATGGGTGCGCACTGAACGAGGTTGCTTCAAGATTGTTGTGATCTGGAAAGCAATATCCTCAGACCTGAGGAAGCTAGCGAGAACTGGCGTTCCTGCTGTGCGACCAGCGCCGATCGCAAACTCTGTCTCTGTTCCTGCTGGGCAGACGAGTGCAACCCGAACACCCTTTTCGCGAAGTTCGCGATCAAGTCCACCTGCAAGGCCAACCTGTGCATGCTTTGTGCCAGCGTAGATAGATTCATCTCCGCCACCACGGAAACCTGCGACAGATGAGACGATCACAATGTCGCCTGCCTTCTTGGCAATCATCGTAGGTAAGCAAGCACGGATGATGTGAACTGTTCCTTCGTAGTTGGTGCGCATCATGCGATTAACTTCATCATCGCTGTAATCAAGAATCGAACCATACATACCGATACCAGCATTAGGAACTACAGCATCGATGGTTCCGAACTTATCGATAGCAGCTTTTGCGATGGCACGCGAAACTTCTGGGTCGGAACAATCGCCTGCGACATAGGCGGCATTTGCCTCACCGAGTTCTGCAACGATCCCCTGAAGGCGCTCTTCACTTCGAGCGTTGAGGAGAACCTTTGCGCCCTGCTCGACAAGCTCTTTGGCTGTGGCGGCGCCCATTCCGGCAGTTGCTCCGGTGATGACGATTACTTGATCTTTGAGGTCTCTGAGTGTGTAGGTCATGCTGGAATTATGGGCTACCTACCAATCACCTGCAACAGGTGGCCTACTGCGGTCAGGCCCCAAACAGGGTGTGGGGGTCATCCATGCAGGGATATACTTAGTAGGTAGTT
Organism: uncultured Actinomycetes bacterium; assembly: GCA_903821145.1. GTDB lineage: Bacteria > Actinomycetota > Actinomycetes > Nanopelagicales > Nanopelagicaceae > PALSA-747. The sequence goes on along the minus strand of CAIJKC010000005.1, from coordinate 9,631 downwards.
TCCGGGGTCGGTGTAATTCCGAACCGGCAGTAAAGTCTGCGACCCGTTGGCAGCCAGCGAACGGTGGATCTGGTGAGATTCCAGAACCGACGGTTAAAGTCCGGATGAGAGGGAGCTATCAAGGTACTCACGTACCTTTTTTCGCTATTGACTGTGCGCTGTGCGCACCCAATATTTGGCGATCCCACCCCGGATTTTTCTGAACGGGGGGGATATATGAGCACTGACTATGACGATGCAATGCGTCACGCTCTCTCCCTTGCTCTGCGTGGTGAAGGCCGTACTGGATCCAATCCCATCGTTGGCGCAGTCATTCTCGATTCTGATGGCCAGTTGATTGCTGAAGGCTTCCATGCAGGTGGTGATCACGCTGAGGTCGTTGCCATTAAATCCTTGAGCAAGGTACCTGCTGGTGCAACCATCGTTGTCACCTTGGAACCATGTAATCACACTGGCAAGACAGGTCCATGCACTGAGGCGATTATTAACGCCGGAATATCGCGGGTCGTCTACGCGGTAGCTGATCCCAACCCCATCGCAGCAGGAGGTGCTGATCGCCTTCGCACTGCTGGAATAGAAGTGGTTGGTGGTGTGCTCACTCTCGCTTCACGTTTCTTCAATCGAGCTTGGCTCAGCGTCGTTGAGAAGAAGCGCCCACTCTTCATCTGGAAGATTGCAACCACCCTTGACGGAAAGACTGCAGCATCTGATGGCACATCCAAGTGGATTACCAGCGAGCCTTCCCGTGAGTTCGTCTCATTACTTCGCCGAAATAGCGACGCCATCCTGGTTGGAACGGGAACAGTGCTTGCAGATAATCCATCACTTATTCCTCATGACGATGAGGATCGCATGAATCCACTTCGCGTTGTGATGGGCGTGCGTGATATTCCAGCTGACGCACAGGTTCTTGATGACCGAGCCAGGTTGCTCCACGTGAAAAGTCATAACTTTGATGTGCTGATCGAGCAACTTCTTGCACAAGGCGTGAAGCAAGTCTTTGTTGAGGCGGGAAGTGAACTAGGAACAGCGATGCTTGAGGCTGGGCTGATCGATGAGCTCATGATATTCCAGGCACCGACCCTGCTTGGATCTGGTCGTAGTTTTGTTGGCGATATGGGTATCAGCACCCTCGATGAACGATTAGATCTCACTATCTTGGCAACGAGGCAAATTGGTAGCGACATCTTTACCCACATGAAAGTCGGTGCATAATGTTTACCGGACTCATTCAAGCAGTGGGGAAAGTCCTTTCCGTGCAACAAGGTAGAGATAGCGCACTCTTTACATTCTCCGCTCCAGGTCTTCTTGGTGAGTGTAAAGTCGGCGATTCGATTGCAGTGAATGGTGTTTGCCTGACAGCTACGGCAATCTCTGGCGACAGTTTCGATGTTGATGTCATGGTCCAGACCCTCAAATTAACTTCTCTCAGCACTTTAGAAGTTGGGTCGCAGGTAAATCTTGAACTCGCCGCTCGAGTCTCTGATCGACTTGGTGGACATATTGTGCAGGGTCACGTGGATGGTATCGGCACGATCTCTGGCATAGAGCCAGGGGAGAAGTGGCAACGTGTCGATGTAGAACTTCCATCACACCTCATGAAGTATCTACAACCTCAGGGCTCGATCTCTATTGATGGCACATCCCTGACTGTGGGCGAGCTCGATGATGCAAAGAATGAAGTTTCAGTCTGGCTGATCCCAGAGACGCTACGCAAGACCACCCTGGGCCTGCTCTCCGTCGGAGCCACGGTCAATGTGGAAGTCGATGTTCTGGCAAAGTATGTAGAACGTTTGATGAAGCGTGGTGATCAGTGAATATCGAGAGCGCATTAGCAGAGTTCGCTAAAGGTAAGTTCGTCATCATTACCGATGATGAATCTCGTGAAAACGAAGGCGATCTCATGCTGCTCGCCGACAAGGCAACGCCAGAGTCGATCGGGTTCATGGTCCGCTACACATCAGGTGTTATCTGCGTCGCCCTCACTCACGACATTGCCCGCTCATTAGATCTGCCTGCGATGGTCAAGCGCAACCAAGATCAGAAGCGGACGGCATACACAGTTTCAGTGGATGTCCTACAGGGCAATACCACTGGCATCAGCGCGCAAGAGCGCGCCAATACAGTGAAGCATCTGGCAAATCCCAGTGCACGGTCATCTGATTTCATGCGACCAGGCCATGTCTTCCCACTCATAGCCCATGAAGGGCTCTTTGCATCACGACAAGGCCACACTGAGGCTGGCGTTGTTATGGCTTACTTAGTCGGCGCACAACCTGCAACCGCCATCAGCGAGATCGTGATGGACGATGGTTCAATGGCTCGAGGTGAAGATCTGAAGGCATTTGCCACAAGGCATCAGATTCCGATCTTTACGATGAAAGAACTTATCGAATATTCACAGACACGTCTGCCGGATATAGCGAGCACACCGGTTGCATACGAGTGGGCCGAGCTTCCACGCACTAGTGCTGACTGGAGCATCGCTATTCATGTTGCAGCAGGCGGTGCCGAACATGCGATCCTTCGTTTCGGTAATCCAGAATCAAGTGCCGTAGTACGCCTGCACTCTGAGTGTTTGACTGGAGATGCCTTCAATAGCAAGCGATGTGACTGTGGTGACCAATTAGCTGCAGCAACAACAGCAATTGAGGCAGCAGGGGGCGGATACATCATCTATCTGCGCGATCACGAAGGCCGCGGAATCGGACTGAAAGAGAAGATTGCGGCATATACCCTCCAGGATTCGGGTATGGATACGGTTGATGCCAATCTTGCGCTGGGTCATGGTGTAGATGAACGCGATTGGAATGATGCAGTAGAAATTATTGAGAATCTCGGCATAACACATGTCACCTTGCTCTCAAATAATCCAGATAAATCTGACTCCCTCCTCGCCGCTGGCATTGATGTGCGCATCATCGAACTTGGTACTCAGGTACATCCTGAGAACCGTGAGTACCTATTAACAAAGAAGAACCGCATGTCACATACACTGAAGGTAAATTAAGGAGTCAACCATGGCTGGAAGCGCCCCACTATTTGTCGTGAACCCTCCCAAGGGATCACAAGTGGCAATCATTAGCGCCTCATGGCATACCGATATCTGTGCTGCTCTCGTTGCAGGTGCAGTGAAGGCGATGACAGAGCATGATGTTGCCTATGAGATCTCCTATGTTCCAGGATCATTTGAACTTCCGCTTGCAGCCCAAAACGCCCTTGATAAGGGCTTTGATGCTGCAGTCATTGTTGGCTTGGTTCTCAAGGGGGAGACTCCACACTTTGAGTATGTCTGTCAGGGTGTCACACAAGGTGTCATGGATGTGCAGCTCTCTCGCTCAAAACCTATTGGCTTTGGTGTCTTGATGTGTAACGATATTGATCAGGCACTTGCTCGAATCGGTGGGGCTACTGCTAAAGAAGATAAGGGCTATGACGCTGGCATCGCAGCCTTAGCGCTCATCTCGGGGGGAAAATAATCATGAAGAAGATACTTGTCACTGGCGCTTCAGGGTATGTGGGCGGTCGCCTGATCCAAGAGTTGTTGATCAAGAATTTTGATGTGCGTGTCATGGTTCGCGACCCAAGAAAGATCTCAGGTCAGCCATGGTTCTCCAAGGTTTCGGTAGCACAGGCCAGTGCCGAGCATCCCGACGAGCTAGATAAGGCACTTGCGGGTATTGATACTGCTTTCTACCTCATCCATTCGATCAACACCGGCTCGAATTTTGATGAGACCGAAGCTCGCATCGCGCAGAACTTCGCAGAGGCAGCTCAGCGCCAAAAGGTAAAGCAGATTGTCTACCTGGGCGGAATCGCCAACGATAAAAACATCAGCAAGCACCTGCAATCTCGTAAACAGACTGGTATCTCCCTTGCTTCGACCTCAGTTCCCGTGATGGAGATTCGTGCGGGAATCATCATCGGCTCGGGCTCGGCGAGTTTTGAGATGCTACGTCACCTCACTCACAGACTCCCTGTAATGACCACTCCTAAGTGGGTGCTCAATCGAACTCAACCAATCGCCATTAGAGATGTTCTCTGGTACCTAGAGCATGCAGCTGAACTCACACAGCCTGTTAAAGGAATTTTTGATATCGGGGGACCAGAAGTTCTTACCTATGAAGAGATGATGCAGACCTTTGCCAAGATCTCTGGGCTCCCTAAGCGAGTAATTGTTAAAGTCCCAGTTCTCACACCTGCGCTCTCTTCCATGTGGATTGGCTTGGTCACCCCCGTCCCAACCTCGATTGCTCGGCCCTTGGTGCATTCACTTATTAGCGAGGTTGTCGCAGATCCATCACGCTCCATCGATGCGATCATTCCAAAGCCTGTTGAAGGCCTTCTTCCGCTCGCGACAGCGATTGAATTAGCACTCTCAAAGATTTCAGCGAATACTGTCGAAACTCGCTGGTCTGATGCGAAATCCCTGACGGCACCATGGGCCAAGGCCCAGAGTGATCCAGAGTGGGCAGGAGAGAAGACTTTCAGCGACAAGAGAGTGCGCGAGACTGATATACCGGCTGCACTTGTTTGGGAAGCCATTGAAAAAATTGGCGGCGATCATGGATGGTACGGCGCTGGCCATCTTTGGTACCTGCGCGGTCTGATGGATCGAATGCTCGGCGGTGTAGGACTGCGACGCGGTCGACGAGATCCCGACCATTTACATATCGGTGATGCGCTCGATTTTTGGCGAGTAGAAGAACTCATTCCTGGCCAAAAATTGCGGTTGTATGCAGAGATGATTCTGCCAGGCAAAGCTTGGTTGCAATTTGAAGTGAGCACTGTCGATGGGAAGACACGGGTAGTGCAGGAAGCACTCTTCTCCCCTCGTGGACTTGGGGGACAGCTTTACTGGTTAGTGGTGGCGCCGTTCCACACCTTGATTTTCCCAACAATGCTTCGCAATATTGTGAAAGAGGCTGGGCGTTCGGTTTAAAAGCGGCGAGCAGCTACAAACTTTTCGCGGCCAAAGTATGAAGAGAATGATTCAATACGCACGCGTGCGCCAGTATGAGGCGCATCTAACATCCGCCCATTTCCGTAATAGATTCCAACGTGCGATATCGGGCGACCAAAGAAGACGAGATCTCCAGGGAGTAGTTTGTTGAGTGGAACAAACTTTCCATAGCTTGATTGGGCAGCAGCCGAGTGAGGAAGTGCCACACCAGCAGCTCTAAACGCTTGCATCGTCAGGCCAGAACAATCCCAATAGACGATCCCGGCGGCGCCGAAACGATAATTGTGGCCTAACTGCTTAAGTGCGTAACGAATAGCAATACCTGCACGGCCGCTTACCTTCGCTCCCAGGCCAGCCAAGGCGAGTGAAGCAGCTTGGTCGGCACTATCTTGATTTGCCTGCAATTTTGCCAAAGCATCGCGCTGTTCCTTCGTTAACTTTGCGAAGAGTGATTGAGCCTGGGCAAGTTTGTTCTGCGCGAGCGCTTCTTGCTTTGCATACTTAGCCTTAGCAGCCACAACCAGGGCTAGCTGATCATTGAGTGTGAGCGATGTTGCACGCAAACGTTGCTCGGCTGTGGTGTAGCGAGCAAGTTGTTTCACTTTCTTAGTCGTGACAACGCTGAGCGAGCCTGCAGCTTGAAGATAGAGCGTCGGATTTGCAGAGAAGAGAAGGGATAAACCTTCGCCGATGCCATTATTTTGATACTGCTGGTTGGCGATGGCGCCGATGGACTTCTTTAGCGCGGTCAATGATGCCGCCTGCTGTGAGTCCTGTTGTTTCACGGAATTGAGGGAACGGGTTAAACGTCCAAGTTCGACTTGAGCCTGTTGGCCGGCTTCAGCAGCTGCAGCAGCCTCCATTTGCAATCGTGTGATCTGTGCTCGAACATCAGAAAGGGAAGGGGAAGCATAGGCTGGTGTGAGTGAGCCAAGAAAGAGTCCTGCGGCGAGTAGTGCGCTAGTGATCGCCAATCTCTGCTTGATCATCGCCATAGATTAACCTGTCAGAGCCTTCAGCCTCAACCACGTGAGCGCTTTTGAGCGTGATCTGCGGAGCAAACTCCTTATCTCTCACGCATGTTCTTTCACTATTCTCGGCATTCATTCAGCCTTTAAGAGAAATCATCCCTCATCTCTTTTCGAGTTTCAGGCAATCGAAGTGCGAGAAATATGACATAGAGAAATAGAACTGCCGACACTTCAAAGGCAACACGGTAGGAGAAGCGATCTACGAGATAACCGACGACGACTGGACAAATAATCATTCCAGCATCTCCAGCCATTTGGTAGAGCGCAATCACTCGTCCACCACGTCCACCAAAGAGATCTCCAACGACTGAAACAGGAGCAGTTCCCATAAATGCTCCACCAAAACCTAAGAGAATCATCAAGACAAAGTAAGACCATTGATGTGTTGCCAAGATTAGGAATGCCATACCTGCGGAAACCAAGGTCGACCCGACGAGTAATCCAAACTTTCGTCCGCGAATGTCAATGAGCTTGCCAGCAAAAACCAAGAGTGAACCTTGAGCGATTGCTGCGAAGGTAAATCCGAAGCCAAGCAGAGAGGTAGAGATGTTGAGCTTGCTTGTTGCAAAGAGCGGAAGAATAGAAGAACGTAGACCAAAGAGAATCCAGCTCGATAGGAAAGTAACAATGAGTGCGATGCGATAGGGGTAGAGCCTTACAGCATCGCGGAGAAGTACACGATCAGCACTCTGCTGATCATTTTTGATCGATCGACCTAGCCGTTTTTCATGGAGATAGAGAAAAGAAGTAACCGATGCCGCTAAGAGTGTTATGGCATAGACGAAGAATGGTGCTCGCAGCGAGATCGCCGATAAAACGCCACCAAAGGCCGGCCCAATGACGCCACCGATAAGAAAGCCTGAGTTATAGATCGATTGTGCTTGCGCTCTTCCCGCATCATTGACTGAACGCATGAGTAGCGCACTTGCGGAGACGGAGAACATCGAGGATCCCAGCCCACCAGCAGCACGAAAGGCAAGGAGTTGCCAATAGGAATGAGCGAAGCCACAGAGCAAAGAGGAGATCGAGACCATGAATAAGCCGACCCCGAGCGTGAGTCGTTCGCCAATTGCATCCACGAATTTGCCAGATATGAGGCCAGATCCAAATCTGGCGAAGGCAAAGCTGGAGATGATGAATCCGACTTGGGTGGCATTGGCATTGAAAGTTTTGGCAAAGAGTGGGATGGCGGGCACAATCAGGCCGTAACCGATGGCAACAAAAAAACCAACTGCCGAAAGAACAAAGACCTCTTTCGGCAGCTGGCTTTTTATGATTTTAATTAGGCGACTGCTTCCCCAGCAGCCTCAGTCTTAGCAGCGTGATGCTCGGCGCTACTTCGAAGTGGTGCTTCTTTAAGGATGAGCGCAAAGATCAGACCAATCGCGGTGACTGGCGCTGCCGCCAGGAAGACCACGTGGAATGACTGAACGAATGCATGCAGGATATTCTGCTGAAGCACTGGCTTGAAGGTCTTGATAATTGCAGAGTTATTCTGCAAGTGGCCCAAGCTCTTCACCACATCAGGTGTCACAGCGGTTGGATCTGCAGCAGCAGTCTTTTGAATTGCCACAGGCAGATAGTGAGCCAGACGGCTGGCATAGATGGAGCCAAAAATGGCGACACCGATTGTTGATCCAACAGAACGGAAGAAGGTGTTCGAAGATGTTGCAACGCCCATATCCTTGAAATCTACTGAGTTCTGGAGAGCAATAACGATCGTCTGCATTGAGAGGCCAAGTCCAGCACCGATCAAGATTGCAAAGATCGATAGACGCCAGAATGGGGTTGTCTCATTGAGGGTGGACATTGCCAAGATACCAATAGTCATCAAGGTAAGCCCCATAATGGGAAAACGCTTGTAGTGGCCGTGTTTGGAGATCAGCTTTCCTGAGGTGATCGACATGAAGACGATTCCGAGCATAAATGGAATCAACTTCAGCCCAGAAGTCGTTGCACTATTTCCCTTTACCAATTGCAAGTAGAGAGGAAGCATGACGATCGCGCCAAACATTCCAGCACCGATGATAAATCCGAGAATCGATGTGGTGGAGAATGTGTGATTCTTAAAGAGGCGAAGCGGCAGGATTGGCTCAGCTGCACGGCTCTCTTGGAAGAGGAATGCCAGCGTAAGAACGAAGGCAACTCCAAAGGCTGTGAGCGTCTTGGTCGCAGTCCAGCCATTTTCAGGGCCGTATACCGAGATACCGAGAAGGAGCGCTGAAACTGCTAAGACCATAAGAAGTGCGCCAAGGTAATCGATCTTGTGCTTCTTGACCACCTTAGGAATGTGGAGAGATGCGGTAGTGATCACAAGTGCGGCTAGACCAAATGGCAGGTTGATGTAGAAGATCCAACGCCAACCAGCAACGCCAAAGATGTGATGGTGATCTGAGAAGAAGCCACCGAGGAGTGGTCCAGCAACTGAGGAGAGACCCCAGACGCCACCGAAGTAACCCTGGTACTTTCCACGCTCGCGCGGGCTAACAATGTCACCGATGATGACGAAGGTAAGCGCCATCAAGCCACCTGCGCCAAGACCTTGGATGGCACGGAATGCGATGAGTTGGTTCATGGAAGTTGCAGCACCTGCTGCAAAGGAACCGATTAAGAAGGTAACGATGGCAAATTGGAAGACCGGGCGGCGACCGTAGAGATCTGAGATCTTTCCGTAGAGCGGGGTGGAAGCAGTCGACGTCAAAAGATATGCCGTCACAACCCAGGTGTAGTGGGAGAGACCATTGAAATCTTCAACGATCTTCTTGAGCGCTGTGGAAACAATCGTCTGGTCGAGAGCAGCAAGGAGCATGCCCATCATCAGGCCAGAGAGAACGAACATAATCTCCTTGTGGGAGAGCTGTCCTCTTTCGGTTGGAGCAGTGGCTTTTTCAGCAGACATGAGAACCCTTCGTAAGTACCTGTCATTCCAGATGCGATGAGATCGGGCAGAGGCGCTTAGGAACGGGCCATCTGGACGATAATTGTTGAACTTTCAACCGCAGGTTACCACTCCACCTTCGCTTGCGCCTGCGTTAACTCGGTTTAGACTGTGGAAATGAAGAGCATCATCGCCGAGAATCTCGTGAAAACCTACGGCAAGGGAGATCGAGCGGTAAAAGCCCTTGATGGCCTCTCCCTCGATGTGGAAGAGGGCACTGTCTTGAGTGTGCTCGGCCCAAATGGTGCGGGAAAGACCACCACAGTTCGAGTCTTGGCAACGCTTCTTAAGCCAGACTCAGGTCACGCCCAGGTTGGCGGCATCGATGTTATTAAAAACCCCAAGGCAGTGCGCGAGATCATTGGACTTTCAGGTCAGTATGCAGCGGTCGATGAGACGCTCACTGGCTGGGATAACTTGGTCATGTTTGGCCGGCTCTACCACCTGAGTTCATCGGCAGCCAACGCCCGAGCGAAAGAGCTCCTTGAACAATTCTCACTCAGCGATGCGGCAAAGCGTCCGATTAAAACCTTCTCGGGTGGAATGCGCCGTCGCCTTGATTTAGCAGCGTCACTGATTATTCGCCCGAAGGTGCTCTTCCTCGATGAACCAACGACCGGGTTAGATCCACGAGGTCGGATGGAGATGTGGAAGGTGATCGAAGGTCTTGTTGATGATGGAGTCACTCTTCTTCTCACC
>CAIJKC010000004.1 GCA_903821145.1 uncultured Actinomycetes bacterium | reverse complement strand
GGGTTGAACTTACGATCGCCAGTGACAGAGATATTTGCACTGCGCTTGCGAAGGTCTGCGATCTCTTTGATTGCTTCTTCAAGTTCAGCGCCAGTTCGGATGATTCCGACCAAGTTCTGTGTGACTTCTTGGAGCTCTTGGTGAAGTGAGTATGCATTCTCGCCACCAGTACGGCTAAATGGTGCCTCAATCTTTGCTGCGGCGGCTGCAATGATTGCATCGCTGACCGGGTTCTTGCCATGTGACTTCACATAGGCAACGGCTCCCATGCCTGCACGGCGACCAAAGACCAGAAGGTCAGTGAGCGAGTTTCCGCCAAGACGGTTTGATCCATGCATTCCACCAGCAACTTCACCAGCTGCAAAGAGACCGTCGACGCCAACTGCTGCTGCAGTATCAGGCTCTACTTCAACACCGCCCATAACGTAATGGCAGGTTGGACCGACTTCCATTGCTTCCTTGGTGATATCCACGCCAGCTAGCTCATAGAACTGGTGCCACATCGATGGCAGGCGCTTTTTAATGACTTCGGCAGGGATGCGCTGTGAGACATCGAGGAATACGCCACCGTGCTCGGTGCCACGTCCTGCTTTTACCTCAGTATTGATCGCGCGTGCGACCTCATCGCGTGGAAGAAGTTCAGGTGGACGGCGATTATTATCTTGATCCACATACCAACGATCTGCTTCTGCCTCGTTATCTGCATACTTATCTTTGAAAACATCAGGGATGTATTTGAACATGAAGCGCTCACCAAGTGAGTTGGTAAGGATTCCACCTTCACCACGAACAGATTCGGTAACAAGAATTCCCTTTACAGAGAGTGGCCAGACCATTCCTGTTGGGTGGAATTGCAAGAACTCCATATCAACAAGATTGGCTCCAGCTTTGAGAGCGAGCGCATGGCCATCGCCTGTGCCCTCCCATGAGTTGGACGTAATCTTAAATGTCTTACCGACTCCACCGGTTGCGATAACAACAGCAGGTGCTTCAAAGAGAATCTCGCCACCAGTTTCGCGGCGATATCCATAAGCGCCAGCGACTTTGCCATTCTCTTTCAGAATCTCAGTGATCGTTACTTCAGCAAAGACCTTGAGGTTCTTCTCAGCATCGCCGAACTCCTTTTTATCCATCTGCTGAAGTGCAACGATGCGTTGTTGCATGGTGCGGATGAGTTCGAGTCCCGTGCGATCGCCCACGTGGGCTAGGCGTGGATACTCATGGCCTCCGAAGTTACGTTGGGAAATCTTTCCTTCACCGGTGCGATCAAAGAGGGCGCCCCACATTTCAAGCTCCCAGATGCGATCTGGCGCTTCCTTGGCGTGCAGCTCTGCCATCCGGTAATGATTGAGGAACTTACCGCCGCGCATTGTGTCGCGGAAGTGAACCATCCAGTTGTCATTGTCGTTGACGTTACCCATAGAGGCAGCAGCGCCGCCTTCAGCCATCACGGTGTGAGCCTTGCCAAAGAGGGATTTACAGACGATCGCTACAGACAATCCTGCCTCGCGAGCCTCTACCGCTGCCCGAAGTCCTGCTCCACCCGCGCCGATAACGACGACGTCGTAGGAGTACTTCTCTAGGGCTTTATCTGAAGTTGCCATGTGTTCTGTGATCCCCCGGCTTAGAAGAAGTACCAGTTAGTGATCGCGTGGGTCGCGACTTCACGGACATACACATCAGCGAGGGCAACGCCTATGAGCGATACCCACGCGAAGTTCTGGTGATAGTGATTGAGCTTTGATACGAAAGTCCATGCCTTGTAACGAAATGGATGCTTGGAGAAGTTGCGAAGACGTCCACCAACGGTGTGACGGCAGGTGTGACATGAGAGTGAATACATCCAGAGGAATGTGGCGTTAGCAAGAAGAACAAGTGTGCCAACTGACATATGGCCCCACTGCTTCTCGGAGTTTCTAAATGCCAAGATTGCATCTGTTGTCAGCAATACATTGAAGACAAGTCCTGCATAGAAGAAGTAGCGATGCATGTTCTGCATAATCAGCGGAGCACGAGTCTCCCCCGTATATTTGGAGTGAGGTTCGGCAACAGCACATGCAGGCGGTGACATCCAGAAGGAACGGTAATACGCCTTACGGTAGTAATAACAGGTCATGCGGAAACCGAGTGGGAAGATCAAAATCAAGAGCGCTGGTGAGAGCACCATGCCAAAGATATGGATGATTCCAAAAGGTGTTCCCAATAGTGATGCACCCGCTACGCATGCAGTCGAAAGGCATGGTGAGTAGAACGGTGAGATCAGTGGTTCTGCAAAGTAATTGCCATTTTCAAAGGCACGTAGCGTCGCATAGACGATGAATGCAAGAAGTACGAGGACAGTGATGAGCGGTTGAATCCACCATTTATCGGTGCGCAATGTGCGCTGGGATATCTTCGCTCTTCCTTCAGAAAATACGCCTGTAGCCATAGGAGAAGTCTGCCGAGGTGTGAAGGTGTTCGCTAGGTATAGGTAAGCGCAGGGGCTGTGAAGTCAGCCACCTGCGCCCCTGGTATGGCGGAGGACGTGGGATTTGAACCCACGAAGGTTTCCCTTGCCGGTTTTCAAGACCGGTGCACTCGGCCGCTATGCGAGTCCTCCGTGGGCAAACTTACCTTGGAGCTCGCATCCCTCAAAATTGAGAGCTTTTTTAAGCGGGGAGTAATTGGGGAAGGGTCAGCAACTCTTCTGGCTTATTCAGGAAGAGTGAGTAACTCTTCAATGATTCGCGCGACCGAGTCGGTGTAATGAGGCTCTGCGACAAACTTTGCATGTTTCACGCCATCGCGGTGGCCATCGCCCATCGCCCATGAACGCCCTGCCCACTCCAGCATCGAGAAGTCATTGGGGTTATCACCAAAACTGACACAATCATCTGCGCCAAGACCAAGGCGTGCTGCAACAATCGCCAGTGTCTCACCCTTACTCACACCGACTGCAGAGATTTCAAGAAGTGACTCTGTTGGATTAGAGTGTGTGACATTTGCCAGATGACCCACTTCGCGCTGAGCAATCTCGAGCATCTCATCTGATGACATCTGATAATCACTGCATCGTGCCAACATTTTAAATGCTGGTCGAACCATTCGTGCTTCAATCTTCTCAACCGGTTGCATGTCCACACCGATATCCCAACGCGGGACATACCCAATCTCATGATGGAACTCATCGCCATACTCAATTGCAAAAGAGATGTGTGGAATGTGAGCACGTAGGATCTTTGCAATCTCGAGTTGATTCTCAACCGGGATTCCCCACTCCTCCAGAATCAGATCATCATTGAAGTCATAGAGCATTGCGCCATTGGCACAGATGGAATTTCCAAAACCAAATGCCTCTTTAATCTCTGGCATCCAACGTGGTGGTCTTCCAGTTACGAAGAAGATATGAATTCCCATCTCGTACGCCTTTTGAAAGGCGTCGATGGTGCGCTGCCTGATCTGACTATTGTCGTAACCGGCACCGTGAACAACGATCGTGCCGTCGAGATCTGTTGCGATGAGTTTCGGACGCTTGCCCGGAATACTCACGCTGATGGCAGCAATCTATCTACGCCAAGGAAGGGACGTAGCGCTGCTGGAACATTCACTGAGCCATCTGCATTCTGGTGGTTCTCAAGAATTGCAACAATCATGCGTGGAATCGCAACAAGTGTGCCATTGAGGGTCGCAACTGCCTTTGTTCCGCTCTCTTCACGATAGCGAATATTGAGGCGTCTGGCTTGATACTCAGTGCAATTAGAGGTCGAAGTGACTTCACGATACGCATTTTGTGTGGGGATCCAGGCTTCGATATCGAATTTGCGGATCGCTGATGCTCCCAGATCTCCTGATGCAACATCAATCACTCGATAGGGAATCTCCATGGCATTCATGAAATCTTTCTCCCATTGCAAAAGGCGAAGGTGTTCTGCTTTTGCATCTTCTGGTTTGCAGAAGGTAAACATCTCGACCTTATCGAATTGGTGAACGCGAATAATTCCGCGGGTATCTTTACCGTAGGTTCCTGCTTCACGGCGGAAGCATGATGAGTAACCGGCATAACGAAGTGGTAAATGATCGAGGATCTCATCCATGTGATAGGCAGCAAGTGGAACTTCAGAGGTTCCCACGAGATAGAAGTCATCTTCTTCGAGGTGGAATACATTTTCAGCTGCTTGGCCAAGAAATCCAGTTCCCTCCATCGCTGCTGGCTTTACTAAGACTGGTGGAATAACTGGAGTAAATCCTGCCTTTGTTGCACAGGAGATCGCATAGTTCACAAGCGCGAACTCTAGGAGTGCTCCCATGCCGGTGAGGTAGTAGAAGCGTGAACCAGAGACCTTTGCGCCGCGTTCAGTATCGATAGCTTTAAGGATCTTGCCGATCTCAACATGATCACGTGGCTCAAAGCCATCAGTGGTGAAATCACGTGGG
>CAIJKC010000003.1 GCA_903821145.1 uncultured Actinomycetes bacterium | reverse complement strand
GCGTGGATGCGCTCTCTAGCCTAAAAGTTAGAGTTGGTTTCCAAAGGCTGCCGCGCTAATACCGAGCACTAAGGTCAGCCCCAAGTAGAGGTATGCCTTCATCGCGTGATTCTTCTTGATCAGATGGTGTTCTTCCACAGCAAATGTCGACCAGGTAGTAAACGCACCAGCAAAACCTGTCCCGAGAATAAAACCGATGTTATTACTTCTGTGGACAGTGAAGCCCAAAATAAATGAACCGCTGGTGTTGATCAGAAGGGTCTCAATCGGAATCATCGACCGGTGCCACTTCTTCACTGCTTGATCGATAAGATAACGCGACGGCGCACCTATTCCAGCACCTAGTGCAATCAGGATGGGTGTATTCATTTCACCAACTTCTTTTCGAGGAGTTCGTGAGTGACGAAGACCAAAAGGTAGGTGCCAAGTAATGAGGCGAGCGCGTAGGTAATTGCCTCACCGGTATTTGATTTTTCAAAGTATTGATCCATCTTCAATGCGAAAGCTGAGTAGGTAGTGAACCCACCGCAGAATCCAGCACCGAGCGCAGGGCGCCACCACCACTTCGCTGATTTATGATGGCGTGAGTAGAGCAAGACGGCGACGAGGATGATTGATCCGATGTAGTTGACGAGCAAGGTTCCCCAGGGAAAACCATTGGAATTAAATGGAAGAGAGACGGCCCAGCGTGCAAGTGAGCCCGCTATGCCGCCGAGTGAGACGACAGCGACGTTTTTCAGTTCTGGCTCGCCTTTTTAACGCTGCGATTGAGCAGACCTGAGATCACCGAGATGATCAAGGAGGCGAAGAGCGCTGACCAGAAGCTATTGATGGTGAGAGCAGTCGACCATCGGGCCGTGAGTTCGAGCATCGCGGCATTGATCACGACGATGAAGAGGCCAAGGGAGAGCAATACCGCTGGAAGGGTCAGCAATTTCAGGAAGGAGCCGATCGTTATGTTGATCAGTGAGAAGAGAAGTGCGACCCAGAAATAACTCCAAGCGCCACCGTGAACTTTGATTCCCGGAACTAGCCCAGTCGCAGCCCAAACAGCAAGAGCAGAAGCAGCCCAACGAATCAGTAGTTTCATACCTAACAGGGTACTAGATCAAGCAGAGTTCACGCAGAAGCCAGAGCGAAAAGTTTTAGAGAATGCCTTCACGCTTGCGGATCTTGCTACCGAGCCAGCGAAGTGGGTCATATTTCTCATCGACGACGCGCTCCTTCATAGGAATGATGGCATTGTCGGTGATACGAATATGTTCTGGGCAGACCTCAGTGCAGCACTTGGTGATGTTACACATTCCCAAACCATGCTCTTCTTGAGCGCTCTTCTTGCGGTTACGCAAAGTATCAAGTGGATGCATATCTAGCTCTGCAATGCGGATGAAGAAGCGAGGACCAGCAAAGGACTTCTTATTCTCTTCATGATCGCGAATAACGTGGCAAGTATCCTGACAGAGGAAGCATTCGATGCACTTGCGGAACTCTTGTGAACGCTCAACATCGATCTGCTGCATCCGTGCCTCACCTGGCTTGAGGTCAGCTGGCATTGAGACTGATGGAATCTCCATCGCCTTCTTGTAGTTAAAAGAGACATCGGTAACGAGATCTTTGATCACAGGGAATGCGCGAAGTGGTGTGATGGTGATGGTCTCTTCCTCACCATAGGAGGCAACCTGTGTCATGCAAGCAAGACGCGGCTTTCCGTTGATCTCCATAGAGCATGAACCACACTTACCAGCCTTGCAGTTCCAGCGAACAGCCAGATCGCCCATCTGTGTTGCTTGAACGCGATGGATAATGTCGAGTACTACTTCACCAGGATTTGCCTCGACGGTGACATCTTGCAGTGCACCAGTCTTATCGTCTCCGCGCCAGATGCGTAATTTGAGAGTGCGTGCCATTAGTTGGAACCGCCTTTCGCAATTTCTGCCGGTGTCATGTATTTCTCGAGTTCGTGAATATCAAAGAGATCGAAGAGCTCTTTAGGGATAGCGATAAGTGGTTGTGGCTTTACAGTGACCTTATCGCCATCAAAGCTGGAGATATGGTTGACCTGGCGCCAAGTCGAGTTCATACCTGGGAAGTCATCGCGCGTGTGACCACCACGTGACTCCTCGCGTGCGATTGCAGACTTTGCCGTGCTCTCAGCAACGAGCAACATATTGTCGAGATCAAAGGCCAAGTGGAAGCCGGGGTTGAACTTACGATCGCCAGTGACAGAGATATTTGCACTGCGCTTGCGAAGGTCTGCGATCTCTTTGATTGCTTCTTCAAGTTCAGCGCCAGTTCGGATGATTCCGACCAAGTTCTGTGTGACTTCTTGGAGCTCTTGG
>CAIJKC010000002.1 GCA_903821145.1 uncultured Actinomycetes bacterium | reverse complement strand
GAGCCATTGGCCTTTAAGGAGGCAAGGGCCCGCAGGATCCCGCCCTCTAACTCCTCTTGGATGCTCATTGGTGGGAGTTTACCTGCAATCTATGCTCCACCGTGGCTACGGTCGAATGAGCCCTGATGCTCTCTGGGCAAAGGTTGTCGGCACCACTCGCTTCTCATAGGGACTCTTCAGGCCATCGAGACGATCAAAAAGCAATTGTGTTGCAATATTGCCCATCACATGAATGTCCTGTGTCACCAGCGATATTGCAGGATCAAGTAGATCCGCCAAAGGAAGGTCATCGAAACCAATGAGGGCAATCTTGTGGTGCAGGTTTTTGGAACGCAATACCCGGATAGCCATGAGGGTGATGATGTTTTGGCCGGTGAAGATGGCAGTGGGACGATTCTCGCGAGAGAGCAAAGCGATCAAATGTGACTCAACTGCTGCTTCGTTCTCAAAACCAAGTTTGACTACCTCTTTGTCAAAGGCAATTTTCGCACCTCGCAGCGCTTTTCGATAACCCTCATAACGTTCCTTTGCGGTGTAGATCTGCTCAAAGTCTCCCAGGTACGCGATTCGAACGTGTCCAAGACTGATGAGAGTTTTAACAGCCTCCTCCACTCCCTCACTGTTGGTCGCCGTCACGGTATCGGAGGTGAAATTAAGTGCTGGTCGATCAATAAATACGAATTGAGTACCAGCCTTACGTTCACCAACTAAATATTTGTGGTCTTCTGAGGATGGGACAACTATTAATCCATCGACGCGTCGAGCGATAAAGCCATTAATGAGCTCTCGCTCTCTGTTGGAATCTTCATCCAGGCTGCCAGTTAAGACTTCGACACCTCGAGCTCGTGCCGTATCTTCCACCGAGCGATGAAGTGCGGCCGAGAATGGATTCGAAACATTTTCTAAAAGCAAACCAATGGTCTTCGTTCGACCACCAAGTCGACGCAACGACCCTGCTGTCAGATTGTGACGATAGTTAAGTTTCTTAACAGCACGCTCAACTTTAACCACGAGCTCGGGCTTTACCCCAGATTCGCCATTAACAACCCGAGAAACCGTTTTGAGACTGGTTCCAGATTCCTTTGCGACATCCAACATCGTTGGACGGGTGCGGTTCATGAGTTACAGACTAGATCAGACCAGTGATCGTTCCAAGAAGTTTCTCGGCATCAAAGGTAGATGTCGGAGCATCCGCGACGATTTTCCCAAGGCGCAGCACAACAATCCTGTCAGTAACTCTGAGAACGTGTGGGAGAGTATGAGAGATGAAGATGACACCAAAGCCCTTGGATTTCACTTGCTCAATGATGTTGAGGACTTCTCCTGCTTGTCGGGCGCCCAAATGATTTGTTGGCTCATCTAAGAGAATGACCTTCGAAGCCCAGGCCACGGAGCGACCGATGGCAACAGCTTGCCGCTGGCCACCAGACAGTTGCGAGACAGAACGATTGGATTCGGGAACTGCGATTCCAACATCCTTGAGATCTTGAAAGGCTCTCTGGTCCATCTCCTTATTAGCAAGAAAACCGAGTTTGCCGAGTACGCCTTTCTTCATCTCTTCGCGGCCAAGAAAGACGTTTGCAGAAACTGAGAGGTGCGGTGCCAAACCTGACTCTTGGTAGAGAGTCTCAATCCCTGCTTCGATTGCATCATGGGGGGTGTGCCAGTGTCGCTCAACTCCATCAAGAAATATGTGGCCAGTGTCAGGACGGTGAGCACCCGAGAGGACTTTTACCAGCGTCGACTTTCCTGCTCCATTGTCTCCGACGAGACCTACAACTTCTCCGGCACGAACCTTCATGCTCACGTCATCGAGCGCGATAACCGAACCATAGTTCTTGGAGACATTGCGAACCTCGTAGAGGACTTCATCACTCGAGATAGAAGAGGCATTTTTAGCCACTAGAG
>CAIJKC010000001.1 GCA_903821145.1 uncultured Actinomycetes bacterium | reverse complement strand
TTGATTGGATTTGCAGAACCAAGTGACTTGGTCAGAACATCCTGGATACCAGCGCACTCAAGTACTGCACGAACTGGACCACCAGCAATAACTCCGGTACCGGCAGATGCTGGGCGAAGAAGAACTACGCCTGCTGCTGCTTCACCTTGTACTGGGTGAGGGATTGTTCCATTGAGAACTGGGACCTTGAAGAATTGCTTCTTCGCATCTTCGACAGCCTTAGCGATAGCTTGTGGAACTTCCTTCGCCTTGCCGTATCCGATACCGATCGTTCCCTTTTGGTCACCGACGACAACGAGAGCTGTGAAGGAGAAACGACGTCCACCCTTAACAACCTTCGCTACGCGGTTGATGAAGACAACGCGCTCTGTGTAAGGAGACTTCTCTTTTTCAGGGGCGCCATCACGACGATCGCGACGTGGGCCGCGGTTATCGCTCTTGCCCTCTTCGCGTCCACCGCGTGCTGGTGCAGCTGATGAGTTAGATGTAGGAGCAGCCATTAGAAGTCCAATCCATTCTCGCGGGCACTATCTGCAAGAGCAGCAATGCGACCGTGGTACTTGCTTCCACCGCGGTCGAAGACCACTGTAGAAATTCCCTTTTCAACAGCGCGCTTAGCAATGAGTTCACCGACGACACGAGCCTTTGCGCTCTTGTCACTCGCTGAATCCTTGCGAAGATCGGCTTCCATAGTAGAAGCAGATGCCAGAGTCTGGCCTAGAGCATCATCGATTACCTGGGCAACCAAGTGACGAGATGAACGTGACACGACAAGGCGAGGACGAGCGGCTGTGCCGACGACCTTCTTGCGGACACGGAAGTGGCGACGACGGCGTGCATTCTGTGATGAGCCTTTAACAACTTTTACACCGATAGCCATTACTTCTTACCTGTCTTTCCTTGCTTGCGGCGAATCTTTGCACCATCGAGGTGTAGACCCTTGCCCTTGTATGGATCAGCCTTGCGAAGCTTTTGAACCTTCGCTGCGACTTCACCGACGAGCTGCTTATCGATACCGCTGATAGTGAGCTTTGTTGGTGACTCGACCTTGAAGGTGATTCCTTCAGGTGCTGGGAACTGGATGGAGTGGCTGTAACCGAGTGCGAATTCGAGATCCTTACCCTTTTCAGCAACACGGTAACCAACGCCGACGATGTTGATCGTCTTTGAGTAACCGTTCGTGACGCCTTCGAGCATATTTGCAACCAAGGTACGTGAAAGACCGTGGAGTGAACGTGCTGTGCGGCTATCGTCTGGGCGAGCAACAACGAGGTTGCTCTCTTCCTTCGCGACTGTGATTGGCTCAGTGAGTACGAGGCTAAGTGAACCCTTAGGTCCCTTAACAGCGACGTTCTGGCCAGCAATAGTGACTTCGACTCCTGATGGAATCGTGATGGGCATACGACCGATACGTGACATCAAATCACCATACGTAGGCGAGAACTTCTCCGCCTACCCCTTGCTTGTTGGCTTGCTTATCAGTCAGCAGGCCAGATGATGTTGAGATAATTGCAACGCCTAGTCCACCAAGTACCTTAGGTAGAGCAGTTGACTTTGCATAGACGCGAAGTCCTGGCTTTGAAACGCGACGAAGTCCTGCAATAGAACGTTCGCGGTTCGCACCAAACTTCAGGTCAAGGGTAAGTGTCTTACCAAAGCCGGCAGGATTAGCTTCGACTTTAAAGCCGGCGATGAATCCCTCCTGCTTTAAAATTTCGGCAATACGAACTTTTACCGACGATGAAGGCATTGATACCTCATTGTGGTAAGCAGAGTTCGCGTTGCGCAGACGTGCAAGCATGTCTGCGATCGGATCTGTCATTGTCATTCGGTTGGCCTCTGGCCTTTCTCGGGCTGGTTTCCTACGGGTGTAGGACCTGTCTCGTAGTTAGTGGGTTATTAAAACTCTTTTGGTCTTACCAAGATGCTTTCGTGATGCCAGGCAACTCACCACGGTGAGCCATCTCGCGGAAACAGATACGGCAGATGCCGAACTTTTGGTAGACAGCATGCGGGCGACCGCAACGCTGGCAACGTGTGTAACCGCGGACCTTGAACTTAGGCTTGCGCGCTGCTTTGACCTTAAGTGATGTCTTTGCCATTAGTCGCTCCCCTTAGTTCTCACGGAATGGAAAACCGAGTTGCTTCAAGAGCTCGCGGCCTTCTTCATCTGTCTTGGCTGTTGTTACAAAAGTGATATCCATACCGCGCTGACGATCGATCTTGTCCTGCTCGATCTCAGGAAATACTGATTGCTCAGTAAGACCGAAGGTGTAGTTGCCGTTGCCATCAAACTGCTTAGGTGAGAGGCCGCGGAAGTCACGGATACGAGGAAGTGAGATGGAGAGAAGACGGTCTGTGAACTCCCACATACGATCATTACGTAGTGTGACGTGTGCACCAATGGGCATGCCTTCACGCAATTTGAACTGCGCGATCGACTTACGTGACTTAGTCACTTGTGGCTTCTGGCCGGTGATGATGGTGAGATCGCGGATCGCACCTTCAATCAACTTAGAGTCACGAGCTGCTTCGCCGACACCCATATTCACGATGACCTTAGTCAGCGTTGGGATCTGCATAACGTTGCCGTATGAGAAGGTCGCCTTAAGTGCTGGCTTGATCTCGGCAATGTAGCGCGCCTTAAGACGTGGCTGAGTTGCAGTAGACATTATTAGATGTCCTTCCCGGTACGACGTGAGATGCGGACATTCTTGCCCTCGTCATCTTTACGTGAACCAATACGAGTTGCTTTGCCGTCATCGCCAACGATCTGCACATTCGAGATGTGGATCGAAGACTCAACAGTGAGAATTCCGCCGACTTTTACGCCGCGATCAGAAGTCTCTTCCTTTGTGTGGCGCTTTACGCGATTCACACCTTCGACGAGGATGCGCTCAGACTCTTTGTTGACTTCGAGAACGGTGCCTTTAACACCCTTATCTTTGCCAGCAATAACCTGAACGGTATCGCCCTTCTTAATGCTTGCCATTTTTATAGAACCTCCGGCGCTAATGAAATGATCTTCATGAATTTCTTATCGCGGAGTTCACGAGCAACTGGTCCGAAGATACGGGTTCCACGTGGCTCGCCATCAGCCTTCAAGATCACTGCAGCGTTCTCATCAAACTTGATATATGAACCGTCGGGACGACGATTCTCTTTGACGGTACGAACGATGACGGCCTTAACGACCTCACCCTTCTTTACCTGACCACCAGGGATAGCATCCTTGACGGTACATACGATGATGTCACCGATACCGGCGTAGCGACGGGATGAGCCTCCGAGTACACGGATGCAGAGAAGTTCCTTTGCACCTGTGTTATCGGCGACGCGAAGTCGCGATTCTTGTTGAATCATTCTTCTTTACCCCTTACTTAGCCTTCTCGAGGATCTGCACAACGCGCCAACGCTTGGTAGCGGATAGCGGACGAGTCTCCATCAAGAGAACGCGATCGCCGATACCGGCTTCGTTCTTCTCATCGTGAGCCTTGAGCTTGTGTGTGCGGACCA